>CAMZHH010000008.1 GCA_947306745.1 uncultured Candidatus Saccharibacteria bacterium
AAGAATTACATATTTGTTACTAAAATCAAAAGAAGTATCTTTATTCTTTATATTTTCCTTTATTTCATTCATATCAATGTTTTTACCTTTCCACTTTGGAATAAATATTATTCCTAAGATAATAATTATTAATATCAATATAATAGATATAATTATTTTTTTATTCATTATTTCTTATTTTAAAACTCTTTGTCTAGTAAGCCGAGGCCATAACTCTTCACCTCGCCATTTACGGCATCAATCATCCAGTCGGCGACGCTTTTGTCGTTCTCTAGTTTTTCGACTAAGTTTGATGAAATGATTGTGTGCTGTGTACCATTCCAATCGTCGTGAGTTCCGTACTCCCAAATATATATACCGACTCCGTCAATCTTGTCTTGCAAATCTTTCACCATTTGCTTGAGGGCGATTTGGAATTTATCGCTGTTATCTTTTGACTGTTCCATTTTGCCGTTATCGATATAGCCCTGGTATTGCTGGAGAGTATCGTCTCTAACTGAGCAATCAAACAGTATTTTAACTTGATTACCGCGTTTTTCGTGTAGCGCTACGAGGCTATCTAGGACAATATTATTTCCAGTAAGACGATCGCTGATTTCTGCTGGGCTCTTCCAGAGTTCGGTTGCGGTCTTATGCCAATCTTCATATATAAGAAGCGAGCTATCTACTGCGACGGTTATGTTTTTGGTATTTGGGAAATAGTCGATTACGTCGTCCGCAAGCAGAGATGTTGCAAAGCCGCCCGCGCTAAAGCCAGTTACGAGTAGGGATTCTACATCATCGTAGTTAATATACTTTTTAACTTCGTTCATTAATAGCGAATAATTATTGTAGCCATTATGATAGACGACTTTTTCTTTTCCGTTTCCGTTGGTATATTTATATTCGCCAGTGCCAGTATGGAAGTCGCCGGAGGCGTAAGGGACTACTATTTTGGTCCAGTCTTTGAATGGGTTTTCTTCAGCATCACTACCGATGCCGCCAAGCGCAACAAAGTCTTGCGCAGTCATGTTGGTCGCATAGAATTTGCTACCGCCTTCAGATGTTTCTGGCGTGATACTAACACCTCCACCAAAGAAATATACGACAACTTTATTCTTGTCTTTACCCAAATTGAAGAGTCCGTGCCAGCTGCTGCCGTCTGAGGATTTTGCGTCTTGCGGTGTAATATCATACCATTTCCCTGTTTCTGGATTTCCGGATAGCTCAGGATGCTTCATGAATATGGTTTTGTTGAGTAATGTGAATATTCCTATGCCAAGTACAATTAGTATGGCGAGGATTATTCCTATAATTTTTGCGATTTTTTTCATGATATATCCTTTTTGCTTCCTTTTGTTCTTATATTTAATTCGATAATCTTGTTTGCAATTTGATCCGGGGATTCTTGGCAGCCCTTGAGTAGCCAATGAAGATAGACGTTGAAAATGCCGCCGATGAGGTAATATGATTGATATTCGTCTTCGCCGATATGGCTGTTGAGGTAACTATTATTGAATTCGTCGCGCAATATGTAGATCAAATTCGCGTCACAAATTAATTTAGCCCTAACGCGGGTAGCATATAAGTGTGTAAATAGCTTTATGAAGTAGTCACGACTACCGTATGGTAAATCCTTAATGCCGGATTCGCTGAGGAATCGTTTCGTGACTTCGAATGTCCAGCGTTTCGCAATATCTTCCTTGCTAGAAAAGTTTCGATAGAAAGAGGCACGGCCTACTCCTGCATGTTGAACTATTTCTGAAATACTGATTTCCGTGAAGCCTTTTCGTTGAAGCAATGCGAAAAAGTTATCCGTGATTAGTTCTGTAACGCCTTGATTTTTATTATTCATGAATTCGCCTATTTGGAGTAAAGAAATTCAGTTAGCATTAGTATAATGATACATTTGTCTCATAGCAGCGTCAATATGTGATCCGAGGCGCGTAGATATGCGGGCAGCCTGATTTCTAGTTTGTTTATGAGTTTCCTGATTCATAGATATTTTATCCGTGTGGCCCTATAATAATTAATAAAGATAAGAATTAGATGGGATGATAAATAATGAAAGACGGAAAACATCCAGATCCGAATGTGGTGCATCCGATTGCGGGATACGATAAGGAAATCTACGTAAAGCCAACAATTAAAAACCCAAATATCGTGGTTGGCGATTTTACATATATTGCGGATTCGGAATTCGAAAGTCATGTTACCCATCATTACGAATGGATCGGCGATAGGTTGATTATTGGTAAGTTCTGCCAGATTGCGTCCGGTGTTGAATTTATCATGAATGGCGCTAATCATCAGATGAATGCCGTATCGACATTTCCATTCTATACACTTGAAGGATGGAATATGGAGCCGCCGAAGCCTTCCGATTTACCGCTCAAAGGCGACACGGTAATCGGGAATGATGTTTGGATTGGTCAGAACGTAGTAATCCTTCCGGGTGTACATATTGGCGATGGAGCTATCGTTGGCGCTAATTGTGTGGTTGGGAGTGACGTCGAGCCGTATACGATTACAATCGGGAATCCATCGAGAGAACTTCGCAAACGCTTCGATGATGAATTAATTGATTTATTGCTGCAATTCAAGTGGTGGGATAAGAGTATTGAGGAAATCAACCAACTGATTCCGCTGCTCACTTGCAGTAACCTTGAAAAAGTGAAGGCCGAGATCTCGGAACGACTACATGAAAAAGTTTGGCTTAAGTCCCGTTAGGTCCTCCATTTTATTGTTTTAAAGCATTAAAGTAAAAACATATCTGGAAGATATACCGTTTGGGTGCATTTTTTTGTTTATACCGTATCTTAACGTTAATCGGTTCGGTGATTTATAATATCTGCAGAAGGAGGCTTATGGGTAAAAAAATCAGATACGCGTGTAGTTAGTGACATTAAAGATGAATATCTTACCGAGCATGAAGTGGAGCGACTATTTGAACTTGGGGAGAATTATGAATATGGTGAGGTGGTGAAGCAAGATTATGGTGCGGCCTTCGAGATTTATCAAAAATGTGCGGCGAAAGGATACTCGCCTGCATTGAATAAGCTGGGGTGGTTCTACCATAACGGTTTAGCTGTAGATGAAGATATCGATAAAGCCTTTGAATACTACACCAGGGCTGCGGCGATGAATGATTCTGTCGCTATGGTTAATCTTGGTAATATTTACGAAAATAATGATTTCGATGAGGATGAAATTGATTGGAAAAGCGCCGCGAAATGGTATTTAAAGGCTGCACTATTGGGAGACATTAAAGGCAAGTTCAACTATGCTAATTGCTTACATTATGGCAATGGCGTGAAGAGAGACCGCGAGATGGCATACTGGCTCTTTCTGGATGTAGCTGGTAGAGGTGATACTGATGCTCTATTTTATTTAGGCCTTTATTACGAAAATGGATTTGTTGTTGAGAAAAATATTCAGAAAGCTGTTGCCTTATATCAGAATGGAGCTGAACATGGCGACGCGTATTGCTGTTCGAATTTGGGAAAGCTTTATGCTGATGGGTTTAAGGGGCAAAAGCCGGATTATAAGAAGGCGGCTGGATATTATCTTGATGCTTTAGTGCTAGGAGATGCGTTGGGCTATGCTGGTATTGGACACATGTATGAAGTTGGTACAATTGCTGGCAAAGAGGATATTGAAACGGCGAAGAAATGGTATCAGTTGGCGGCTAAACACGATTTTGAACCAGCCATCGAAGAACTTAAACGTTTAGGTGATGAATTTGAGCCGCAGCTTGATATCGTCGAAAAAGTCCTCCGCGCTAAGTGTCTATTGGAAATAAAAGATCTTTCCTTTGAAGATTTACGCGCGGCCGTAAAAGTTATTTTAGAGAATAAAAGATGTAGTTATTCGTTAGTTCAGAAGAGTATGGGATGGGGCCACGACCGTACGGAAGCGGTACTGAAAAAATTCGAACGAATCGGAATCGTCTCACCAAAAACTGAGAATAAGAATGATAGAGATATTTTGATAGAAAAATACGCTAAATACGAAAAGATAGAAACGGCGATAAAGAACTAGTTAATTGCGATTGCTTCGACGCTATTATTATTTAGAGTAAGATCGACGTAGAAAGTTTTATCTTGTAGGTTGGTAGTGAATGCAAATGAGATTCTAGTAGTGGTCTTTTTGATGTTTTTGATGTCATAAACGACATAATCGAAGCTGCGCTCTCCGTAATGTGCATTTAGTTTATTGAAGACTTCCATTTCGATTTTTTGAATGTCTTCATTCGAAATAGAATAATCTTTCAAAAAGTCTAGAGTTTCGTTCTTTGGAATGGACTCTTTGCCGCCACCAGTTTCTTCATCGCCGCTATCGTAAGTGATTTGTTCGGCATCGCGATGAAAATCGTTGTCATTTGTAAAAACAACAATCGCTACTGTAATGATAGCGCCAATTATTAGTATTGCAACAATGATAAGAATGAGGCCTTTATGGCTGCGTTTTTGTGGAGGCTCTGGCGCGGGTGCATAATTTGCCGGCATAACCATTGATGGTCCGTTGTATTGATTGCCGTTATACATTACTTCCAAACCTCCCAATAATCCGTGGCGTATCTAGTTGCTGTTTCGAAAGAAACACTGCTAAAGCTGCTGGAGGCTGGATTTTTGACGGATATAGTGTTGCCATTAATGGCGACGAACGCGACGAAGTGTCCGTTTTTGGAGAAGACTTTATTACTGTCGTCACCTCCACGGGCGCCGCGTGCGATTACGGCGTGGCCAGCGGCAATTGCAGATTTTACGCTTCCCTTGCCGATGCTTTTTACATTTACTTTATAGACGCTAGCGTAGTGATTAATGATGTTGCCGCCAAGATTACTCCAGTCGCTATCGCTACTAAAAATACCACGACGATTCGAAAAGTTGCCGGTATAACTCTTCATTTCGTCGGCGAACATGCGCGGTGTGAGCTTGCAGTTGGTCACTTTAATAATAGAGTTTAAGATAGCAATCATTGGACAACCGGATTGTCTAATTTTGCAGTTTGGACAATTGCCGCCCTTCCATTGAATATCAGCATATGAGCCAAATTGTGTATGATACTCTGTGCCCGAGCTGACTCCGTAATCTTTGCAAGTATTACCGGATGGAGTGGATGGAGTTGAAGGTGTAGAAGGATTGGATGGCGTGGAAGGATCGGACGGTGTGGAAGGAGTAGATGGTGTAGAAGGGTCGGACGATGGAGTTGTTGGCGTATCTGGGATATTTTCAACTGTGGCGACTTGTGGGTACGGATCAGTCGAGCGCTTCGACGTGGAGCTGACGACGGTTGGGCCACCGCTCGCTGCGCCTCCTGGCAAAAACATTGCTAAGCCGACGTCGAAAATTGTGAGAGCTACGATACCGATTACGGTTTCAAGGAAACGACGTTTGGCTTTTGCAACTTGCGCCTCATTATCGCGGGCAGTAAGCCACAATGTGCCCGCCCAGATAACACCGATAGTGCCCGCTACGGCAATGCCGGCACTAATGACGGTCGTGACGGTTTGCGCTATGCCTTTGGTACCGCCACAAAAAACAGCCGTTACCGTCGCCAAGAAGGATTGATTCGGCGCCGGCCTCAGTCTTTGTAGTGCCATCGGAATAAGTGTTTGTACATTCGCAAGTAGTTACACCGCCGTCGGCATTGGTCGGGGTTGGATTAGATAATACTATAAATGATGCGCACAAGATTACAGCTAAGGAAAATATAATTCCGACAAGTCGAGTGCGGTAAGTTTTATGCCGCTGATGCTCCTTCATGCTTTAATTGTAACAAATGCATCGGAAAATGCTATTGGTTTTATTAGTTTCGATGCGTCGTATGCGCTAAAATAAATATAGAAATGAAGTATCTTACGCTTTTTTCGATTACGAAAAATGGAATATCGAGCAACGATCGTTCGGCGTTAGTTTTTAATACTCATCAAGAAGCAAGCTATTATGTCACGCGTTTCCGAAATGAGATGGCTGGGTATATTTTGAATGTTCGTGAAGGATTTGGCGCGGATCGATGGTACTTTGATTTACGCGATAATACGGTTGTTTATTTGGAGATTGTTAGCCGACCAAAAGCAGATGTACGTTTTGATGTGTCATATTCCGTAGGCGGTAGTGATGGTTTACGCCGTCGCTATTCAAAATTAGAGCTCGCAAAGGCGCATGTGAGTGAATTAATCCAGACTTTTTCTGATGCACAAATGGATTATTACGATGATGATGGCGAATGGAACGTAATGACGCGCAATCATCGAGTATTAATCGCATCAATTACGATTGTAATCTTGGGTGGTCGCGATGCGGCAACGAATAGTGAATATGAAAAAGCATGCGCAGTGCTTGGCGTAAAGCCTGGCGTTGGCGAAGAAGAAGCGAAAAGCGTGTTCCGTCAGCTGTCTAAAATTTATCATCCGGATATGCCAAATGGTAGTGCGGAAAAATTCAAAGAGATTAAGTCTGCCTATGAATATGTAGTGAATAATGAGCCGGAAGTTACAAAAAGTGGTCCGCGCCGTATTGTCGAAGAATATTCGTACTTAGATATTATTCGGTTGTTCAAGAATGCTGAAGAAAAACAGATTCATAATCAGCTGCATTATGATGCGCCAGTCCGACCGAATATTAATAATAGACGCAAAGAAGCATCTCCTTTCGATTCGGGTACGAGGATGCTGGCCGGCATATTCTTGATGGTATTTGGTCTGGGCTTTATGCGTCTCTCGCCGATATTTCTATTTCTGTTCTTATATGGCCTGTTTACTTTTATCGACAACTTTGCAAGGCCGAAAGATTAATTATTAATTCTCTTCAACAATAAAATGTGAGCGCTGCTTGTAATAGAAAGCGGCACCAATCGCGATCCATACTAGAAGCATAATGTATGACTCGTTACCGAAGTGTACTCCTGATAAACCTGGAATTGGAATCAGCTGCAAGATCATGAATGATACTGAGAATATGACACCAGCGATAGCAAGCGCTTTCAGCCCCTTTCGCTTGTCTTTTTCGCGTTTCATAGTGACTAATGTGGCCGCACAGGTAAAGAAGTAGCCGATTGATGCGCCAATGGCCGACATGTCTACGAACCAGCCTAAAGCTTCACGGCCGAGAATTGGGCCGGACAATGAAATGAGGATGCAGAAAATCATAGCATTTTTTGGTGTGCCGTATTTTTTGTCAATTTTGCCAAACCAAGCTGGTAAGTAGCCGTCGCGACTCATGGAATACATGAGGCGACTGGAGGCTAAATAAAAGCCCATAATGCCAGACAATACGGCGCTCGATACGCCGAGTCCAATTAGAACTTTGCCGAATACGCCAAGCATTTCTTCGGCGGCAACTAGTAATACCCAGTCACCGGCCATGACACGTTCTGGCCAGTTTTGTAATGCGATAGCGGCCACGGCATTGTTTGAGACATACACAAAGCACCCGAATGCGATTGCGATAAGCATGATTTTGATAACTTTGCTGAATGGGAATTTGAACTCCTCTGCGGCTTGCGGGATCGTATCGAAGCCTACGAAGGCCCATGGCGCGATGGCAAAAGTTGCTAATATAGCGGATAAAATTCCCTGCGTGCCAAGATGTGCAAATTCGCCGATATTGGCAGTAGTGGCGCCAGCGGCAATAGCGGCAGCCTTATCGAAGCCCCAAATCGGTTCGAGGTTTACGCCTTTCGTTAGAGCAGCGACGATACCGGAAATAAATAATGTTACCGCACAGCCGGCGAGCGTTGATGCGAGAACGGTCTGAATAAATCCAGCTTTCTTTACGCCAATAATATTTAGCCAACCAAATAATATGAGGATGCCGACGGCGAGTAATATTTCGCCAAGGTAAACATCAAATCCGGCAATACTGTAATGGAAGCCCCATTTCAGTATATTGAGTGGACCGTCGAGGCCGTCTACGATAAGTCCGATCGCGGTAGAATTCATTGGGACGTTGGTGAGATATGCTGCTACTAAAAACCAACCGCAGACGTAGGCGAGTTTTTTGCCGAAGCAGGCTTTTGTGAATGTGAATTCGCCGCCAGCTTTCGGATGTTTTGGCACCATGTAGGCGTAGCTAAAAGCAATAATGGCCATCACGAGGGCGCCAAGAATCATGGCGATAGTAGTGCCGGCGATACCAGAGTTTGGTAAGAATTTTTTGCCAGGATTAATAAAAGATCCCCAGCCGATGATGCAGCCAAAAGCAATGGCCCAGACGTGCATTGGCGAGAGTTGCTTTTTAAGCTTTGGCCCTTTATCGGTTTTTGATTTTGTCTTGCGTACTGTAGACGCCTTCCCTTTTCTGGTTTTTGTTGCCATAGACGCCTCCTATACGTCGTAAGATTTATCGATTGCTTTTAATTCGCGAATTGTATCAATTTCAATAATGTCTTCTTGTAGACATGGACGCATTTTGATTCTGTATTGTCCGCGGTAAGTTTGATTTGGTACGGTTTCCCAATAGCGTTCTTTGCCGCCCGGCGCCGCATAGGCCTCTTTGATGTGTCGTGAAAGCTTTGCGCCATCTGCTGAATTGAGATAATAAATACCAACCATTTGATAAGTATTAATGCCACCAATTGCTTCTTCGTGTACGTAACCATTCTTGTCGACATTTAGCACCCAGTCGTCGGTGCGCTCTTTCCAAATGCCAAGTACATCCGAGGTGTAATGGTATTTAGTAATGATTGCCGGATTTGAAACAAGCAAATCAGCTTCTAGGATGTAGGCATTTTCGAGTAAATTGCTAGCAGCAACGACGGAACCGATGTTGTTGGCTTCTTTATATGAAGTGTTTTCGATGAATTTAATCATAGGATATTTCTTCAATAATTCATCAAAGCATTCGGCAAGGTAGCCACGGACGATATAGATTTCTTTAATATCGGCTGCAATGCAGGCGTCGATAAGTGTTTCGATAATGCGACGGCCATTTACTTTTACCATTGGTTTTGGCGTCGTGAGGGTAACTGGCATTAAGCGGCTACCAAAACCGGCAGCAACAAAAATAGCGCGTTTGGCGCGGTATGGTTCAAGTATCTTGAGGCCTTTTTTGGTAATTTCGTTTGCTTTAATTAAATCTTGGCTAGTAAGATCTTTGACGAGCTTATTGATAATACCGAGCGAATAGCCCAATTCGTGCTGAAGCTGGCGTTGATTGTAGGCTTTTTCGCTAGTAGCTAAAAGACGTAGTAAATTGAATTGCTTCTCAGTAAGAGCTTTGGGGTTTTGGTTTACGTTTTGGGTCGATGCGCGCATGCTAGCTCCGTCTTACGGTTGATGTTCAATATATTTCTTATTGTACATGAAAATGAACAAAAGCAACATAAAAATTACTCAAAGAATAAAAAATACCCATATTCTATGGGTATTTTTCTGGTTTAAGTATATTTACTCCTGAATGGCTAAATGCAAGTATAACCGCCATCGATTGGCATAATAAGACCAGTAACATATGACGCTTCTTTGCTAGCTAGGAAGATGGCGCCGGCATTCAGTTCGCCTTCTTTACCATAGCGTTGCATTGGGACGTGAGTCTTGGCGAATTCCTGGAAGCGATCAGTATCTAAAACTTCTGTCGTGAGCTCAGTGTAGAAATAGCCTGGGCAAATTGCGTTGCAGGTAATACCGTCCATTGCTAATTCGGCAGCAACGGCGCGCGTGAAGTTAACGACGCCACCCTTGCTGGCATGGTAAGCGACAGTGTGAATTTCAGTATTGCCAACTAAGCCATACATGGAGGCAATATTAATGATGCGACCATAATGATTCTTCTTCATAATAGCGGCGAAAGCGCGCGTGACTTTAAAGACGCTTGTAAGATCGGTTGCGATAGTAAAATCCCATTCATCATCGGTCATTTCGATTACACCCTTATCTTTGCTAGAGCCGGCGCAGTTAAGTAGAATATCGACGTGGCCGAATTTAGTTTCGGCTTTTTTGGCGGCGTCTTTGATGTCTTCAGTGTTGGTTACGTCGCACTGAACTGGCAAAACTTGAACATGATACTGCTCCTCGAGCTCATCTTTGAGTTCTTTTAGTCGTTCAACGCGACGAGCCATAATTACAAGATTGGCACCTTGAGCGGCGAATGCACGCGCCATTTGACGACCGAGTCCTGATGATGCACCCGTTACGGCGGCTACTTGGTCCTTTAAATCGAACATATTTTTCTCCTCTTTTCGGTTATTTATATTGTACAATAAAAAGTAACATGAAGGTTCTAAAGTTCATTGGTCGCCTGATATGGTGTGTTATTGCAATACTTGCGATTGCTTTGGCGACTTGCTGGTTTCTAGTGATGACGTATGGCTACGACGGCTCAAAGTTGCCATGGAAAGCTAGCCAGTCCGCTGAGGCTAGTGCTACTAATAATTAGTGTTATACTTTAATTAATATGAAAAGCGTTGGGAAAATAATTATTATTATTTTGGGTATCGCTGTAGTAGCAGGCGCTACCTGTGGGGTATTAGTCGCGATTAATAGTGGTTCTAAACAGCCGGAATCAACAGCCGAATCAGAACCAGAGCCAGAACCGGATCCGGTTGCGACGGCAGCAAAAATGCGCATAATGTATGCGGGAACGACCTTTTGGGGACGCCGTACGAATACGATGGCGCGCGAGTCGCAACTTGGTGTTAAATATCCTTTTTCTCAACTTGACACATTAGATCGTAAAAACTATGATGCCTGGATTGGTGGCTTGGAATGCCCAGTGACTGATAATGGCCATAATAAAGCTGAAGAAGAAAATATTTTTAAATTTAACTGCGACCCAGATTATTTGCCAGAAGCAGCGAAGTATTTTACAGCATTTGGGCTGGGCAATAATCACTCCGACAATCAAGGTGGTGGTGTTGGCTTAACTACTACACGTAAATATCTCGATCAGAATAAAATTCAGTATTTTGGTACGCCAAAATATACTGGCACTGCCTCATCAGAATTAGCACGTGATACGGCGGAGGCTACGAATTGCGATATTGTCGTATTGCCAATTAATGTAACCTACGATAATGAAGAAACGAAAAAGATTCAGATGCCGTTTGGTTTTTGCTCGGCTCATGGCGTTTTCGGCGTGCCAGCGGAAGATTATTTGCAAAACATGAAGACTTATTCGACGGTTGTGCCGACAATTGCGATGCCACATATGGGTGCCGAGTATAAATCTGTACACGATACTCTGCGTCAGAATTTGTATCATAAAATGATTGATTATGGCGTGGATGCAGTGATTGCCGATCATCCGCATTGGTCGCAAGATGCGGAAGCTTATAAAGGTAAACTAATTGTCTACTCGATGGGTAACTTTATGTTTGACCAGGTTTTCAATAAAGAAGTGGTCCGTTCAGCGGCAATTGAAGCGAATGCTAAGATTAACATTGCTGACGTCGACTTTGATAAATGGAATGAGTTGGGTGAAGGGTGTTTGAAGGATAAAAAGACTTGCTTTACGAATATTCAAAATGCAAAATTACCACGCCTGCAAGTAACCTGGACTTATGATTATCATGCAACGACTTCGGCCGATACGCGCATTACGCGCCTAGCGTCAGTTGCGGAGCAGGCCGATATGGGTGCGCGTCTAAAATGGTCTGCTATCCCAGCGGAAATGAAAGTTTCTAAATAGATTCTAGATACTCGAGATATTTGCGGACGGCTAAATCTGCGAATTCGTCACCGGAAGGCATGTAGAGTGAAGGTGAGCTGTTAATTTCTAGAATGTTTTCGCCAAAGAAATCAATACCGACGACTTTTAGCCCAGTAACTTTGGCGACACGAGTTGAGACGGCGCGTTGTGTGGCGGATAATTGGACGGTCTTTACGGTGCCACCCATACCAATATTGCAGGTTGAACTAACGCGTACTTTTACGCCCTGCTCTGGGATATTATTGGCCGTATCGCCGAGATATTTGAGCGCTTCTTCTTTATTAATGAAGGCGAGATTGGATTTGTAAGCTTCAGTGCGGATGGTTTGATTTTCGATATCGATTAACTCAGCTACGCTATGCTCGCCATCGCCTGTGATGGCGGCTGGAATACGCTCGAATGCGACAACGTATTCGCCGTTAATGTAGATGGCGCGAATCTCATTGCCGTCATATGCGACTTGTTTTTGTGCAATTACGGAACCTTGTTCGCAACGCGGTGCGAGTTCCGTTATGATTTTTGTGGCTTCTTCGGGGTCAGTAATGTTAGTAAAAATATCGCGTCCGTGAGCACCAAAAGTTGGCTTAATTACGATTTTGCCCTGCTCTTTGATGAAGTTGGTAATGTCTCCATGGACTGCGTCAATAGTTTCTGGTTGTGGCGCATTAATGGTCTTTAATAAGTTATATGTAGCGAGTTTGTCACGTGCGATATTGCAGGCAAAATCAGTACTAGTTGGTGGTACGGCGGCAAAAATGCGTACTTCCTGGCCGTCCGGACGTGTCGCGAACAAGATGCTTGGACCGGGATGATAGAGCTTGCTAATTTTTGGCCAGCCACGTTCTTTGGCGCGACGCTGGAGCGCCTTCATAGTCATTGGTAGCTCATCGGATGGGATGCTATAGAAATCTACCATAATTACCTCGGACGACTAATGGCAACTTTGTGTGCGCGCTGTTCGATGCGATCATTTAAGACGGCGAGTTTTTGAGCTTTGCCGGTTTTCTTTTCAAGTGCTTTAAGGATTAAGAAGTCTGCTACGCGTGGGTTTTTCGGCAAGATTGGGCCATGAAGATAGGTGCCGATGCAGTTTTTATACATTGCACCTTCGGTCATATCTTCGCCATTATTGCCAGCGCCATTGACGACGGTACCGAAGGCGAGCGTGCCTGGTTTAAGCGTGGTGAGGCCGGAATGATTTTCGTAGCCAACGACTTCGCCGAGTTCTGGCGTATTAATAGTAATGTTTCCTATTAAACGAGTTGGGCCGCCTTTGGTAGTAATACCAAGAATGTTAGTACCTTGAATTTTTTGACCTTCGCTAGTTTCAAAATATTCACCAAATAGCTGATAGAGACCGCAAATGACGAGCGTCGGCGTGCCGGCTTCAATCATTTCTTTCAATTCTGGCGCGATGCGAACAAGGTCTTTTTCGATTTTACTTTGACCGGAATCCTGACCGCCACCGCCAAAAATAATATCGATATCATTTGGAATTTCTTGGCCTGGTTCGTGCGTGTAAACTTTAGTTTTGATACCACGCCATTCGCAACGTTTACGGAGCGTTAGAATGTTGCCGTGATCGCCGTAAAGGTTCATTTCTTTTGAATATAAGTGAAGAATATTTAGATTCATAGTAAGCTCTTTCCGGAGATTATTTTACGAATTTCTAGCATCGCCGTATAAGTGGTAAAGATGCGTTTTGGCTTTTTGTTGGCGGTGGCGAATTTATCGACGGCAGTTTCGAGATTTTCTTCGATTTTTTCAACTTTGACATCATCGTATTTGAGGCGCAAGGCCATGTCGGTAGCACGAATGCCGGAAACCATTTTAACGCTAGGAAGTGCTTTAAAATCGACATTCCAGAGCCAGGAAATATCGTGACCATCAGCAATATTGTCGTTAATTGCAATCATATAATCATGTTCATCGTCGACAAAACTGGCGAGGCTAAGTTGGAAGGCGCTCGGATTTTTAACGAGCAGAATTTCAACTTCGGCATCATTAATTTTGAAGACTTCCCCACGGCCGAAGGCGGACTCCACTTTGCTGAGCGTCTGTACAAAATTGGCGCTATCGGTTTCTGGCAAAATAGTGCTAACTAGTGCGAGTGCGCCAGCGGCGTTGTAAGCGTTGTAAATACCCTTGAGCGTAAGGTTGGTTTGGTAGTCGCTAGTTTTGATGTGATAACTGGCTTTTTGGCCGTTGAGTTTTTCGAGCGTAACAAGTGCGGGCTGTGTGGAACTATGAATGTCGGCTTTATCGAGTAAATTATCGTCGGATGGGAATTTTTTCAATAAAGTATCGGAAAGGCCAAAGAATACTTTATGCTTGGCTTTAATTTTACCAACGCGCGGATCCTCGCGATTAAGTACGACGGCTTTTTGGGCATTCTCGGCAACTTTCTGAAGTAATTCTGCCGTGTGGTCGATTTCGCCAAAGCGATCGAGCTGGTCGCGCTGGACGTTGAGTAAGAGCGCGTAATTAATCGGTACAACCTCGCAGAATTTAACTGCATGCGCTTCGTCGAGTTCAAGTACGGCGATATCGTAATCGAATTTTCCGCTGAGTTTGATATTTTTCAAAATGGCGGAAATAACACCACGGACGAAATTGCTACCGGTCTTGTTAGTGAAAACCTTAAGGCCTTCGGCTTCGAGTAATTCAGTGACGATTTTAGTAGTGGTGGTTTTGCCGTTTGTGCCTGACACTACTACGACGCCATATGGTAATTTGGATAGAATATTGCGAACGAATTTTGGATTCGTACGTTCGATTACGAGGCCCGGTAATGCGGAGCCGCCGTTGCCGCGAAGGCGGGTGACTTTTTGGACGCTTTTACCGAGGAGAATACTTAGTTTTTCCATGTGCTACGTGGGCTCCCGAGTAATTTTTTAAAGTTGATTTTCGCCGTAAATTCGATAGCGTTTTTGCAGAAGATGTGGGTTGCAAGTTTTGTGAGTAAGGCGCCTACGATTACAATATCTGCGAGACCAACCCAGAATTCCCAAGTGGCGAGCGAACCAAAGATGGCGCGTAGCATGATAGCGATTGGTGCACTTGGCGGGAAATAAGTTAGGAAATACATCATGAATTGGTTTTCGGTGCCACCAAAGCTGCCAAGGAAGAAAATTGGCAAAATCACCATAATGACTAAGACGCTGGAATATGAGTTGGCGTCTTTAGCGGTTGGCGTAATAGTGCCAATGATGACACAGCAGGCTGTGAATAGGAAGTATGACGCAAGTAACAGTAATGAGTATTGCGCGATTGATAAGGCATTCAAACTTTCAATTACGAATTCTGGAATCGCGTTATAATTCAAGCCAACTTTATACAATATGAGTACTGGAATTACGAGTACGGCGAGCTGGATTAAGCCGACAATCATCAAAGAAATAATCTTGCCGACGATTAAATTACGAGGATTAATACTAGTAAGCATCAATTCGCTAATGCGGTTTTCTTTCTCTTCCGTCATTGCTACTACAAGGCGGTTACCTAGTACGATGATTAGAATGTAAAACAGAGCGAGCGCGATAATTGGGCCGGAAATTTTGCCGGTGATTTCGCCCATTTCAACTTCGTGGTTGTCTTTAGCGTCGTAAGTCGTAGTGTCATAACTGATCGTGTTTGTGATGATAGCGTAATTGATCGGCGAGACATCCTGGACGGCTTGCGTTTGTAGAATTGTGGCAATTGGCAAAGAATAATTGTCTAGCAACTTTGCTTGATCTGGTTTGACGTAAATATTAACGGTTGGATTTTCGGCGAAGTTTTGCGGAATTGCATAAAAGACGTCAATTTCTTGATTCTGAACGGCCGCGATGCCGCTAGCTTCATCATCAAAAAGCGTGAATTCTTGTTCATTGCCATCTTCGTTCACGATTTTGGTTGTTTTGAGATATTCGGCGCCATCATAAAGGCCAAGTGTCATATTGGATGTGTCAGTGGCGGAATCGAGCATCTCGCCAGCGGAATAACCGCTCATGGCGGCGATGAAAATGTAGAATGCAAATAAGACAGGAATCAGAATTGCAGCGGCCCAGAAACTCGGCTTCTTAATACTGCGCATAACCTCGAAACGAATGACTTCGAAAGTTTTATTCATGGCTTTCCTCCTCTGCTTCGTTTTCGCCATAGACATCGACAAAGATTTGATCGAGTGATTTGTTGTTGAATGATTTGCGAACTTCACTGACGGTACCGTAAGCGCGTGCGACGCCATCTTTTAATAGTAAGATGCGGTCGCAAAGACGTTCAACTTCATCCATGTAATGAGTAATCATAATGATTGTGCTGCCCTTTTGATGTAATTCGTCAATGATATCCATCAGTAAGCGGCGATTAACTGGGTCGAAGCCTTTGGTTGGCTCGTCGAGAATAAGCAATTCCGGATCATTCATGACTGTGATGCCGAGCTGAATTTTCTGCTGCTGACCTTGACTGAGTTTATTGATACGCGTCTTGGTATGATCTTCGAGACCGACGCGTTTGAGGAAGTCTAAGCTCCATTCTTTCGGATTTTTGAGACCACGTAGGCGACCGAAATATACCATCACGTCGATGACGGATTCTTTTTTATAAAGTCCGCGTTCTTCTGGCAAGTAGCCGATGCGAATATCGCCGCCAGGCTTAAATGGTTTGCCGTTAATAAGTAATTTACCGCCAGTTGGTTGGTAAAGATTAAGTAGTGCGCGAATGGTGGTAGTCTTGCCGGAGCCGTTACTACCAAGCAGGCCGAAAATCTCACCTTTTTCAACTGTAAAAGATAAGTCTTTGATAACGACCCGATCAGCGAAAGACATCTTGAAATGCTTTACGTCGATGAGCGCGGTATTTTTCTTCTGCATATTAGAAATATTTTAGCATTTTAGGGGTGAATTATGTAGAGCTGAAAAAGATTGCACTTATGCTTTTCATTTTGCGCGATTGACGGTTGGATAGAGCGCATGAAAAAGATATTCGTAGTTATATTATGTGTGGTCGGTGGTCTGCTTTTTGGCGGACGTGCGTCGGCGGCGAGCTGTGTAGATATTGAGTTCATGTTTGCGCGTGGCTCGGGCGGTGTTCATGTTGAGAATGTCGAGTATCAAGCTTTCGTGCGTACGATGACGAAGATGGCGAATCGTATCGGTATGGCAAGTTATCGTTTTACGGACGTGGATTATCCAGCAGTATCGGTGTCGGTTCCAGCTAACGCGATTGGTGCGTATATTTCTGCTGGTAAATATTATGCATTCGGTAGAAGCGTGACGTCTGGCGTGGATTGGCTGACGGATTATTACAATAAGACGATGCGCAATTGTCCTACTACGCGTTGGGTGTTGGCGGGTTATTCGCAGGGCGCGATGGTGATAGCGCAGGCAGTACAGCGCTTTCGAGCGGATCGAGTGATCTATATTGGCCTAGTAGCAGATCCGCAGACTAATTTACCGGAAGGTCGCGGTTTAATTCCGGATGCCTGTTTGGGGCGCAATTATTCGCCGTATCGAGTTTTTGTACCGGTTTGTCGGACCGATAAAGGGCGTTTAGGGGCGCGTAATCCGTATCAATATGGCGATTTGGCTGGTAAGTATGGCCTATGGTGTGGGCGAAATGACTATGTATGCGGGAGTACGGCTTCGCCGTTGAATAATTCTGGCCACACTCAGTATGTTGATGCGGGAAGTTATATGCAAATGTCGTATTTAGTTCAGCAAAAACTGACGACTTCTACTTCTCCCGTAATGCGTTCAGCGCGGACTGTGGCGTCCGATGCAGAACTCTACGCCTTTTTGAATCAGGATGAATTTTTTGCGCGGCCGGAAGATGAAGTAGTGATTTCTGCTGAAATGAGTTTTTCGACAAATAGCCAGATTACGACATACGAATGGGCGATTGATGATAGCGACTATGCTGTCGGTGATGCTGTTTTGAGGATGAGTTTCCCGCTTGGTAAACATCAAATACGCCTAAAGATTCGAGACGCTAAAGGATTGACGGCGGAAGCGGTAGCGCAGGTGACGGTAGCGGATAGTTTCATGGATGAAGATTTGCCAGCTCCATTGGTGCGTGCAGAGCGTCAGGCGGATGCGGTCTACTTTACTTGGCATGACGTTCCAGAACGGGCGCAATATCTACTAGTGCGATTGAATGGTTTTGATTTGGATTATGTTAAGGCCGATAGTCTGGTGGTTGGTATTCACGATTTAGAGATTAATGATCAGGATACGCTTAGCGTGGCTTGGATGGATACGGATTTTAACGTGGGCGCCGAGCATATGGTTGCGATTAAGGATGTGGAAGAAGTGGAGGTGCTGTCGCATGAGCAGACTTTGCAGCCAAAAGACACAGACGCTGAATCGGCGAATGCTCCACAAACCGGCGTTAATATGAGTGATGTTTTCTTGCTGGGCGTTATTGTGATTTTGGCCTGTATTTTTGTCATTGTCATAAAAAATACCCGCCACTTGCGTGACGGGTAGGTGCGAGGCTCCTCTTAGCCTTCGAACAGAGTCCAGGCCAAGGACGAGGTGTCGAATTCGAGTCGGCAATTGGACTTGCCGATGACGCATTCGAAGATGTGGCGGGCGGAATTCCCGACGAACTTGATGCGTTCACTGATGGTCTCAGTGATTTCGACTTCGTCCTCTCCTCGCTTGCGGAAGTAGAGCGGTTGGCATGGAATGCGACTGTAGTTGAACAGCGCCATGACCTCCACTTTTTCTCCCTTTTCTGCTGGATTGTTAATATTGTTCATAAATTACTCCTTAAATTGATTAAATTTTTGGAGTCATTTATGTGAGCCATGGTTTGCGGCTCGGTGCCACCCGTACAATGACAAGATACGGATGACGGCGTATACTCCGACAATCAGTGACCGAAGTGTGATGTCGTACTTTCATTATAGGCTAGTCAAAATGCTTATGATAGTCTTGAAATGCGATGATTTTTTCTGCGAAATAGCGTGTAAAACCCCTGTTATGCCTGTGGAAAACTCAGAAGAAAATGTGGCTTAAAAACGGAAATGCATCGCTTGGTAGCGATGCATTTGCGTATAAGTTGTGGAGTTTACGGAGATGGATCACTTGGTAGTCATACACCTGCGCTCTCTCAACTTGAATAACTTCATTATAGCACAGACTTGCTAAAAAGTCAATAGTATTTTACGATTTTAGGCTAAAATAGGCCTTTTTGTGGCTGATTTTCGCTTTTTTCTTGCTCTTTAAGCTTATTTACAGCGTCTTTTTGGTCCAAATAGACCGTAAATAGGATGGCGAGCGCAAGTGACATATCTTCAACTGCGACCGCATAAACGTCTAGGGCTTCGCCTACTGGAGTTTCGCGTTTGGACAAGGAAGCGATTTGAGTGCCCGTTTGATCTACGATGGCGTAATTTAGGCCAATAAAATCGCCAACTACATACCACATTTTACCAACGACGGAGTATTTCCCGGTCTTTATACCGCCAATGCGACGCAGCTCGTAGCCGGTACGCTCGTCGTGATCGAATACCATATAATTTGGCTTGAGGCCAAAGTATTTTTGCTTGATTGTAGCTTCGATGTATTTGTCTGTTTTGATTTCAATTTTGTGCCACGGCAAGAATGAACTGTCTTTTATTTCGTATTTTTGCTCTTTAGCGTCGGTATAGCCAAAGTAGCTATTTTGAAAAGATGCGAATTCCTGCTTTACGTAGATATGCATATGTTTAGTTTACCATGCGATTGGAGACAGATTCCATTCGACGAGTTTTGCATTGCATTTGCTAAAGGGCTTAGAACCAAAGAAACCATTATGCGCAGACAGCGGTGATGGGTGGGCGGACTCGATAATGAAATGCTTTGATTGGTCAATCATTGGTTTCTTAGAGCGTGCATCGCGTCCCCATAATATAAAGACTAGATGCGGACGATTTTCGTTGAGGTATTTAATGATATGTTCGGTAAAAATCTCCCAACCTTTACCACGATGGCTGCCGGCTAGGTGTGCTTCGACTGTGAGCGTATTATTGAGTAGCATTACACCTTGCTCCGCCCAGCGCGTGAGGTCGCCATTGTCGGGGATTGGCGCGCCAATATCTTCGTGGATTTCTTTAAAGATGTTTTGCAAGGATGGCGGAATTTGAACGCCTTTGTGAACGGAAAAGGCCAAACCATTAGCCTGGCGTGGGCCATGATATGGATCCTGGCCGATAATGACGACTTTAATGTTATTCAAGTCGGTCGTGAAAGCCGAAAAAACCTGCTGCTTTGGCGGATAAATCGTCTTAGTAGCATAAGCGTCCTTCAGGAAAGCACTCAATTCCTGGAAATATGGTTGTGCGAATTCGGCTTGAAGGATAGGTTTCCAGGATTCATGCATCATTAAACTCCGAACATTTTTCTTAAAGTAGTTTGGAGTTCCTCGGCGCTTGGGCTGGCATCGACGGTCTGAATATCGAGATCTTTCGCAATATGTAGATACGCCGCATCGACTTTATGTTGAAAGTCGCTTGGCTTGGATTCAAAAGTGTCTTTAGAGGAGTTGTCGTCGCGAGCGCTTTGGCGAGCGAGGCGAGTCTTTTCATCGAGAGTTAGAATTGCCGATTTGTCTGGTTTGACGTAGCGTTCTGGCATGGCTTCTTTGGTAATGCGAATAATGCGACTGCGCGAGATGCCTTGGCCATAACCTTGATAAGCCAGCGTCGACCACCAGTTGCGCGCTGAAACGACGAATCCGCCACGTTTCAAGACTGGTTCGGCAAGTTTACGCCATAGTTCTTGACGTGCAGCTGTGAATAGCAATACGTGAGTCATTGGCTCTAGATTATAGGTCTTATCTTTAATAATGCGACGGAGCTCGTGTGCGGACTCCAACTCGCCATCCGGTTCGTGCATAGTGACTACTTCCTTGCCCTGCTTGCGCAAATACTCAGCTAGCATTTCAACCTGTGTAGATTTGCCGGTGGCGTCTTGGCCTTCAATGACGATATACATTAAGCTGTCTCCTTGTATTTAAAATAACAATGCGTACAGAGGGCACGATATTCGATTCTGCTCGTGCCATCAATTAAAACGTCTGGACCGTCGGTTACCATCTTGCCGTCGAGCCAGCGTGTATTTAGGGTGGCTTTGCGACCACAATCGCAGATAGTCTTGAGCTCTTCGATTTTGTGTGCGATTTGAAGTAAGCGCGTAGCACCTTCGAAACCGCCGTCGGTCATGCGGAAGTTAAGACGGAGGCCGTAACACATAACTGGAATATTAAGCTTCACGACGACCTGCATGAGCTGGTCGGCTTGTTTTGGGGTGAGGAATTGTGCTTCATCGACTAAAACGCAGTCGACGTTCGTGTATTCGGTGGCAATGCGCTTAAATAGGTTTGTGCGACGATCGAAACAAAAGTTCGTTTCACGTTCCGGCCCGATGCGAGTTAACAATTTCGTGCCATTTTTGGTATCGGTTGCAGGTTTGATTACGCAGACTTTCTGGCCGCGCTCTTCATAATTAAACGCTACTTGTAGAAGCTGCATGGTTTTACCGCAGCCCATGGCGCCGTAGCGAAAATATAGCTGTGCCACTATTCCTCCTTTTGATATAAGTTTAACACTTAGAGGTTGAATAGATTGTTGTATTTTTTATTTTAGATAGCACTTGTGCTAAAATTTAAGCATGGGTATTTTTAATCGAAGAGGTGGCGAAAAGGCGGATCGCGCCGCCGAACAAGGCGCTGGAAAGTCCAATTGGGACAATATGGACGCCGTACCATTTAATGGCGGGCGTAATCAGGAAGCGGCCAAGAGTCAGGAGCAGTTAGATGCCGAGCGTCAGCAACGCAAAATTATTGCGGCACTTTATGGTGCGCGAGATGGCCACGTAGATACCGAAGCCTTTAAGTATCATGACGCACAGTTAAATGACGGTGTGCGTAGTGTAGTGCTGGATAGAATTTCTGATGGAACTATTACTCCAGACCTGGAAGATGATTTGATTGATGGCATTCGTGGGCCATTGCAATACAATCATGGCTCCGAAAAAGTCATGAATGATTTGAATACGCGTCAAGAAATGCGCATTTTAACCTCAATGGCCGGCGCCGGCTTCGATAAATGGCAAACTGCCAACCCACATGATCTTGAACGATTTGTGGCGCTATACCCTAATCCGCGCTCATTCGAAGAACAGAGCGCAAAATTCCTCGACATGATTAAAACTGCCAATTCAGATGCAAAATATCGCGAATACGTTGCCGCGATGGATAATTTCAAGCATAAAGTATACGGTAAGAAACAAGAGTACTGGGATCAATTACAAGAATTGCATGTGCAAGCCAGCGAGAAAACCTATAACTCTCGTATGGGCAGAATTGCCAGAGAACAGGCCGATCGTAGACAGCAACGTCCGCGTAGCGCAGAAGTTGAGCGCAGCTCGGAATGGATGCCGGGTGAAGCTGGCTACTGGCAAACTTCTCGCATGCAGGCTGGTAATGGCATGGTAACGCGCGAGAATATTGAACGTGGTCTATGGGCAGACCAATCCTGTGAAGATAGTATGTTTGTACGTCCAGACCAAAACATGTATGGCGTATTTGATGGTGCTGGTGGCCATGAAGGTGGGCGTCTTGCTTCGCAATTAACCGCAAGCGTAGTGCGCGAATGCAGCGATCGCTATGCGTTGGAATCTGCTTCGAGCCTAGCTTACGTTTTGAATGTAGCAAACGAACGCGTAACGAATTGTGAAGGTGCCGGCTTGTCTACGGCGGTATTGACGAAAGTTGTTGAACGGAATGGTCAGAAGATACTTGCCTATGCATCTGTCGGTGATTCGCGTATCTATATTGTAGACAAAGATGGCAATGCGCGTCAGATTACGCGCGATGAGGGCGAAGGCCGTTATATTTATAACGCAATCGGTCAAGGTGTTGAGTCGGGTCAGAGTCGTACGCAGCAATTTGGAGAGGAATTCTTGCGTAAAGGCGACCGCGTAGTGCTTTGCTCGGATGGTGTGACTGGCGACTATGGAGATGATTTAATGGATCCGCGCGAATTGGGCTTTCTCGTGAGTCATTCGCGAAATGCGCTTGATGCCTCAAAGAATCTACTGGCGAATGCGCGCAAACGCGACGATCGTACCGCTATCGTATTTGGTGAATACTAATAAAAAATACCCCCGTTCAAGGGGGTATTTTTTGTTGGGCTTTTATAATTCGACGATTTCGCCAGTTTGAAGATTCTTGGCGGTGAATTTTTGACTAATCACTTCATCGTTGCCGATGACAATTGCATAGTCTGCAATCTTGCCGGCGCGGTTAAATTTATCACTTAACTTGCGTTCGGATAAGTCGACATCTACAGTCTTGCCTTCTTGGCGGAGCTTGTCGGCAAGTTGGAAAGAGGCCTCATGCTCTTCGGCGGTAATTGGCAAAATTACGTAATCAACTGGATTGCTCGTGGTCATATTAACGAGGTTGTATTCGCGCAGGACGAAGAATAAACGCGTGAGACCAATCGAGCCGCCAACGCCTGGGAATTTCATATCGGTAAAGTTGCTAGCGAGGTTTTCGTAGCGACCGCCACTAGCGATGGAGCCGATTTCGCGATAATCTTCGAGCATGGTTTCAAACACGGTGCCAGTATAATAATCAAGGCCGCGAATAATCATGAAATCAATTGTGTAATTGCGAGTGCCTTTGATTTCGAGAATATGAGTAACTTCTTTAAGCTCAGCGAGGCCTTCGGCGACAGCGTCAAACTTATCGCCAAGGATGCGTTTGAGGGCGGATTCGACTTCGGCGTAGTTGCCAGAGGTAAACATGAAGCTAGTAATCTGATCAACTTGCTCTTGAGTGAGACCAAGTTCAAGCAGATCGGTGGCGCTCTGCTCTACCGGGACTTTTTCAGCATGGTCAATAATGTTCGAAATTTCGGCTGTCTTTGCACTCAAGCCGAGAGCTTCAAGAAAACCGGCAAGCACCTTGCGGTTGCTAATGCGGATAATCATCTTTGGCAAATTGAAAGTCTTTAAGGCGTCGTGGATACAAGCGATAACTTTTGCATCATAGCTGATTGGGAGCTTCTCGCGGCCGATAATATCTGCATCGCACTGATAGAATTCGCGGAAGCGGCCACGCTGGGCGCGCTCGCCGCGGAAGTTACGATTAATCTGAGTAACCTGGAAAGGAAAGGCGAGGTCATTATTATGCTCAACGACGTAGCGTGCGAGTGGCACCGTGTGGTCGAAGCGTAGAGCCTGATCGGCGGAGTCAGACGATTCAGCGGTCTTGCTAACCATATAAATCTGTTTTTCAGTATCGCCACCTGCCTTTGCAAGTAGAATATCGGTGCGTTCAATGATTGGAGTCTCGATACTTAGGAAACCGTAATGATGGTATACGTCGCTAATGTTGTTTTTGAGTTGATCAAAAACAGCCTGTTCGGTTGGTAGGAGTTCTTGCATGCCGGAAAGCGGCGACGTATTATATTTTTTCATAACTATATTTTACCATATAGTTATAGATAAGATTAGAGGTCAACTGTTCCGTAGATGGTATAAGTCAGTTTTTTATCGTTTTGAATTTGTGGAAGTGTGTTTTTGAAGAAGAAATCTGGATTGCTAATTTTGAGGGTTAGTTTAGAATTGTCATAATTATAATTTTTGGCGATACTGTCATTGCTCGGGCCTAGATCATTGATTTCGGTCTCGATGATGTATTCATCGATACGCCAGAATAAACGTGCAGAGCCATGCGTTGCGGCGTTATCTTTTGTGCCGGTAAGGTGGTATTCCTGTGCAATCAAGTTTGGTTTGCTGTGGAATAGTTCGATTAATTCATTGATCGAAGTAACGCTTTTGCCGTGTTCGTCTAGCGTGATGGTTGAGAAACGTTTATCGCAGTTAATAGTAGTAGTGGCGCAATAATCGTCATACCTTCTATATCCGCTGGCGGTATTAATAAAGAAGCCTTCTTCGTATGTGCCACGTTGGCTGGATGTGCCAATAACTTCATAGATTGTGGCATTTTCACCGACGGTATTCTCGGAATTGCGAGCGACGATAAGCCAGACTAAACCAATTAATGCGATGGCGACTCCGGCAATAATGAGCGGCTTCTTGAATTTGTTTTGTTTTTGAGGCTCGCTGGCGCTTTTTATGGTCTCGATGGTTTCAAATGATGCGCCCTCTTCGTCTTCTTCTTTTTCTTCCTCTCCTTCTTCGGGTTCTGATTTTTTTGGCACGGTAATTTTAGGAAGATCCGTTGCAGATTCGTCGAGCGGGTCGCGATAAAGTGAAAAATCTCCAGCCGGCTCCGGCGCAGTTGATTCGGCAGATTCGGCGTCTGGAGTTGGATTTGGCGTAGGTTTTTCTTCGTCCATATTTATATTATACCGCAAGCATTAAGAAAAAACGCTTCGCATTTTAAGATGACTGTGCTATACTACTATGTAGTGTGGCTCTGTAGCTCAGTTGGTAGAGCAGAGGCCTGAAGAGCCTTGTGTCGACGGTTCAAGTCCGCCCGGAGCCACCAAACCGTGATTTTACGCCGATTTGTCGGCGGTTTTTATTTTTCTAGTTTTTTCATCAAAAAACCGCCAGCGCGTGACTGACGGTTTCTTAATTATTCGTTTGTTTTATTTGGATCAACAGTCGATTCGGTTTGAGCGAATGGATCGACTAATTCTGGTTCGGACGGAGTTTCAACTGGAGTTTCAGTTGCGACTGGCGTTTCCGATTCGGCAGTTTTCGTTTCTGTTTCTGCTACTGGAGCTTCTGGCTCGGTAGTTGGTATTTCTGTTTCGGTAGCTAATGCTTCTGGCTCGTTCGCTGAGGCTTCAGTCTCGACTGGAGCGGTTGGCTCGGCGCTTTCGGTTGGAGTGGTTGGAGCTTCCGATGTGCCAGAGTCTTTATTACCTTTCTTCTTAGACAATACGACAAATAATACGATTAAAAGAATTACAGCGATGGCAGCCACGGCGATAATGACGATCGTCATGGTTGGATCGTCTTTTTTGCTTTCGGTCTTTTTGGTATCTTCTTGCTTCGAGGTTTCTTCTTTCGCTTCTTCTTTGCCCTCTTTTTCATCTTCTTCTTCGACTAGCTCTTCGTCTTCGGCTTCATCTTCGTCGTCGACGTCTTCGGCGATTGCTTCCTCGTCATCGCAGAGGCTTGGATTTGCGGCGATAGTGCCGGCCTTTGCGCAGTCTGAAGAATGTTTGCCGTAAAAGGTGACTGTAGCATCACCATCGGTCACGGTCACGCACTTAATCGGGTAATCTTTGCTTTGCGTAGTGGAGAGTTCAGGATAATCCGTGTCTTCTCCTACGCACTCGCTATAGAGAGCGAAGCTTGGTGCAGCGGCAAGCGTTACGACGACGCCGGCAACTGCGATTGTTTTGGCTGTGAATTTCAAAATGTTCATGCTTTAAGATTAACACGGAGAACGTAATAAAGAAAATAGCCCGCATTGCGTACGCTTTGCGGGCTGTGGGTGTTGGTGATGTTTTAGAACCAGAAGTTGTAGGCAAACCAGTCGCGGAATCTCGCGAAGAGACTTTTGCGAGGCGGCTTAACGGACTCCTTGCTAGCAGCGCTAGGTCCAACCGGACGACGATAGTAGTAACCGGGATACCAAAGGCGTGCAGGATAGATTCCTAACCAGCCACCGAACCATCCGCGCGGATGACCGAATCTACCCCAGCCGAAACATCCGCCAGGACCATGACCGAAGCCGAAGCCCCAAGGGCCGGGACCGTAAGGACCGTAAGGACCGTGAGGGCCGTGAGGGCCCATACCCATAGGACCGTGAGGACCAGGGCCATAAGGACCCATACCCATAGGACCATAAGGACTATGAGGACCACGAGGACCATAAGGGCCGCCATGACGACCGAACCAGCCGCCACCATGACCGTGAGGACCATGAGGGCCGAACGGGCCGCCAGGACCTGGACCAAATCCGCCGGGACCTCCGAAGAAGCCGCCAGGACCACCCCCCGGGCCGGGACCGCCAGGACCAGGGCCGCCAGGACCTGGGCCATAAAACATCACGTTAGGTGAAAGAGCTATTGTTCCAGTCATTCTGATTACCCCCTTTCGAACAATATACCCTCATTATATCACACTCTTCAGCAAAAGTCAATATACGCTTATGTTAATCGGAGGTTTCCCAGATACAATTGATGGTTTTAGAGATTGGAATGTCATCTGGCTGGAAGGTTTCGTCGATGTTACGAATCTCCTCATCATAGTCGTTAATCGAGCCGCGCATGGCTGTTTTGCGCATCATGGCGCCTTCATAGACGGCTTCGTGGTGTGGTGGCATGTCGATGTCGACGCGAACGCAATCGCGCAAATGCTTCCCCGCTGCTGCAACGAGCGCTTCGGCTTTAATTTTGGCATCATTGTAAGCGTCGGCTAATAATTCACGTTCGCAGGCTTTTGGATCTTTGAGCGTGAAGTTGATATGAAAACGTGGCGCATTTGGATTTTTAGAAGTCAAAACTAGCAATTTAGCGAGACGCTCTTTATTGAAATCAAACTCAACGGCGGCATATTGACTGAAGAAAAATCCATCCGAAACACGCTTGGTAAGATTCTTCTCGAGGTCGGCTTCGGTTTTTGGGTCGAGGCGATTAGTATGAAACTCTTCACGGATGTTGTATGAAGCGGTTTTGAAGTCGGAGATTTGAAAATCGGTATTGTCGACGACGAATTGGAGGTAATCTTTAACATTCTGTACGCCCTGCTTGAGTGCTTCGTCGTAGCTATCTGCATGAGTGCTAAAAGAAACGGAGGCGATGATTTGGTCTGGCGCAAATTCGCGTTCGGCCTGGCCTTTAACAAATATTTGCATAATAAAAACTCCTTGTTTGATTCAATTTTAGCATACTGTTTATGTTAAAAGCGCGACTGGAAATGCGCTCAAGATTAAGATATACTAGAGAAAATAATTGGGATTTGCGTATGATTTAACTCCATCTATATTCGAAGAACGTTAACTAAAAGGAGAATTTTGATGGATAAAAAAATCTTTGAGCTGATTGAAGCTGAACGCGAACGCCAGAGTGAAGGTCTTGAATTAATTCCGAGCGAAAATTATGTCTCACGCGAAGTGTTAGATGCGATGGGCTCGGTATTTACGAATAAATATTCTGAAGGTTATCCGAATTTTGACGGCCTGGACGGTGATGACGATGAGGTATTGGCGACCACGACGGAAGATTTTCGTTATTATGGTGGCCAGCAGAATGTCGATAAGATGGAACGTCTCGCAATTGCACGTGCGCGTCGCCTATTCCATGCTGATCATGCGAACGTCCAGCCGCATTCTGGCGCGCAGGCTAATAACGCCGTCTATAATGCATGGCTACAGCCGGGCGATATAGTACTTGGCATGAATTTGGGCCACGGTGGTCACTTAACGCACGGCTCACCGGTAACGCAAAGTGCGAAAATCTATAACTTCATCGCTTATGGTACGAATCCGGAAACTGGCGATATCGATTACGACGAGCTTGAGCGCCTTGCTAAGGAGCATCAGCCAAAGATTATCTTGGTTGGCTATTCGGCCTTTATGAAGATTCCAGATTTTGACCGCGTGGCAAAGATTGGTAAGGCAATTCCGGGCTGTTTATTGATGGCCGATATGGCGCATGTGGCCGGCTTGATTGCCGGTGGCGTACACCCGAATCCGCTCGAGCACGGCTTTAATGTCATGACTACGACTACACATAAGACTTTGCGCGGTCCGCGTGGTGGTTTGATTTTGAGCATGGGCCATGTTGGCAGTCCGCTCCGTAAACCTGAGCATACTTTGGAAAATATCCCAACCTTAATTGACCGTTCAGTCTTCCCTGGTACGCAAGGTGGTCCGCTTGAGCATGTGATTGCCGCAAAGGCAGTGGCTTTCTATGAAGCATTGCAACCGGAATTTCGTGATTATGCGGCCAAGATTGTCGAGAATGCAAAGACTTTGGCTGATGCTTTGAAGGAGCGCGGCTTCAAGCTAATTGGCGATGGCACGGAGAACCACTTAATTTTGATTAATATTATCGAATCTTACGGTATTGATGGTAAGAAATTCGAGCGCGCCTTGGATCGTATTGGTTTAACTTTAAATGCGAACTCAATTCCGAACGATACGCGTAAACCGTTCGAGCCATCTGGTGTTCGCCTCGGTACGCCAGCCATTACGACGCGTGGCCTCGGTAAAAAAGAAATGGTCAAGATTGCTGATTGGATGCAAAAGACGGCGGAAGTTTGTGCCGGCAAGCGCAAAGAAGCTGAACTCGATACGATGCGTGAAGAAGTGCGTAAATTGGCATTGAAGTTCCCTCTTCCGAGCGAGAAATAGTTACGAAAACTCCCCATCTCGGGGAGTTTTTTGTATACTCAGAATATGAGAAGGTTACAGATTAATCGAGTCTATCGTCATTTTAAGGGTGATTATTATCTCGTAGAAGGTGTGGCGAAGTTTTCGGAGGATAAATCCGATTTGGTGATTTATCGCAAATTATACGAAGATGGCACATTGTGGGCACGCCCGCTTGAAATGTTTTTGAGCGAAGTGGATCATGAGAAATATCCGAATGTGGAGCAAAAATATCGCTTTGAATTACAGAAGATTGATAGCGTGGCGAAGGATTTTAAAGGATGAACGCGCGCGACTATATCGGTCAGCAAGTGACGGCGAAAATTGACCGCGCATTTGGCTCCAAACATCCAAAACATGGCTTTATCTATCCGATAAATTATGGCTATGTACCGGGTACAGTTTCGGGCGATGGCGAAGAATTAGACTGTTATATCTTGGGCGTGTTTGAGCCAGTAGAGGAGTTTACTGGCGAATGCATTGCAGTGATTCATCGCACGAATGACGATGACGACAAGTTAGTTTTGGCGCATAAAAAATATTCCGACGATGCAATTGAAGCATTGACGGAATTTCAAGAAAGATTTTTTGAGCACGAAATCTGGCGCTAAAGGTTAGTGCGGTTATTCAAAGCGGAAGTTAAAGTAATCTGATCGGCGTATTCAAGTGACACTCCGAGTGGTAGACCGCGTGCAAGGCGGGTGATTTTGAGCTCTGGATATTTTTCGTGGAGTAATTTCTCGAGCAAAACGGCAGTCGATTCGCCCTCGACGGATGGGTTAGTAGCGATGATGATTTCCGTGACAGAATCGTCGGCGACACGGTCGATAAGTTCCTTAATATGCAGCTTGTCGGCTGTAATGCCGTCCATCGGTGAAATAGCGCCACCTAATACATGGTAAGTGCCCGTGAAGGATTTCGTGCGCTCGATGGCGTAGATATCGAGCGGTTCCTCGACGACTAGAACTAAGCTTTTGTCGCGCGTAGGGTCGTCGTAGAGTGGCGAAACTTCCTCGGAGGCATCCATGATGGCGAAAGTCTTTGGACAGGTCTTTACGCCAGTGTGAAGCGCCGAAAGCGCCGAAGCGATATTATCGGAAATATTAGCGTCAGATTTCAGCAAAAAGTATGCGTAACGCTCGGCTGTGCGCGAGCCAACGCCAGGTAGGCGCCCAAGGGCGTCAATCACATCGTTCAGCGCTGCGGGCAGCATATATTACATTCCAAGACCGCCGCCAAGAACGCCCATGAATGGCTTCATCTTGTCGGTAGCAATTTCCTGTGCTTTGGCATAACCATCGCGCATGGCATTCTCAATCCAGCGTTCAAGCTCGTGAATATCGTCGAAGTCAATCTTCTCTGGATCGAGCTCGACTTTCTTAATCTTGAGCTCACCAGTAATTTGAATTACAACAGCACCGTCGCCGGCTTCAACTTCAACAATCTCGTTCTTAAGGTCTTTTTGTACTTTGCGAAGCTGATTAATCATCTTCATTTGGTCCATAGTGGCACCCATGTTATTCTTCTCCCTTTTCTTCAGTAACTTTAGAGTATATATATAGTCTATCAGAATTTCTCTTCTTTGGCGATGTGATAATCTGTTGGAGCTTGAGGTTTTTATCGGAGCTGGATTGGCCTAGGATTGCGATTTTTGCCGAGTCGTTACGCTCTGGAATTGTGCTCATGACCGTGATGCTATTGTAGCGTTCGAGTAGTTTGTAGAAATTGTAGTTTTGGTTTCCTTCTTCGACGAGTAGGATATCGCCTGCATCGAGATTGTTCTTGATGATAGTGATATCGTTATCGAAGTTTTTTGCGACGCGTGGCGTGTAATGGTAACCAAATACGAAATGTGACAAACCTGAAATGACAATCATCAACACGACAATTACGACCGGCGTGGTGCCGAGGAAATGCGCATATGGATTTTCTGGGAATAAGGAATGCCATTTGTCGATGATAGATTCAAGACCAGCTGCGGTGAGAATGGAAATTGGAATGATAATCGTAATCGCGAGATCCTGATTTAAGCCGGAGGCTAAGATGGCGAAGATGATTAATAGACTTACGACAGTATTGCGTGAGGTGAAAAGTTTGCTCATGGATGCGAGTGCGCCAATGATAATTAGAGCGACGGTAGCAAGGCCGAATAATGGCGCAAGATAGATGCTGTCGTATGCCATACTAAACGAGAAGAATGGTGCGAAAGCGGTGGCAATGTTATTGAAATAATTACCGATATTGAAATCTGGCATCAAGGTTAATGTGCGGATGTTTTCTGGGCGCATGATGCAGCCAATGATAAGTGGAATCATTGCCAGCGCAAAAGCGGAAAAGCTGATGATTAATTGGTAGAATTCGAGTTGCTTTAATGCGAAACGTAGATGTGGGTGGCTAATGCCGGCAATACCGATGCCAATCGCGACATAAATAAGGTGTGGCGTATACATTGATAATGCCAATGAGATTACGAATGATATTACAAGGAGTGGATGCGTATTTTCGTTACCAACGATTTTCGAGCCAAGCCACAGAATGAGGGCGAGCCAGAAAATGTACATGATTGTAGGCGTGCCAGAGTCGGCAAGGAACAAGAAGGCGGTCGAAAGCGTGGTTAAGATGGAGCCAACGATGGCGACATCGGATTTGAACCAGCGGTTTAGTAACAATACAATAAAGAATGCCGCTAAGGCGCCAATGATGATTGACGGTAGCTTAATGGAGTATAAGGATAGACCAAAAATCGAGACGCTAGCTTTCTGTAGTAGATAATATGGAAGATTGATTACGTTCTCGTTTGTGGCAGAAGTGAAACTAATTTCGTTCGCGGCCACGACGGAATCCATCTCGGCCTGACTCAAGCCGCCTGGCGCAATGCGTGGCAAAAAGCACAATAAAATAAAGAATACGACCATTAAGGCTAAATAGCCTAAAATGAAGCGATAGCGATACAAAAATGGTTTATTTAATACTTTCACTAGAGTTTATTTTATCACGAGCGCGTTAATAGCCGCAAGTTTTACTCATGCTTAGTGTCGAGCGACATAAAGCGGACGCGGGCTTTATCGAAGAAGAGTTCGACGGTGCCAGTGGCGCCGCGGCGGTGCTTAGCCAGAATTAAGTCGGTAATATTTTGACGATCAGTATCTGGGTTGTAGTAATCTTCGCGATATAGGAACATTACGATATCGGCATCCTGCTCAATGGAGCCGGATTCACGAAGGTCGGAGAGCATTGGGATTTGTGGTGAGCGCGTTTCGACGGTACGGGAAAGCTGCGACAAAGCAATCACTGGCACGTCAAGCTCGCGAGCGATCAACTTCAAACCACGCGAAATCTCGGAAATTTCCTGGACGCGGTTGTCCATGGCACGTTTGCTTGAACCGGACATCAGCTGCAAGTAGTCGACAATAATAAGGCCGAGGCCACCATGTTCGTGGGCGGCGCGACGGGCCTTAGTGCGCATTTCGAGGACGGTTAAGCCTGGCGTATCGTCGATATAAATTGGTGCTTCGGAAAGCTCGGCCATGGCTTCGGAAATTTGAGAGAAATCTTCCCCGCTGAAGTTACCAGTTTCGAGTTTGAATGATTCAACGCCAGACGCATCGGAAAGCATGCGATTAATCAACTGCTGGCGGCCCATCTCTAAGGAGAAAATTAATACCGGCTTGTTGTTGATATTTGCGACATTGCTAGCGAAATTGAGTGCGAGCGCGGTCTTACCCATGGCCGGGCGCGCGGCTAGAATTACGAGGTCGGACTTATGGAAGCCGGCGGTCATGCGATCGAGATCTGGGTAGCCAGTCTTATAGCCGGCGATAGAGCCTTTGTTTTGGTGTAGCTCTTCGAGACGATCGAAAGTTTCGGAAAGCAAATCGGAGATTGAAATTAAATCATTATGAACGTTCTGCTCAGAGACTTCATAGAGCGAACGTTCGGCCTCACCGAGGAGTTCGATGGTTTCGGAGCCTTCGTCGTAGGCATTCTCGGTAATCGAAGCGGCAGCGCTAATTAAACGACGGCGCACGGCGGCTTTATTAACGATGTCCGCATAAGCTTTGGCGTGTGCGGCGGTTGGTACGTAACTTGCGAGCTCGGATAAATAAGCAGAACCGCCAGCTTTCTCGGTGAGTTTCTTCTTTTTAAGCTCGTCTTTGACGGTTAGGAGGTCGACCGGACAATGTCGTTCGTATAGATTCCACATCGCTTCAAAGATATGGCGATGGCGCTCGTCGTAGAAATCTTTTGGTTTAACAATTTCCGTGACGTCTGGGAGTGATTCTTCGGAGATTAAAATCGCACCGAGGAGGGATTTTTCGGCATCAAGATTCTGCGGCGGGATACGCTCGGCGCTGTTTTTCTTTTCATTACTCATCGATATGTACCTCCTCTCCGCCACCCATTAACTCGGCAATAGCTGCCAAATCCGCATCTTGATTCAAGACCTGATCGTTTACCTCTACAGTATAGTCCGCTGGCAACACCTCCGCAATGATACCGCGACGCTTGTCGATTTGCGTCTTTGGGAATTTCTTTTTGGCGTAAATCGTGAGCTTGTGGTCGGCAATCGTGCAGTCGCTTTCATTTAAGAAACGTACAATGCCCGGTGCTGCTTCTTCGGCGTGTAGGATAACTTGATTCCAAATCTCGGCCGCATCAGCATCACTCGCGACGCGAACCGGCGCGGGTGCTGGTGCCGGTGTTGGTTCTGGAGTCGGCTCTGGCGCTGGAGTGGCAGTCTTCGGCTCAGCTTTCGGCGTTGGAGCTGGTGTTGGGGTTGGCTTTGGTGTGACAGTGGCTGGCTTGACGGCGGTAGCCATGGTAGCGCGTGGTGTTGGGGCTGGTGCGACTGGGAATGCTGGTGCTACTGGTGTGGCTGGCGCGGTGAGTGCGAGCAGTAATTTTACATTCGGATAGGCATTGCGGCTAACCTCGGTAAGTTTATCCATTAGGCCGAGCCAGATTGGTTGCGGATCGTCTAGGATGGCAGTAATGAGATTATCTGCGACAACTTCTGGTTTTATGCCGGTATCAAGCAAATCGGCGAGCGTTTTGCGGACGCGGTCGGCATCGCCGGAAGCGTAACCTTGCAAAATATTCGTGAGAGCATCCTGAGCCGGCAGACCGAGGGCGTTATTTAGCAAGGTGGCATCAATTTGACCATCGGAAAGTGTAGAAACTTGGTCGAGCAAACTTAATGAATCGCGGAACGAGCCACCACCACGGCGAACGACGATTTCGAGCGCCTCGTCGGTAATGTTGATCTTTTCAGCCTTGGCGATTTTCTTGAGATGGTCGAGCATCGTGCTCGGATTGGCAAGCTTAAAAGTGAAAACCTGCGAGCGCGAAGTGATAGTGACTGGCACCTTGTATGCGTCGGTAGTAGCCATGATAAATATGACATGCTCTGGCGGCTCCTCGAGAGTTTTCAGAAGCGCATTAAAAGCTGACTTGGATAGCATGTGAACTTCGTCGATGATGTAGACTTTATACTTCCCTTTGCTCGGGGCGACGATAGCCTTTTCGCGGAGTTCGCGGATGTTATCTACGCCAGTGTTCGAGGCGGCGTCGATTTCGATGATGTCGAGATAATCGTCTTCAAGCTCGTAAGGAAAGCCATTGATTTCGTGAGCCAGGATGCGTGCGACGGAAGTCTTGCCGGTGCCGCGCGGACCAATGAAAAGATAAGCGTGCGCAAGCTTGCCATTCGCGATGGCTTTTGCGAGCACGGAAGTGATTTGCTCTTGTCCAACTACCTCACTTAGCGTCTTTGGACGATATCTACGATACAACGCCTTCATTGCTATTATTCTATCATAGCTTGACAGATTACGGGCGTCTGATTGACTTTTGTGCTTATGCATGGTATAATAAGAAGATAGACTATTTGCACCTTAAGTCTAAATCGTCACGAAAAACGGAGGTGGTGATAGATGGTTTGGTTTGTCAGATTGTCACTAATTGCAACTTTCGCCTTCTTGATTGGAGGCATTCGCTGGATGACTATCGGTTCGAGAGTTTCGAACCGCAATCACAGACTGACTGTTGTTTTATCCATTTGGGCAATAGCCCTTGCAGTTGTCATTGCATTGGGCGCGTATTATGTCTGGAACGATGGAATGTCGTTCTTGCTAGCTGGATTAAACGCGGTAGTCGGTCTACCCTGTACGCTGGCGGTAATCGCCGTATATTTTACGCACGTGCGGCGATCAAGACGATAAGTAGACTACAAAAAGGCGCCCCCGCCGATGGGAGCGCCGCTTTTCTTGCTTGAAATTATTTGCTCTTGATGCGAGTGATCCGTTTAGCTTTTTCTTCATTTAATAAACCGTAAGCAAGCGTAGCGAGAGCTGAACCGACGAATGGTGCAAGAATAAATACCCAAACTTGGCTAAGCGCTTCGCCGCCGAGGATTACGGCTGGGGCGAGGCTACGGGCTGGGTTGACGCTGGTGCCGGTGAGCTTAATGCCGAGAATATGGACAAAAGCTAAGGTTAAGCCGATAACAATGCCGGCTAGGTTACCTTTTTCTTTACTAGAAGTAACACCGAGAATGGTGTAGATGAATACGAAGGTTAAAATAACTTCGACTAGCATGGAGCCCCAGATACCGAGGTTGGATGTACTGTTGGCGCCAAGGCCAGAGACGGCTTTGTCGGTGCCAGTAAAGGCGACGATGGCCCAAAGCAGGAGCGAGCCAATAAATGCGCCAATAACTTGTGCAATTGTATAGCAAATGAAATCTTTGCCGGATAATTTGCCGCGAATCCACATCGCAAAGGATACGGCTGGGTTAATGTGGGCGCCTGAAATGTCGCCAATGGCGTAAGCGACCGCCACAATCGATAGGCCGAAAGCTAATGCTATGGTTAAGATATCGCCAGAAATAATGGCGGTACCACAGCCGAAGAGTACCAAGACGGCGGTACCGATACATTCGGCAATGTATTTTTTGAGATCTTTATTCATAAGATACCTCTTTGTTAATATTAATTTAAATATATCATGTATGGTTTAATTTGCCAGACTTGTGAAAGTGCTCACGCTTGTGATATAATTAACGAGATGCCAAAAAGCAAAACAAACAAACGAAAAACTCAAAAACTCTCGAAAACACGCCTAAAAGAAAAACAGCGTCGTGTGCGTTTTTATTGGATTGTTTTAGTTTGTGTTGCTTTTGCGGTCTTCTTCTTTAATTTTGTGTTGACGATTAGTGGTGGCTGGGACGATGTCGATGTGACCGGACTACTCTTCTCGGCGATTGCCTCCGCAGTAGCTTTGGCGATTTCTGGCGTGAATGTTCTGAAATTCCACGCGCATAATTACGAGCTAATTGCGCCGCTTGCGGTGCTTGGAATGTCGGCGATGTTTTATTTCGCCATTACAGTTATCGGTGCCACTTCGGTAATGGCTGGTATATAAAAAGCTCCCGGATGCGACGGGAGTTTTTTGAAGATTAATTACAAACTTGCTTCAACAGCGGCCCAGGTGGCGTCGTCGTTATCGGCTGGGATAATAACGGTAACCTGATCGCCAACTTTGAGGCGGAAATAAGTAACAGAGGCGTAGAGAATCTTGAACTCCTTGCCGTTTACTTCTACGAAATATTGATCATCGTGGCTAGTGAGCGTACCGATGACGGTCTTGCGCTCAACTGGACCAATCTGCTTATAGAGGAACTTACCACTTTCACCAATAGTGAGCTTCAAGATATCACCCTCAACGAGCTTCGACTTCGAAGCGTAGTTGGCTGGAACTGGATAGTTCTTGCCATCTGGGCCAATCATAATTTGACCATCAAAAACGCCTTCAATAATCTTGCCCTCAGGGCTGTCAATTACGGTGCTAGCTGGGGCGGTAATAATATCGCCATCGCCGAGCATTGACGTTAATAATTCCTTTGCTGCGGAAAGGTTAGTTTCAGCCTCCGTCAAGAGGCTACGCAGCCGCTTTATTTGTTTTTCTGAAATTTCAGACATACCTCGCATCCTGCCTGTTTATAGATTTTATTAATTATATGATATATTTTTGCACAGGCATTGTCAATGTAGGAATTTAAGAGTTTTTCCACAGCATTTCAAGATATGGTGCTAAAAACGTTGTATTTTTTACCATTGACAGAATGGTTATGGTTTATTCAAAAAGTATGACTGTCGGACTGAGCGAGCTTACGTTCTTCTTCGGCCTGACGATTGCGTTCGAGGTATTCTTTTTCCTGACGCTCTTTTTCTTCGCGAGCATATATTTCGGAACTAAAATCTTCACTGGCCTGAATTTTGGCCGAATCGCTTGAGGCGTGATGTGCACTAAAAACAGCTTGATGGCCGGAATTGATGGCCGGGGTGTCCATGTATTCGGAAGCGAGCATGTCTTGTGACGCGCTCATGCTCATCGTGTGATAATCGTCGTTGCGTTGAAGTTGAGTCTTTTCGTGATCCATCGGATCGCTATCGTCTACGACGAAATTATGGTCAAGTTGATGTGTATCGATGCCGTAGTTGTTGCTATCGTCTGGCATCATTAATGAGTGCTCTGCCATGTATCGATTTTACCACATTTGCTAATTTGGCCGTTTTGACACTTTGTAGGCGAGATTCTCGACGGAGAAATAAATTGGAAATCCGATTACAAAAGTTACGATGCCGAACTGATCGCCTCTTCCCATTATGCTAGCGAAGGCAAATATGTTAAAAACGAACGTATTTAATACGACTAAATACATAGTGGTTGGCACATGATATCGATTGAGCAAATCGTATTGAATTGCGCCACCGATAAATGCGCTAATCGCCATAGCTAGTAATTGTCCAAACATATTGCCATATATCAACAGCGGCAAGGCGATAATAATACGTAATGCTAAGGTTGGAAAAATACTAAGCATAGTAAAAAGAAAGCGTTGTGTGGACGGCACGATATTACGATGACATTTCTTGCCACCCTGATGCATAAATAGAATGGCTGCGGTTAAGACGCCGATATTCAAGAATGTGAAGATTAATTTAAGCGCAGCGGACGGCGTGGTAATTGTCATAACGAAGATGACTGCGGAGAGGAGTTGTAGTACACCGGAAATAATTAGTTTAGAACGGAGTTCGCTATTAAATTCATCAACGAGTTTGGCACGTTCCGGCAAAGGGTTTTCGTCGCTGATGCGCTTTTTCCATAGAGCATCGTCGACTTTATCGTACTGTTCTAGGCGGTCTGGATAAATCTTCTGCAGGTTGGCCTTGAAATTTTCATTAATACGCTGCTCCTTGATTTTTTCTGGATCGACTTCTTGCGCGTGGCTGAGTTCTTCTTCGAGCTTCTTCTTTTCTTCAGCTTCGCGCTTAGCCTTTTCGCGTTCGGCTTCGGCTTCACGTTTGGCTTTTAGCTCGTGCTCTTTCTGGGCGCGCGCAGCCATCTCGGCTTCAAAATCTTTATTAACTTGAATTTTTGGCTTAGTCTTATCGGCTTGAATAATATTTTGTTTTGCGGTGTGCTGCTCGATTGCTGGCGTCGAGTCGTCTTCGGCAAGCTGATACATGGAGCGTGAGGCGCGCATGGATTCGGTTTGATGCTCGTCCTCTAGCTGGGCGGCCGTCTTCTCTTCTAATTCTTCTGGTTCAGGGCCAGATAAAAATCCACTCGTATGCGCCATATTGCTTATATTTTAACACCAAAAAAGCGACCCGTTTGATTGGGCCGCTGATTTGTAACAATTTCTGACTATAGATTTGATAGAACTTAAGCGAGTTCGACAGTTGCGCCGGCGTCTTCGAGAGCCTTCTTGAGGGCTTCTGCTTCGTCCTTAGCAACCTTTTCCTTAACGGTAGCTGGAGCACCATCAACGATAGCCTTAGCTTCGCCAAGACC
>CAMZHH010000009.1 GCA_947306745.1 uncultured Candidatus Saccharibacteria bacterium
GCCGTCAATTAAATTTCCTATTGTTGTCTAATCAAATTGTTAAAAGATAAATTTGATGCGAGGAAAAGAATGATTAATTCTAAGTTTCTCGCAATTTATCCACTATTATCAGAGGTTCGCAAACGAACTTGATCAAAAACTGTTCTTATCTTAGCGCATATTTTGGCCCAATGCAAGACTTTTTTTGAAGATTTTTGACTTTTTTGCGACTTTTTTGGTTTTTAGGGGTCTGATTTGGACATTTTAGGCTTTTTGAGGGGTATTTTTGCCTATTTATTAGTTAGAGTTCTGTTTCAAATAATCGAAGATGGCGGCCTGATCATGGCTGATTAAATGCAAACGAGTGTCGATTTCGGTAAAGGCCACGTTAATATCACGACTCAGAATGCTCTCATTTATATATTTATTAAAGAATTCTTTATACTTCTCTGCCTCATCGGCCAGGCGAACAAAGCTAGCCGAGTAGCGCGGGTATTCCGAAATCGTCTTATCGCCTTCAGCCTTGCGGAGCCAATCCCAGTTGCTATACATCCAATCAAAGGCTTCATCCTTAATGACGTAATTCCGTAGGAGGCGAATATAGAAGATAAGGCGGTCTTGAGGGCGAATATTATTCTCATCTTTAAGCTTATCAAGATAGCCCTTTAGAATGTCGTGGTCGCGCGTATTCGTGACGGCATCCATCAAATCGCGTTTCAATGCGGCATCTGGCGTGCTGTTATATATATTATAGTATTCAGCATCTAGGCTGGCATCGTCGCGAATTAAGGTCGAACCAATAATCCAGCGCAAATTCGCATCAACATCTTTAATATGCTTGTTGCCATAGGCGGATTTCACATCGGCGCGATACTGTTTATCATTCGAATACAGCATCATGCCCATAATGGTCGAGCGGAGCTGGATATCGTCATAGGTATCGCTATCTTTTGCCACTACACCGAGGCGTTCATAGTTTGGACGAGCCAAATTGCCAATCAAAGTCTGAAACTGACGCTTCTCTTCGGTCTTTGGATTAAAGAACTGCTTCAAATCCGCCACTATCGCCGAGACTATTTCCCAGATTACGGAGTCGGTTTCGTTTGCAAAAGCCTGGATTAACGGTAGCATTGAGGCACTTTCGACCATATCAGTCTTAGCTAATAGGCGACGATCTATAAGTAGACGTAGCTTCTGCTCTTTGCTCATCGCATCTATATGTTTGAGCTTCTCAGTAAATTCCTCGTCACTATAATTAATAATATAGTGGCCAGATAAATCATCGCGGAGCTCACGGATTGGATACTTTGTATCGTCAGTCTCTCCAGTAAGCAAGAAACGCGTCTGATTCTTGCCTGTAATAACTGGATAGCCAGATTGCGTGAGCCATGGCGTCATGAATTCTTTTACGTCGAAATCCGCATGTGGCGTTAGGGTATCCCAGAGGTCATCAGCCGAAGTGTTGCTATATTGATGTTTTGCGAAGTAATCCGTAAGACCAGCGAAGAACTTCTCTTCTCCCATCGTGCGCATCAGCATTAATAATAGATGCGAGCCCTTACCATAAACGATAGCCGAGTCAAAGAGGTTAGCAATATCTTCAACGCTTGCGACATCGACCTTAACCGGCTGAACGCCTGGCAAGCTATCGCGCGACAGCGAGCCAGAAACTGCCGTTAGATAAAAGTCTTCCCACGCGCGAAGCTCTGGGCGAATCTTATCCGTCGAATAGACTTCCATCATATTAGCAAAGGATTCATTCAACCAGAGGTCGTCCCACCATTTCATTGTGACTAAATCACCAAACCACATATGTGACAACTCGTGCGCAATTACGATAGCGACATACTGTTTCGTATCGAGCGAAGAATTCTCGTTGGCTAGCAAGGCGATTTCGCGGAAGGTAACGAGACCCCAGTTCTCCATCGCGCCAGCTTCGAAGTCCGGCAACGCCAACAAATCCATCTTTGGCAACGGAAATGGCGTCTTGAAACGATCGTCGTAGAAATCCAAAACGTCCGCCGCAAACTGCGCCGCATAAGTCAGATCCGCGGTGCTCTGATGAAGGCCGGCGTAGACATTAATCTTAATACCGTGCGCTGAAGTAGCGCCAGTAGAGATAAACTTACCAGCCGCGAAAGCTACGAGATAAGTGGACATACGTGGCGTTTCAGCAAATTCTACCGTCTTGCGCCCCTCTTGGGTGGTCGTGAAAGTCGCTGGCATGTTAGAGAGAATCGTATCGTCCGCCACGGAGGAGATTTTGAGCGAAAAAGTAGCTTTTGCGATTGGCTCATCTACGCATGGGAAACATTCGCGCGCGTAATGAGATTCAAATTGCGTAGCGACAATCTTTTGCGTTTCGCCTTCGTATTCATATGTCGAGCGATAAGCGCCTTCCATATCTGTTTCAATGTGGGAAATAAACTTAATTTTAAGCTCATGCACACCGTTTACCAGATGTTTAATCGTCAATACATCATTTTCGTGGATAAAATCTTCAAACTTAGCGCCGTCTAGGTGAACGGATTTAATCTCCATTCGGACCGCATGAAGTTTGATGGTTTCATTTTTCGCTTCACCTTTAATGGTGGCGACACCGTTAATTTTAGTTTTCTCGTCATTGATAGCCAAATCGAGATCGTAATGCTCGGGCGTAAAGTAATCAAAAAATCTCTCCATATATTTATCATAACAAAAAAGAGCCCCGGTTGTGGGGCTCTTCGGAAGATTAACGATTAATCTTCGAGGAATTTCTGTGCACGATAGATCATCTGAGCAGTTTCATCAGTGTAGACGATATAAATCGGCTTACTGTCTGGCGTAGAGATCAAAGCATAACGATCGGTGAATTCTGGATTCAAATTCTTTGCCTCATCGAGCTTAAAGCCGAGGTATTCCATCTTCTGAGTGGCAAGACGACGAATTTCTTCGGAGCGTTCGCCAATCGTACCAGCAAAGACTAGAGCGTCGACGCCGCCAAGCGTAGCGGCCATTTGACCTACATAGCTCTGAATACGATAGATAAAGATAGAATGTGCCGTGCTAGCGCGAAGATCACCTTCATCGCGAGCCTTAATCACGTCACGCATATCATCAGAAATGCCAGAAAGACCAAGCAAGCCGCACTTCTTATTGAGGTAAAGCAAGAATTCTTCATCAGAAGTCATCTTGAGCGCCTTCTTTAAGTTAAGCGCAGCGGCGGCATCAATCGTACCGACGCGCGTGCTCATCGCGAGGCCTTCAAGTGGCGTGTAGCCCATGGAGTTATCCATTGCGTGACCGTTCAAAATAGCCGAAACGCTCGAACCGGAACCGAGATGCATCGCAACGAGCTTCTCTGGCAAAATACCCTGTTCCTTCATATAGCGAGAAATGAACGCATAGCTCAAACCGTGGTAGCCATAGCGCTTAATTTCGTATTCATCGGCAAGTGTAGGATCAAAGCTGTAATACTTGTAAGTATCTGGCTTTTCCCAGTGGAAAGCAGAGTCAGAAACGGAAATGATTTTGACGTCCTTGAAACATTTGCGAATACCACGAATTTCATTTGCAGTAGTTGGAACGTGGACTGGGTTGCGCTTCTCGGCTTCTTTGAGCTGCTTCATATATTCAGCATCAACCACATGATCTTCGGTGAAGTAATCGCCAGGGGCAACAATGCGTACTACGACAGCGGCCAACTTGTGCTGACCAGTGACATACTGCTCATCGTTGAGAATTTGTGGCAAAATCGTGATTGCGTCGTTGAGGTCGGTAATATCTGGCTTAATTTTTTTCTTGCCATCATCAACATCGTTAATCGTACAGACAACTTTCTTGCCTTCATATTCAAAGTGGAACTGCGCCATAAGTTCTTCGCCATTATAGAGGGCGTACTTGCGGCTGGCGCTGCCTGGGTTAGTGATAAGAATCAGTTTGCTCATGGTGGTATTATACCATTCCTTCGGTGAAATAGCGGACAGATTACTAGCTGTGCATAAAATATGCAAAAGCATCACTCCTCTCAAGGTACTTTGTCGCATTAAAAGCAACAGCAAAATTATATCATCGAGCGCATAAAAGTCAAAACTTACTTGTCGACACCACGAAGAACGGCATAGTTTGCGTTCTCGACAATCATGTCTTCAAACTTACGTTCAAATCCGTAATGGCCGGAACGTTCAAGGATGGCGGCCGCCAAGTCATAACGGCTACAACGGTTACGTGCGAGCTCGTCGATTGGTGAAGTAGTCGAGCCCTGATCGGTATAGCCATGAATATCCGCACGACGCGTATCGGTATAGTGTGACATAATACCACGCATTGTTTCTGGATAGCCGTGGAAGTTTACGATGATTGGTTTATCAATAGTAAAATAGTCGTCGAAGTCAGATGGTTTAAGCTTATTCTCGGTCGTACCAATTGCGCCATAAGACAGCGCCGCAATACCAATAAAACGTACGCGAAGATCTGGCACTTCTTTCTTGGCGAGTGCGATAGCTTCCATAGCCTCGTTGGTTGGAATATCGCCGGTGGCCGCTACGATAACTTCCGGGTCATCATCCGAGGCGAAGCCGAAGATTGATGCGCCACCATTGGTTAATTGGAAACGGGCATGATTAATATCAATCCAACGTGGCTGTTCGATCTTATTGAATGTTGTAAGATTTACAACATCTTTCGAGCGAGACATGAATTCCCAGGCTGCATAAGCAGCAACATCATCAACTGGAAAGAAACAGTTTACGAGGTTAGATGGCTTCGCTAGTAAGCTCGAGATTAAAGCTGGATTTTGATGCGTATAGCCGTTATGGTCCTGACGTTGCCAACAAGAAGTAGAAAGGATATTTAAAGCTGGAACGCGTGGACGCCATTCGATTTCTCTGCTCTGCTTGAGGAACTTCAGATGTTGATCAAGTTGCGAACTAACAATCGGTAAGAAGCTCTCGTAGCTAGTCATACAACCGCAGCCGCCGCTTAAAATATGGCCAGCCAAAACAGCAAACAAGGTATTTTCAGACAACATCTCAATCACATGGCCGTTCGAAGAAAGGTATTTATCCCAAGCTTCAACGTCGCGAATCCAGGCGCGATTCGAAGCCTCATAGACGGCACTTAAGCGGTTTGAAGTGGTTTCGTCAGGGCTAAAGAAATAAAAGTCATCATGCGTACGCAATTCGTCGCGCAAACAATTGCCAAAAACCTTGGCAGAAGAAGTTAGTTCGAGACCTGGATCCTTAACCTCGGTTGGTAAATTCATCGTATAACTCCTTAAAATTGTATGATTTTAGCCATTCTTCTAGCATATGTAATTGTTTCTCGTCGGTCTTCGCTTTCGGTAGTGGAACCTGATGCGATGCGCAGTTGCCTTCGATTTTTACACCATCGACTTCCTTTGGGCCACCGTAACCTTTCGGCGTTTTCATAATAACGAAACTATTCGGCTTAAGCTCACTGAGCGCAAGTTGGAAGGTGTCGGTGTCAGTACCGTCAACGATGATTGGATCATAGCCGAAGCCACGGAACATCTGTAATAATTCGCGCTGGCTACTGCGACCATAGATAGTTGGAGCAGAAATCTTGTAGCCATTTAGGTGCAAGATTGGAATAACTTGACCATTGTATTTCGAGTTGAGCAGCTTATTTAAGTTTAAGCTAGCTAATGCCGTTGCCGTTTCCAGCTCGCCATCGCCAATCAATACTGCTACCGTGCGCTCTGGGCGACCTAATACAACACCATAAGCTGTCGCAAGCGAATAGCCAAGCTCGCCACCTTCAGCCACAACGTGCGGAGTCAACGGACTAGCATGTGATGGGAAACCATATGGCCAGGAAAATTGCTTGCAAATGTATTCAATGCCATGCAAATTGTGAGTTGCCTCAGGATAGCGCTCGTGCAAGAGGCCGTCATAGAAAAGATTCGCCTGCAATGCTGGAAAACCGTGACCAGGGCCAAGGATAAAATCTGCCGCTGGAAAACGCGCCTTAATGTTTGCATAGGCGCGGTTAATACCAGGGCAGGAGCCCCAGTGGCCAAGCAAACGTGGCTTAATGTCCGAAAAAGCTAGCGGACGGTTTAATAAAAAATTATCTTTCAAAAAGATTTGCGCAACCGACAGGTAATCACAGAAGTCGATGCGGTCGTTGATTTCTTTGATGTTTACGCCCAACCCGTGCATATTACCATTTTAGCATAAGCGAGACGGTTTTGCGCAGAAAAATCCCCGCTCTTTCAAGCGAGTGATTTATTTAATGAATGTCGAGTGCTTTCATAGTAGCTTCGATCAAATCCGGTAGGACGTTTTCATAGTCGTCATAGACTCGGAAGCCGGCTGCGTATGGATGGCCGCCGCCACCAAAGAAACCAGCGACTTGGTCGGCGACTGGTTGCGCGGAGCGAATCTTACCAGTCAATTTGCCATCTGGATAGGTCTTAATTGCTACCGCAATTTCAACGCCTTCCACTAAGCGCAGCTCTTCTAGAATTAAAACGTTCGGATTATATTCATCGGAATATTCTTGGATATCGTCAAACGGAATCAAAACCGTCGCAAGTTTACCATCGAGGTGATATTCGACGCGTTTAATTAAATCTGCCTTGTAGTCGAGAATACGTGGCGATTTCTTCGAAAACTCACGGCGACGTTCTTCCATCTCGGCAATATTGGCGCCATCATCAAGCAATTCTGCTACGGCACGATAATCGTCCGAGCTAGTACTTGGCGAAGTGAGGCCGAGCGTATCGGAAAGGATACCATAAATAATATCTTCAGCACACTGCGCATTAACGGCGATATTTTGATCTTTGAAAATTTTATACAACAAAGCACAGCAACTCGACGTTGGCTCAATAATGCTCTCGTACGGAAATTCGAGATCAGCCTCAGTTTCGTGATGATCAATTACAAGCACTGGCGTACTGTAGAGACAATTACGAATCGCGCCATCGTTTAAAAGTTTGGAGAGAAGCGTCGTGCTGGCAGTGTCGACAATAATAATCGCATCGGCCTTGTAGGCGAATTCGATATCCACCCTGCCCCAACCTTCGAAATAGCGCATATATTTCGGAATATCGACCGGACAGTAAAGCGACACTTCCTTGTCCGCCAAGGCTTCCTCAAGCGCAAGTGCGGAACCGAGCGAGTCGCCATCGGGATTTTCGGCCTGCACCACGCAGATATGCTGCTTGTCTTTAATGAATTCAGTAAATTTATCGTACATATTGGTAATATTTTACCATGCTCCGAGATATGTTATAATAAACGGAGCCGTAGGGGCGTAGCTCAGTTGGTAGAGCACTGGTCTCCAAAACCAGGTGTCGCGAGTTCGAGTCTTGCCGCCCCTGCCATTTTTTGTTACATCAAAAAACCGGCCCCTTCTGGGCCGGTTTAGCTTTTGTATTATTTCTTCTTCGTACGGACGAGACACATATCGTCGAGAATCGCCACTGAACAAACTAGGCCGACCAATAGCGCAGCGTCTACAAGCATAACTACAAACATCGGAAATACGCCCGCCGCTGGATTACCAGACACGAAGAAAGATGTGGCGTATTCAAAAGTTGCGTCTGGAATTGGCATAAAGATCATTACAGTCGCAATTACGGACAAAACAGCCATGATAGAGTTAAATACGCTCATACCTCTAGCGAGACGGGTATTATGCTCGCCCGCCCTAAAGACAAAGATGCCGAGTAGACAGTATAGCAAGGCAATAATAATGCCGCTAAAGACTGATACGTTTATTAACCAGTCAATCGTCGGCAAGCCGGCGTTTTCGGCCATATAATTATAGATTTGTGAATACAGAAGTGGCAAAGTGACCATAAATACACTCGATACCACCATTAGAATGCCAGAAGCGTGCAAATAACGAGTGACTTTGTCGTCCTTTTTTATCTGCTCTTTTTCCGGCTTATGCATTTTTTTCTTTGGCATATTTGTCAATCTCATTCCGTTTATGTTAATATAATTTTAGCATATTCTATAAAAAGGGTGAGCAAATAAATGAATAATAATGACGCGTCTAATAAGGACGAAAAAAGCTTTGGCAAAAGCGATTCATTTGAACATATGATCGCCATGCAGGAGCAGATTTTTAATCCGCCTATGGAAGAAACGACTGACACACCTGTCACCGATTTTAGCTCTTTTGGCGGTGATAAAACTACTAATGTAAATGACCTCTCAAAGCGCAGTGGCGGCGAACCGGAAAAGGAAGAGGAAGAAAAGAAGGAAGAGGAAGAGGAAGAAAAAGAAGACGACTACGTGGATAGCCGTAGCGAAGAAGAGATGCATTCCCTCTTTTCTGATCCTAGTGCCGGAACCACGCAGGACGTAGATCCAGAAGAAAAGAAACTCCTCGACGAAGAACGTCGCGAACGCGAATTCTTCCATCAAGAAGACCTTTCAGTTACCATTCCACCACGCGAAGAAAAACCAGAAGAATCAGTCACTCCAGCCTCTGAGGAGAAAAAAGAAGAAGCCCCAGCGTCTGCTGAGGAGCATCACGATGAGGCTCCAACTGAGGAACACCATAATGAAGAGCATCACGATGAGACTCCAGCAGAAGAACATCATGATGAAGAATCTCATGACGAAGAGAATCATGAGGAAGAACATCACGAAGAAGAGTCTCATGACGAAGAGCACCATGATGAGACTCCAGCAGAAGAACACCATGAAGAAGAATCTCATGATGAGGAACATCATGACGAAGCTCCATCTGAGGAACATCATGATGAAGAGCATCACGATGAAGAAGCTCACGATGAAGAACATCACGATGAGGCTCCAGTAGAAGAACATCACGAAGAAGAATCTCATGATGAAGAATCTCATGATGAAGAATCTCACGACGAAGAGCGCCATGAGGAAACCCCAACTGAGGGGCACTATGATGGAGAACATCACGATGAAGCTCCAGTAGAAGAGCATCATGATGAAGAGTATCATGAGGAAACCCCAACTGAGGAGCACTATGATGAAGAGAATCATGACGAGGAACATCACGAAGATGAATCTCATGATGAGGAACATCACGATGAGGCTCCAGTAGAAGAACATCACGACGAAGAGCATCATGAGGAAGAACATCATGATGAAGAGCCGGTCGTCGCACTTGCGCCAGCGGAAGAAAATAAACCAGAAGAGGAAAATATGCATGACACTATTCGCAAACGCCTAGAACATCTTCGCGTTGAACGTAATATCTTAATTGTAGATATCGATAAGTTGGAGGATGCCCTCTTCGACGAGAATAATCCAAACTTCGCGACCGCTAAGGATCAAATCAAAGAGAAGCGCCATGAATTACATCACAAGAATGAAGCAATTGCTGGTATGCTCGACCTATTACATACGCTTTAAAACAAACAAAATAAAAGCCCCGCACTGCTTACCCGCGGGGCTTTTTGAAGGTCCGCGCTCCCCTGTTAATCTTGACTTTTTAGCCAAAGTGTGCTATAATAGATAATATCTGTGCTATTTTTCAAGCATGACCTTTCACACTTACAGTAAGCCAGAAATCTTGATTTATGGGGAGGATTTATCATGATAAAAATCACCACTTGTCGATTATTCGACGACATTATCGAAGCGTGTCGCCAAAAGGCGGCCACACTTGAGGGCTTTGAGAGCGGAGATGGATGCATTCGCATTTCCTATCTGCCCCAAAACACTATGGCGGTAGACATCTTGGAAGCAAATACCTGTTTCGCCGATCGCTACGAGCTCTGCGCTCGCATCTCGCCGGAAGGAAATTATGTCATTAATCGTGGCAGACAACGGGGAGCGCCGGTCGATACCTACGCTTTTTCGGCGTTAAAAGTCGCCGCTTGTTTGAAGGCGATCGAAATGGGTATCGGCGAAAGATCCGGTTATGACTTAAACGACCTCGCTTGCGACGAGGAGCACGGCTTTGCATCATATCGTGGCGCAATTTGCTATACGCTTTGCTTCGAGCATCGCGCTTTTGCCCTACTGGTCGTCTGCGCGTCTGGCGCATCAGCTATCGAAGACGAAGCCGTCGCCGAAGCGGCCACCGAAGCAATCAAAAAATGGTGCGCACAGGACGATCACTTAAGTGTTGACATTCCGGAGCAGATTGCACCTCGGTGACGCTCGTGGAGATGATTACGAACTTGGCTTCTGACACCCTGCCCAATCGATCAAGATTGGGCATTTTTTTCGATTGCAATACGGCGCAAACCGTAGATGATATAGATTAAAAATGATGCGCCTAGAATAATCCAAAGTACAAAGCTATAATCCGCCGACGCCGGCGTAGACTTCTCGGCCGCTTTCTGTTGGGTGGCCATTTTTGCATCTGCCGTTTCTTGAATGAAAGCCGCAAGGTGCTCGGCTAAAGCCTTCTGACCATCAGCATTCGGATGAAGATGGTCGGAGGTAAAATATTCTGGATGCTCGTAAAGCACGTCCTCAAGATGGTCGATATAGGTAATTCCATCATAACTCTCAACAACTTGGCGCAAAGTTAAAAGTACACGGTCGAGGTTTTCCTGAGCATTTTCGTCAGTCGTATTCCAAGCATTAAAACCTACTAGAATCTCGGCGTTCGGAAAATTTTCGTGCGCCCGCGCAAAGAGTTCAGCACTATAACTCACGATGTCCTCGTCGCTGTCTGGATGATCATTGTAGCCACCCGCGATTACGACCCACTCGATACTATTCGGATCTTCGGCTTTATCTTTAGCCTGATTAACTAGATCAATAAAGCGCACACCCTCATTAACATGCACGAAACCCGTGCCACCCTTGCAGCTAACAATATAATTCTCGAGCGACAGTAGCTTGGCAGTCACCTCCGCCCACGCCTCATCATAATTTGAGCCGACGATATCATTTATGAAAGCACCTTCGCAGTACGAGTCGCCAATAAATACGACATTGTCCACCTTAGCATGTATAACCTCGGATGCGTCATCGTTCTTTTGCGGCACTAAATCACTGGTAGCAAAAGTATACCCCATCATCGAGAATGCGAGTAAAAAGCTGCAAAAAATGGCAATAATCTTACGCATATCCTCTATTATAGCGGAAAAAATGCGTATTTATATTACAAAATAAAACGCTAATGCTTGCAAATTAACTCAAAATAGCCTATGATATGAACAGATTCGCCAATAACACCCGAATGCCAAGTGAACCTTCGCGGGTTCCAAATGCTGAGTGGGCGAATTGTTCCCTTTGAGATACTGTGGTAGTTTTGGTCTCCTGTGTGTATACCCGCTAAAATCACACACCTCCCCCGTGGCAACGGGATGAACCAGAAAGAACAACAAGTTTCAATAACGGAAGCAAGAAGTCAAGACATAAAAGACATCAGAGTTTGCGGCAGGAATCATCGCCGCTAGTCAAGAAACACCGAACTTTTATCAATCAGGACTCCAAGCTCCACAGTATCTCTTTTATGAAGCAAGTTACTTCGCCCATTCGTCGCGCGTTTTGCCAGACGCTCTCACCTAACCAACCTTTCGAACGAGAATTGGTCCTGCGATGTGGACGAAGATAACTTTACCGGCCCCCGACGACGTTCGGGGGCCACTTTTTATTGTCTCGTTATTTGCTTTTTTATTGTGCATATGCTTAAATTTAAGTAGTGAAGTGTGGCTGATAAAACGATAATGTTTGAGGCCGAAGGTGAAAATAAATACTAGGAGGTTAACGAAAAGGAGTCGCCTACAGAGGCTAGTGGCATTTTTTTGCACTCTTAATAATTAGCGCAAGCTTGTTTATTATTTTTAAACCAAGTAGCGCCGTTCCGTTAGCTGAGATTAATCCAGATGATTGGAAACTTGAATTACTATTTTTTGATTCCGAAGTAAACAAAGGCAAAGATCCAATTGTCGATGAAAAATGGATTATTGAAGAATCGAGCAAACTTGATCGTTTTAGTCGCACCGTCACGATGCAGATTAATTACAAGAATGAAACGATGGATCGAACTTATGAACCTGGCGAATTACAAATCGTGGTTCCAAATCCATTAAACGCTGCGAAGATAAAAGATCAAAATATGACCGTATCGACTACAGTCGGCGCCAATGGGGTAAGTTATAATTCCTACTTCTGGGACTATAACTATCAAAATTACAACACAAGTAACTTCGTATTTACTAATCATGACGCACTCGAGGAAAGCGCGAACGTTGAAGGCAGTATCCAAGTCGTCTATGTTATTAGCTCTAGTACTGAGTACTACGCTGAACAATTCGATGGTAGCTGCACACACGTCGTTGGCGAGGATAATATGAAGGCCGTCCTAAACTCCTCCGCCGAAAGTAACGCGGCGAGCTTTGAATATAGTCGCGTGTATAACCATCCATGGACAAAAGCAAATTATCGTATTAATACTTCCGTATATAAAATCCAGTCATACGATGGCCTAGGCGAAAATGCCGATCAATACACCTAGGTAAGATACTATTATTACGGAGCTTCAACCTCAAACTCTAGCATCTCCTACTCTACAAGGGTATATAATAATACTTCCCTTAACCAACAATTTATTGGCCTATCAGAATTCCGCGTGGATACTGTTTTTCCTGAAGGCATAAAAGTTGTTAATAGAGCTGGTACCGTTTTGGAACACGATGAAAACTACGTATATAACATGCCGGATTCCGCAAAGGTCAGTTGCGGTTCTTATAATACTTGCTACGACATCTACGTCGGCTATCCTAAAAGCGTCTACAATACCGAAGCTGGCACGAATAATATTACTAACCTCATACAACTTGACGGAGTTTACGCATCTGAGACCGATGAGGGTACATTGGCTACAAATACGGTCAGCTTGGATTTAAGTAAATATGAGTTCAACTATACAGGAAATGCGGTTAGCATTGGTAAATACTTTACTGGTGCCACTGTACCAAATACCTACGGAAATGGCCTGTATTACTATGATTTAATATCTTCCCCTACTGGCCAAACGGGTTTTTTAGTAATAACTTCACAGTTCGATACGAAGGCATAAAACAAACCGTCCGCATGGGTGACGATTTGCTCTACTACATGAATAATGACACTGGCGCAACACAACAATTGCCCGATAATGATTACTATTTTGAATCGATCACAATACCTGTATTAAAAAATGGAAACTCTCTTGATATTCCAACAAATAAATACAGCTATTCTGTATACGTACGCTATCGCAATGAAAATGACTTTGTAAAATTCGGAGACTACACAACAACAAATAGAACTATATCTTTTACGGGCGAAAAGCAAGTCCAGGCCTGGTACATAGATTTGTTTGATTTAACTGATAGTATTAATGGATTATCCATTAGTACCAAGGTTACTCTAAAATCTACATCTTTGCCGGTTAATGGAACGCTATACAATTTCAATTACGTACAAGTTTTCCAGAACGGCGAACGCGTAAACGAAGCAACACTTGATAATTATGCTGAAGGAATTACGCGCGAACATGTTTCGGAATACGATTTACGTAATTACGGCGAATATCAACAGCGTTCAGTGGCGAATACTACTTGGAAAGTATATAGCGTACCTGCGATTCGACACATTGAAAGAGTAGGAAAAGCTCAGGCTACTACCCCTTCCTATAAGCCAGCAGAAGAAGCGTTCGTCGGAAGTTTCTATATAAGTGCTTCTAGCGCCGATTTTACGTTTGGTTCAGTATCCGATTGGGGTCTAATTAAAGACAAGATACCTGATTCCGGCATGAATCATTTTGTAAAACTTTACGACCTGCTTCCATTAGGCATGCTTCCAGATTCTACACCAAAAGAAATAATCAATTCACTTAATGTATGTCCGACTGGAGATACTTATAGGCAAAAGAATGGCGCAAGCCTGTTCTCGTCTTCTGATGAATGCCAATCGTTCGTAAAAGAACATACTACTGTAAAAATTACAAAGAACTGGCACAATACTGGACGTTGGCATATAGCGATTATTGTAGACTTTTCCGAGCGGCCATTTACCACCTACAACGCCTCGCACGGCAATACGAATGCATATAATGTATATACTCCGCTCCGTTTTACAGTAAAGTATCGCATACCTTATGATTCTTACGCTGAATATGGTAGATCATTCAAAAATACCGCTTGGCGAGTAATGGAGCATAATACTAATAACAACCATAAATACGATAACGATAATGGGACTTTAGATTCAGATGTGGTAGATATAGACGATAACGGCAAGTCGGATGAGCAAATGAGTACGTCCGATTTAACTATTAATTTAGTTTCGGTAACATCTACTACTCAAGATTTACAAGTCTCCGTGCTAACCGATCATAGTGGCACATATGAAGTCGATGACGTCTTGGGTGGATTCGGCGAAGATTACGTTTATAAACTTCGCTTACGCACTGGCAATAATAAGGTTACGAATGCTGTGTTGTATGACCATATCGAAGAAAAGCATACAGGTAATACTTATTGGCAAGGTAATTTTGACGGCATCGATACGAGCTATGCGGAATCGAAATTAGATTACTATGATCAGCCGATTAAGATTAAGGCATATTGGTCACCAAAACCAGACGCAGGTCCCCTTTCTAACGACAATAGCTGGGTTGAATATGACGAAGAAACGGTCGACAAGTCGAAAGTTCGCTCTTTAGCTTTTCAATATCTAGACCAAAATGATCAACCAGCATTATTAATGCAATCTAGTTACTCTTATATATTGGTAAAAATGAAAGCGCCATCAGAGGAAGACATTAGCTCATTCGCCTACAATAATTTACATAGCGAATGGAATGCCATCGATAATCTTACGGGTGATGTTATCTATAATATCGTAGGCATCGAGTCGAATACTACACGCGTGTATCTGTCCGACAAATACAACTTAACAGTAAAGAAAGTCTGGGACGACTATGATGATTACTACAAAATAAGACCAGAAACCATAACCTTTAATTTGTATTACGATGGCGAAATCGTTGATACTAAGACTCTAGATGTATCGAATAGCGAATCGGAAGTGGTGTTTGAAAATCTATCCGTTTTAGACCAGGACAAATATCTACTCGAAGAAGTAGAAGTAGATGGCTATAAAACTTCGATTTCACAAGATCCACAAACACTAGCCTACACGTTCACTAACAGTGTGCTCAGGGCGGCACCAGTAGAATTAAACCCTCAAACAGGCGATAATATTCTCATATCTATTGTATGTATCAGTGGACTACTATTAGTTGGCTTCAGTGCAGCCTATTTCGCTCGCATGCGTCGTTAAGTTATGTTATAATTACATGTGCTGAACAGTCTTAATGGGCTGATGTACTGCTGGGGGATCGGGAAATTTAATTTAGCAAAGTAAAAATAAATATATTAAAAATCATTAATTAATTAATTGGGAGACTTCTAGCAAAAGCTTAGACTATGTTTAAACTTTTAAAAAATTTATATAAAAAAGATTATATCTTTATCGCTTTAGCAATTCTATTTATCGCTGGCCAGGTTGGCCTCGAATTAAAGATGCCGGAATACATGTCCGAGATCACTAAGCTCGTACAGACCGAAGGTAGCGCAATGGAAGATATCTTGCGCAACGGTGGCATGATGCTGCTCTGCGCTTTAGGTAGTTTAATTTCGACCATTATCGCAGGTTATTTTGTATCGTATGTCGGCGCCGACTTCTCATTCATTACTCGTAAAAAGATTTTCGATAAGGTTGAAAGTCTCAGTTTAAATGAGGTCAAAAAGTTTTCGACTTCTTCCCTGATTACGCGCACTACAAACGATATCACTCAAGCTCGCATGTTAATTACAATGGGCGCGAATATGTTAGTGCGCGCGCCGATGAGCGCAGTTTGGGCGATTGTAAAAATTCATGGTAAAAGCTGGGAGTGGAGTACCGCTACCGCTATCGCAGTCATTATTCTACTCGCGACAGTTATTACTACGATGATGATTGTAATTCCGCGCTTCAAGATTATTCAGAAATTGACCGATAAACTCAACAGCGTTACGCGCGAAAATCTCACCGGTATCCGCGTCGTACGAGCATTTAATGCCGAGAAATATCAGGAGCACAAATTCGACAAGAGCAACACCGAGCTCGCCGATATTAACCGTTTCGTCGATCGCGTATTGAGTGTAATGTCACCAATGATGTATCTAGTCATGAACGGTATTACTTTGACGATTTATGTAATTGGTGCATATCTGATTGGTAACTCAATGATGGCCAACAAACTAACCGTCTTTAGCGATATGGTCGTCTTCTCTTCTTATGCAATGCACGTAATTATGAGCTTCTTGATGGTAGCAATGATTTTCATGATGATTCCACGCGCGCAAGTTTCTGCCGAGCGTATCAATGAAGTGCTCGAAGAAGAAATCACGATTACCGATGGTGACTTTGATGACGAAACGGCCGAAAAAGGTACCGTTGAATTTCGCAATGTATCTTTCAAATATCCCGATGCCGAAGAATATCTACTTCGCAATATTTCATTTAAAGCCGAAAAGGGCCAAACGGTCGCTTTTATCGGTTCGACTGGTTCTGGTAAGTCTACCTTGATTAATCTAGTACCGCGTTTCTATGACGCAACTGACGGCGAAGTCTTTATCGATGGCGTAAATGTTAAAGATTACAAGCAAAAAGCACTACGTCGTAAACTAGGTTATATTCCACAAAAGGCCGTAATTTTTAGTGGCACCGTTGCAAGTAATATTTCTTATGGTGACAGTGGTAACGGTAAGCCGAGCGAGCGTCAAATTCAAACTGCCGCCAAAGTTGCGCAAGCCAAGAATTTCATCGAAAAGCTTGATAAGCAATATAATTCACATGTTGCGCAATCTGGTACTAACTTATCTGGTGGCCAGAAGCAGCGTCTAGCCATCGCCCGTGCGATTGCGCGCAATCCGGAAATCTATATTTTCGATGATAGCTTCTCGGCACTCGACTATAAAACTGACGCCGCCTTGCGCCAGGCTCTAAAAGATTACACCAAGGACGCTACGAGCCTAATCGTCGCTCAGCGCATTGGTACCATCATGCACGCCGATCAGATTATTGTACTCGATAAGGGCGAATGTGTTGGATATGGTACACATAAAGAACTAATGAAGAATTGCGAGGTTTATAAAGAAATTGCACTCTCGCAGTTAACGAAGGAGGAGCTCAATGTTTAACGGTGGCGGCCACGGCGGTCGTGGCAAAGATATGGGCAAAGCCAAGGATTTTGGCAAGTCTATCAAGCGCATGTTGAGCGAAATGAAGGGCTTCTATGTCGCAATTGTTTTTGCAATCTTCCTTTCAGTTGGTGGCTCGATTTTATCGGTCGTAGCACCAGATATCTTAGCGCAAATTACCGACGAAATTTCAGCCGGTATCATGATAGATAATGAGAAAATGGCCAACATCTTCTCGGAAGTCATGAAAGATCCGATGAACGAAAGCGTTATTGACGGCCAGACGATTACCGTTGAGGACAAAATGGAGCTCGCTAAGCTCTCTAATGAGTATGTCAATAAAGCCTATGAATCGAACGGCGACAACCGCGCCGCAATTGCGACGCAACTTTATGCCGCGATTGATAAGATGCCAGAATCGGTTCAAAACTTAATTCGCCCGCAAATGAATTATGAAGCGATTAGCGTATTGGCATTCACGATGATTTGTTTATACCTAGCCTCCGCTTTTCTCGAATTTCTCGAAGGTTGGGTGATGGCACGTGTTACATCTGGTTTTGCGCGCAATTTACGCAATCGCATTTCGCACAAGATTAACAAGTTACCATTAAAGTATTTTGATAAGCATCAAATCGGCGACGTCTTGTCGCGCGTCACAAACGATGTAGACTCGGTCGCAAGTAGCCTTGATAACTCTTTCGGTACCATTATCGGCGAAGGATCATTGTTGCTCGGCGCCGTCGTAATGATGTTCTGGACGAACTGGATTTTAGCGCTAGTCGCAATCGTCTCTAGCTTGCTCGGCTTCATCTTCGTAGCTATTATCCTATCCAAGTCGCAGAAATATTTTACTGATCGTCAGGTCGAGCTAGGCAACATGAACTCACACATCGAGGAGGTTTATTCTGGTATCGCGGTTGTTAAAGCCTATGATGGCAAATCTACCGCCGATCAGAAATTCGATCGCATCAATAAGAAAATCCACACTGCCAACCAACGTAGCCAATTCCTCTCTGGCATGATGCACCCATTCATGGCCTTCGTGGGTAACTTTGGTTACGTAGCAGTCTGTGTAACCGGCGCACTTCTCACGATGAACGGCGCAATTAGCTTTGGTATTATCGTGGCATTTATCTCTTATGTACGTTTATTCTCTTCACCACTTTCCCGCATCGCACAGGCGATTGGTGGTTTACAGCCAGCCGCCGCTTCAAGCGAGCGTGTATTTGAATTTATCGACGAAGAAGAGATGCCGAGCGAACGTGGCCTAACTGCGCATATCGACAAAGATAACGTCCGCGGCGATATTGAATTCGACCATGTAAAGTTTGGTTATAGCGACGAGAAATTAACTATTAAGGATTTTTCAGCCAAAGCCAAAGCTGGCCAAAAAATCGCAATCGTCGGCCCAACTGGCGCTGGTAAGACTACCATGGTGAACTTATTGATGAAGTTCTATGATATTAAATCTGGCGATATTCGTATTGATGGTAAGTCCACCAAAGAAATGACACGTGAAGAAATCCATTCCCTATTCACGATGGTATTACAGGATACCTGGATGTTTAGTGGTACCGTGCGCGATAACATCGTTTATAATCATCCAAACGTCACCGACAAAGAAGTTATGAAGGTTTGCGATACAGTGGGTCTTAGCCACTTTATTAAAACTTTACCGAAAGGTCTAAAAACCGAGGTGACGGAAAGCGATTCGATTTCCGCTGGTCAGAAACAGCTAATTACGATTGCACGCGGCATGATCGAAGACGCACCTTTCTTAATTCTCGACGAGGCAACTTCGAATGTCGATACGCGTACCGAGGAGTTAGTCCAGAAAGCGATGGATAAATTAATGGAAGGTCGCACTTCATTTATCATTGCGCACCGCCTATCGACCATTAAGAATGCCGATTTAATCCTCGTAATGAACGAAGGTAATATCATTGAGACTGGTAACCATAAGGAATTAATGGCGCAGGGCGGCTTCTACGCTGATTTGTATAATTCACAGTTTGCGCTCTAGAAAACGAGAAAACCGCCAGCTGCAATGCCGGCGGTTTTTTGTGCTTAGATGTACTCCCAATCCTCTTTGATGTTCGCTGAAATTCCTGCGAGTGGGGTCGTATCATCGCCACGAGCAGCCATGATTTCTTGAACCCCATCACGAGTAACAAGATAGAAGTAGTCATACGGTGTAAACGACTCGAGCTCTCGGCGACGTTGGATCACGATGATCGCTGGAACTCGGACGCGCAAGAAGATATTGTCGCAACAACGTTCTCCTTGCTTGTCGTACCCTCCTCCAGAAAGCACCTCCACGCGATTGCGGTCGCAATTACGCACTAGCACCGCATCGGTACGTGTGTATAGGTCTGCTTTCGGATTCACCGTATATAGGTCGAGTGTGATCGACGAGTATCTTGATGGAGTCCTCGTTGAGCGTGCGCTAACATAATAGCCACTGTAGTAGCTATATTCCAAGACCGTGAGGCCTGGCTCCACACCACAATCATAGTCACTGGGACCAAGTTTGCGCATAATTCCTTTGCTGACATCCATCGGTGCCTCACGATGACCGCGGCCAGAGGTGCGGCAGCGACGATGAATCATTCCAGAATTATAGTCACAATAACTCCCCGAAATACGCGTTGGCGTATTGAAGTAAATTGGCATATTGCCCCCTTTCTGCCAATCCGTTCAATGGATCTAAAGCGCTTTAAAGTACAACGGATAGTAATCCGCGTGCAATATATAATTTATCATAATTTACGCCTTTTGTCAATGGCGCTAGCGGTATTGACATATGTTTAGTATATTGTGAAAAGTAATGCTTCCCCACATTCGTTCACTTCGCCGTCTTTATATAAGCTGAGCTCGTAACCGTAATTGACGGAGCGGCTTTTCCAATCGCCGTCGCCACTATGACGGCTAACGATAGCATGGTCATCACTAAGCTCAGTAATCTCGATCCAAGCTTCGTCTTTATTATTCGTATGGCCATTAGGGCCAAACATGTCGCCAACTTGGACGCCGTAGTTGCGGAAGTCGATTTGCTCGTCCGTAAAGCCGACGCCGTCTTTTTCGGTGCAGCCATAAAAGTAGCGAACCGAATGCTGTGCACCTAACATAGATGGATCGTAGATGTGAAAGATTTTCCAAACCGCCACACCTGCCAAAGCTAGCACCACCACCAACGCTAAATAATGATACCAACGTGGGCCGTCTGGTGCGGTTAGCTTCGTGTGTGCTTTTGTCGCCGTTTCAGTATTTTTTACAACATTAGCATTTTTTGCGGTTTTATCTGTTTTTGTAATTTTTACAACGTTTTTTGATGGTTTAGTAGTTGATTTTTCTGACATAGGATTTCCTTATCTGTATCTTTTCCACATTTTACAAAAAAAGTCCTAAAAATACCACGCATTTTGCTTGTGTTTTTGAAGTATAAGGACTAAACTAAAAAGTAGATGAAAATTTTAATGTTAGGGTGGGAGCTACCACCACACAACAGCGGTGGACTTGGAGTAGCTTGCTTGAATTTGTCGAAGAGTTTGGCAAAAATGGGCGCTGACATTGATTTTGTCGTTCCATACAAAGCCGATCACCATATCGACTATATGAACGTCATCTCTGCAACTCCTATGAGTCCTGAATTCCTTTATGGTGGCGGCAACGCTTATTCTTCCAAGACCGTAGAAGACAAAAACTGCATTTGCCCACAGGGTCGTCCTTGCTCGATTCGCGATATTCAGCGCGATTATTGCAAGTTTGTTGAGCAGTACCTAATGCAATTTAAGCCAGATCTCGTACATGCACATGACTGGTTGACTTATGAGGCTGGTATTTTGGCAAAGAAAAACTATGGCATTCCGCTAGTCGCACACGTACATGCGACCGAGTTTGATCGCGGTGGCGAAAATGGCGGCAATCCACTAATTCATCAGATTGAGTATGAAGGTTTAGTCTGGGCTGATAAGATTATTGCAGTTAGCCAGGCTACGAAGAATATCATTGTCGAGAAATATGGTATTCCACCGAGCAAGATCGATGTCGCTTATAACGGCTTCGACGCACCAAGCGACGACTACCATTACGATGGTTCAAGCTATCAGTACATTGAAGGCTTGAAGGAAAAAGGTTACACGATTGTTTCGACGGTAGGTCGCTTCACCTTGCAGAAAGGCCTCTTCCATCTTATGCGTGCAGCCGCACGTGCGGTCAGCATTCATCCAAAGATGATTTTCCTCTTTGCTGGTGATGGCGAGCAGAAAGACGAACTTATGCGCATGTCGGCTGAGCTTGGTATTTCTTCGAATGTTATCTTTACCGGCTTTATTCGCGGTAAACAATTACGCGACATCTATAGTATTTCTGATGTCTTCGTAATGTCTTCCGTATCTGAACCATTTGGTCTAACTGCTCTCGAAGCAGCGCACCATGGCAATGCTTTGATTATCACGAAACAATCTGGCGTCGGCGAAGTTTTGAATTCGATCGTTCGCTATGATTTCTGGGATGAAGATAAGTTAGCAGGAGCACTCGTAAACATCGCCGAGAGCCCAGCCCTAACGAGCACTTTAAGAGATGGTGTACGCCGTGAATACGCTCGCATCTCTTGGGACGACGTTGCGGCAAAGTGCATTCAGGTGTATGATGAAGTAAGCAAACATAAAAGAAACCGATTCTAAGTGGAGGAGACGCTAGAGTGAAATCGATTGTTTTGTATCTGCATATGCATCAGCCACGTCGCTTGAAGCATTACAATATCTTCTCTGTTGGGTATGATCACGAGTATTGGACGGAAAAAGACTGGTTCGCCGGTACGAACAACGAACGCATTTTCAAGAAGGTTACCGAGAAATCTTACCGCCCGATGTTGGAGCGTCTTGAAAAATTAATTAACACTTATCCTGGTTTCAAATTCTCTATTTCTCTTACTGGCTCCTTTATGGAACAAGCTGAAGAGTGGGCTCCTGACATTATCGAATCATTGCAACGCCTCGCTAAGACTGGTCGCATGGAAATTGTGGCGGAGACTTATTATCATTCCCTCGCCTTTTTCTATGATCAAGAAGAATTTGCCGAGCAAGTACGCATCCACCAAGACCGCGTACGTGAATTGTTTGGTGTAGAGACGAAGATTTTCCGCAATACCGAGTTTAGCTACAATAACGATTTGGCACGTTGGGCAGAGGATTATGGATTCAAAGGCGTCTTGGCTGAAGGTTGGGATAAGGTGCTCGGCGAACGTAGCCCAAATTACGTTTACCGCCCAGAAGGTTGTCACAACATCAAACTGCTGACTAAGAATTACAAGCGCTCTGACGATATCGCCTTCCGCTTCTCGGATAAGACTTGGGATGAATGGCCGCTCACGATTGATAAATATATCCGTTGGCTCGATGAAGATGCCGAAAAAGGTCCGTTGCTCAACCTATTTATGGACTTCGAGACCTTCGGTGAGAATATTTGGAAAGATACTGGCATCTTTGAATTCTTCGAAACGCTAGTTAGCCGTTGGACCAAAGAAGATGATAAAAACTTCCTCACTATTTCTGAAGCCTGCGATTCAATGGAGCCGAAAGATGAGATTTCTATGCCATGGACTGTTACTTGGGCTGACAGCGAGCGTGATTTGACTGCTTGGCTTGGTAATTCCATGCAACATGAAGCTATGAAGAATCTTTATGATTTGAAGCCAGAAATCATGGCTACCAACGACAAAGATTTGATTGAAGATTGGCGCCGCTTGCAAACGTCCGATTTGGTTTATTACATGTGCACGAAGTATTTCAATGACGGTGACGTACACGCCTACTTCTCGCCTTACGATTCTCCGTTTGACGCATTCCTTTACTACATGAATGTTATGCGCGACGTTCGTATGCGGATTGACTCGCATAAGAAGAAACCGGACCTCGAAGTTAAAGGCACAACACTTGCAGAGAAATAAAAAAATCCCCCTTACGGGGGAATTTTTTATTGATTGATTTCTGCAACTAATTTCTTGAATTCGTCACCGCGATCTTCGAATTTTGCATATTGATCCCAAGAAGCGCAGGCTGGTGATAATAGAACAATATCGCCAGAAGCTTGGAGATCTTTGACCGCATGCATAGCTTCAGTTAGAGTGTCGCGCACTTCGCATTGAATGCCGAGGTCTTTTGCAAAATCCGCAATGCGGTTCTTAGTTTCGCCGTAGGCAACAATGGCTTTAACATGTCCCATCGAATCCTTTAAATCATAGAACGAATGGCCACGGTCAGTACCACCAAGGAGCAATATAGTTGGCTCATTAAACGACTGCAAAGCGATATTCGTCGAGACGCAGTTGGTTGCCTTTGAATCGTTATAGTATTTTACGCCATGATGCTCAGCTACGAATTCTAGACGATGTTCAACACCCTTAAACTCAGCAAGCACCTTACGGATGGAGGCATTGCTAATGCCGAATACTTTGACGGCCGCGATGGCGCCACAGATGTTTTCGTAATTATGCTTACCTTTGAGTAGGATATCTTTCAGCTCAACGACTTCTTCTCCGTCGTAATAAATGGCACGCTCATCGAAATAGCATTTATCTAGATTATTGCTACCATAATAAATCTTCTGGCTTGGGATATCTTCGGCAATCTTAAGCGATTCTTCATTATTCGTGTTTAAAATTGCGATATCTTCAGCGGTATGATTATTAAAGATGCGATGCTTGATAGCTTTATAGCGGTCATAGGAGTCATGAAAATCGAGATGTGTAGGCGTAATATTCGTAATCACGCTCACATTGGTCTTAAATTTATACATATCACAAAGCTGATGATCGCTAATTTCAAGTGCTAGAATCGTACTTGGTTTGATGTCGTTGATATAGTGCGACAATGGCGTGCCGATATTACCGCCGAGAATTACATCGTCTTTTTCTTGAATTAAGAAATTATATACCAAGTTGATGGTAGTAGTTTTACCGTTACTGCCAGTTACGCCAATAATTTGCGCCTCATGGTTCATAAATTGATAAGCGACCTCGAGCTCGTTCACGATAGGAATGTTAAGCTCACGCGCAAGGTTTAGAAGCGGGTGACTATATTTAATGCCAGGATTCTTTACGATAAGGTCGAAAGACTCATTAAGTAACTTCGATGGATCGTCAGTAATCTCGACGCGCACATTTAAATCTTTCAACTCCGCAACATGCTCGGCATCCTGCTCAACGGCATCCGTTACGATAATTTCGTTATTGTAATGGCTGAGTAGCTTTGCGACTTCGTAGCCGCTACGTGCCATACCAAAGACAAGTACTTTAATATTTTGATACATAAGCCTCCTTAAATTAGCTTCTCGAGACATTTAGTAGTAAAGACAATATCATCGACGGTTGAACCGCGCGATAGGTCAGAGACGGGCTTGTTAAAGCCAAGCAAGATTGGGCCGGCAAGATGTGCGCCGCCAAATTGCTCGATGGATTTATATAGAATATTGCCCGCATTAATATCTGGCGTGATTAATACCGTAGCCTGACCAGCAACTTTAGAATCTGGTGCTTTCTTCATGCCCACACGCGGATTTACGGCTGCGTCAAGTTGCATCTCGCCGTCAATGATAATATCCGGACGACGTTGGCGTATGATAGACATTGCGCTAGCAATCTTATCCATAGACGGGTCCTTGCCGCCAGAGCCCATCGTAGAGAACGAAAGCATTGCAACTAATGGATCTTCGTCCAAGATGCGATCAGCGGCGTCGTTAATTAATTCGATAATGTCCGCCAACTGAGCGTCAGTAGGGTTTTTACAAGTGGCACCGTCACCGAGAATAATGCGATGACCATCTGGAAATTCGGCCACAAATAGGCTCGAAAAAGTGCGTTTTTCGCCTGGTACTAATTCGCCACCGGCCATACCAACAATATCGCGGCAGGCAAGGATGACGTCACGCGAGGAGTAATCAATTCCAGCAACCATGGCATCTACTTCGCCGTCAGCAAGCATCTTGCAGGCTTTAGGCAAATCACAGAGCTCCAGCACCGGCTCGCAGACCTTCTCTGCGCGCAGACGAGATATAGCACTCTGGATGAAGTCGTTATGGGCTTCAGGGAAAAGTATCTTATGCATACTTATATTTTACTATATTTGCTGAGCTCAATAATCAGTAAATTCGGGTTGTATGGATCGGAGTACTCTGCATCGAGTTTCTCGAAATCGGATAGATATTTCTCGATTAGGCTTTGGAGTTGAACTTGCTTCTCGGCAATCGTACCAGAAGCACACACGCCAATACAAACTGCCGCATTATTTAGGTAAGCTATATATTCCTTTGTCATATCGATTGCCTTATTCTTGAGTTCGGCAAGTTCTGGGGTTTGAATTTGTTCAAGAGTAAATAATAATGCTTCAAAATCCTGTTTAGTCTGAGCGATATTTTTACTATCGAGCGCCTGAGTTTCTACTGAATTAGCGGAATTACTAATTTTCATCGTAGCTGTATGCAAATTAATGATTTCCTCAAGCTCGGAATTGTCGAGTAGAATATTATGATAAGTCGCCAAGCGATTAGCTAAATCTTGTGCATGACTACGCACATGATTGTTCTGCGAAAATTCGAGCAACTGTTGATGAAATTTCGCATAAGCCTTGTCATAGACAGCGCGGTCGCCCGTACGCAATGCTGAGTCAATTAGACTTAATTGAATTACCATCTCCTCGGCCAGATCGACGCTGAGATTATACTCGTAGGCCTTTTTCGCAAATACCAACGCGAATCCTTCGCCGACCAAGAACGCGATAATTAAAATAATTAGAATAATACGCCTACGGATACGCTTAGGCTGTTCAATATCAACACGCGCGATGCGATTAGCTTTGCGAATTTGACGGCGAATATGAGCGCGACTAGTTTTCTTAGTTTTCATTGCATACTCCGTATCACGTTATATATTAAGTTCGCGTAAGTGGCTCGGCCTTCTGGATTGAGATGAATATGGTCGGCATACATCAATGACCAGTTGTCGTGCGAAACCGCCCACCAATCAGCAATATAAACATTTTCATGCTTATTAGCAAAATCTTTCAAGGCCTGATTCTGACGGTCGCGCGGTTGCTGTGGGCCAGCATAGGCCGTAACAAGAATGAACTTTCGATCATTCCCCGCTACGTTCACGATGTTTTGTAGTAGTGAATCCGTAATCGTGCGCTCATTCGTGGCAAGGCTAATTACAATCGTGCCAGGAAGCTTACCAGTAGCCTTATACCCCGCAATAATGCTCGTCGCCGTCTCAATGCCGCGCGACTCCTTCGCATCTACAAAGGTGCCAGGAATGGTCGATTCGAGTGCAGCCTTAGCACCAAGCGTAACAGAATCACCAATGACGAGTACCTGCGCTGCGTTAGCATTCGGAGCGGCTTGCGAATTGCGCTTTGGCATAGAATCTGGATTTAATGTGGCTTTAAACTGATTGTCTAATGCTACACCAGAATCGTGAATTGCCCCAGCGAGACCGATATAATCCGCCCTATCGCCATTTTCTTCCGCCATTGCGACACCCTCCGAGCCGATCTCGTCTAGTTGCATCGCGATACTAGACGCGAGTGGTGCACGTACGAGCGCGAGCACGGTTGGAACAATTATCGCCAAACAAGCAATTCCCCATTTCATGCGGTAGGCCGGCCTGGCGGTCTTGAATTTAGCCCAAATTCGATCGACGTTAACCTTCGTCGTGAAGTAGGAGGCAATTAAGCTAAGTACAACACAAAGCGTAGGCGCGAACCAGGCCTCCAAGTGCGCAAATAGTTCGCCGAAGATAATGAATAATGGCCAGTGGAATAAATAAATACCAAACGACATCTCGCCAAGTTTTTCAAACAATTGAAGTGGTAATAAAATTTTGCGACGCACATGAGTATTTGGCTGTAATTTGATTATGCAGAAAATCATAATTACGGTCAGCACGGCCGTAAATGGCAAGCCAAAGAAATAAGTCATTGGGTTATCGTAACTAAGTTTAAATGAGAGAATTATAATCGTAATAATTCCTAAAATCACACCCAAAGCTGGGAAGAATTTCTTCGTGCGTGGCGTGCGCGGAACTAAGGCATTCACGACGGCAAATAAGGCGCCGAAACAAAAACCAACTAAGTGCGCATCTGGCGCGAAATAAGCGCGATCCGTCATATGAAAAATGCCGCCGTAGTCAATCATTAAAGCCATCGAGAAAACGCCAAGGAATAAGAATAGGAAGCCGAGCGTGCGCAAGCCGGATTTGATCTTTTTTGACTGTCCTAAAACTAACGCTACGATAGCTGGCACTAGCAAATAAAATTGCATTTCGAGCGCCAAGAACCACGTGTGTTCAAACAGGTTTGGCGAGATGGAATTTTCATAGCTGCCGCCAGTAATTAACTCGGCGATATTTGTTGTAAAAGTAAGCGCTGTAGCGGAATCTATTTGAATGCCAGCCACAATGTCTGGATGGATTAAGAATGATAATAATAGCGTCGACACAACGCAAATCAACAGGCTCGGAAAAATGCGTTTCAAACGTTTGCCGAGAAATTTCCAATAATTTATGCGGCGTTCGGTTTGATATTCTTCAATTAATTTCGATACAATAAAAAATCCGGATAATGTAAAGAAAATTTCGACTGCGATGAAACCACCCGGCAAAGCTGAACGGAAGAGGTGGTAAATGACGATCAGGACAATCGCAAAAAATCTGAGGGTATTTATACCAACTATCCACTGCATATATTTATTATAACTTTATGCAAAGAGAATTAAAAACTTGAGCATAAATGATTAATATGGTAGTAGCGATTGATACCAAAGTTGTAGTTCTTCTAGTACGTAAGAATCTTTACCCTCGGCTGCTAACTGTTGAATAGCTTTAATATATTCATTTTGCTTAGCTTTAATGCGAGCGAGGCGATACTCTTCCCATTTTTGATGTTCAGATTCCGTCAAGCTACGCTCAAAGTTGCGCGCTTTGTAATGCAATAATAAATCTGGTAGACGCGGGTCGTGAAAATCTGGATGAAAATCTGCCAAGTCGTTTAATTTTGCAACGCGCACAGCATCGCAACGAGTCTTATCGGATGGATCCAAGAAGCCGTCATAAAGCGCGGATTCCGAATCGACTGCTGGCGGAAATTCTGGGCGCTCTTCATTTTGACTGCGCATTTTTTCAATAAAATCTGGATGCGCCAAAAGTGCGGTTTTATTCTTTTCGATTTGTTCTTTAGTTAAGCCGATTTTCTGCCAGCCATCACCCTGCTCCAGTACGCCAAGTGGCGCCACGGCTGGACAGTGATTGTATTTTAGCTCTTTAACGGTCGGATAGAATTTCGGCTCTTCTTGCGCAAGCAATTCGTCAAGATTCTGACGCAAATCAAAGACCAAGACATTGCCATTCTTGGCTGGAGCAATCGGAAAAGCGACAGACGTTTTATTATGCTCACTACTATACTGGCCACAAGAATAAACGAAAGGTTGTGGCTTATCGAGATTAATCATTTGCTGAACGGCACGCTTTTCGCGCATCTTAAATAGGTAATCATACAACTGTGGCTGTTTTTCTTTAATTAGACGCGTCACGTCAATTAAAGCTTCTACGTCGGAAAGCGCATCGTGTGCATGTTTATGTTCAATACCGTTCAGCTTCGTAATGAGCTCGAGGCGGTTTGTAGCTTTGCCCTCGCTCGTAACTGGCCATTCGATTCCCTCCGGACGCAAGGCGCGCGTCATGCGCACTGCATCGAGCATATCCCACTTACTGCGACCGTCTTTCCACTGCCATTCATATGGGTCATAAAAACAGCGCCAGAAAATATGGCGCATAAATTCATCATCAAAGCGAATCGAGTTGTAGCCGATTGCAATAGTACTAGGCGTAAAAATCTCATCCATCACATATTTGCAAAACTCTGCTTCTGTAAAGCCGTCCGTCAATGTCGATTGTGGCGTGATTTTCGTAACCATAATCGCATATGGGCTCGGAAGCGTGTCTTCGCTCATTTTAACTAAGATATTAACTGGATCGCCGACAGGTTCAAGATTCATATCAGTACGTTGGCCGGCGAACTGCATAATGCGGTCAGCGCGCGGATCGAGGCCGGATGTTTCTAGGTCATAAAAGAAGAAGGTCTGTTCCATATCTTCATCTTAGCACAAGTTTTTGAGCATGGGAAAAGGCCCGCCATTAACGAGCGGACCTTTCGTAGTAATTCTGATTCATTGCAAGTGTCGGAAATCCGATGATGACAGTCTGGTCGTCCTGAGTTGTAGTAGTGCGCGCTTTTGCTGCAGCTTTCTCTTCGGCAGCAGCCTTCTTTTCAGCGATTTCGCTATCGACAGCCCACGCAAATACGCTAGCGAAGAATGCGATAGATTTTCTTTCACCGAAAAGCGGTGCAACTCCGCGGGTAAGATACCTCCCACCCAGAACAGCAGCAGTATGAATCTGACCAACACGAACTAAACCGTAGGCAAGGTAGGCGTAAGCCATACCCAAAACGCCAACACAGTTAGCAGCAATAATGTCGCCCCAAGCAGCGGAATCATTAGCTGAAAGGCTATTGATCCAGAACTGAACTAAGCCAGTCCAATGTTCTTTCGCGAAAACAGCTACGAACACGATAGCAGCGATTGCCGCAATAACGCGATCGAATGTTGCGCTATGGAACATGATAACAGAGTCACATCTGCGAAGTTCACTCTTGCGAGCAGCCTTGCGATAAGCACCCATAGTTACCTTTTTTGCCTGAGCAACTTTTGCCTTGATGTAGCGCGGAGCATTTTCAGGAAGTGTCTGAGCGCCATTTGCGGAACTCTTTCTCTTCCTCATCGGAACGATGCGAACACTCTTGCGTCCAATCAGATATACAGCGGCCAAAACCGCGATTGCGATTACTACTACCTCCCAACTAAATTGTGCATGAAATGCATGATACCAAGAATTTGCCATTTTACTCACCCTTTCTCTTTCGAGACCTTTCTCTTTTTCACGAGCTGCGATAGCTTCGTGTACAGCTCGCCTGCATTTCTACCGGCCTCTGAAGGTAAGTAGGAATGCAGGTGGCTGCTTTGAAAGTGGATGAGATGGAACATCAACAATTAGGAGATGAATCGAACTACTTTCAAAGTGCGTAACCGCATATTTTCAACGGTTATGCATCTATTATATCACACATGGCCTAAAAAGTCAAGTATGCTTATGCTTATACCTCTATATAGGCACCAAAAAGCCCGGTTTTGAGGCCGGGCTGAGTGTTTTTTTACTTCAAGCCGTACATCTTTGAGTAAAGCTCTTCAAGGCGAGCTGGATACTCGATCTCTTCTGGCTTTTCAACCAACATCACAACGAATTTTAATGGGCTGTTAGCTGGAATGTCGTTCTGTGCCTCTGAGCCATAACCCAAGACTGACGGAATTGCAATTTCCCGGACACCACCAATGCGCATACCGTCCCAGATATAGCCTTCCTCGGTACCCTTCGCGACACCCTCAAGCCAACCTTGGATCAAATTCGTGCTACCTGGGAGCGGCGAGCTAAGTTTAGTCGGATTTTCGTAATTGTCAAAAGATGAGTCAAATACCTTCTCGTCAGATAGCCAGCCGATATAATAGGCGGCATAATCGACATCGTCGAGATCCTCGATTTGACGACCGTCACCAACCTTCAAGTCGGTCACCTTGAGCTGAGTCACGTCAGCGGCGTTATAGGCGCGGACGCGATCACGATAAACCTTGAAAGTATCGTAATATTTAGCGGAAAGTTCGTCTGCTTGCGCATTAACCTTCTGCTGATATTCATACATCAAGTTTTGCATTTCATCCTGCTCTTCAGTAGTTAAGCCGCCAACCGTTTTCGCACCAACGCCTTGATACTGAAGCACAATGCCAGCGTATAGCGCGAAGGTCGAACCTAACATTAAAATCGCAATTAAAACGATGATAATTCGCTGCTTGGGCGACGTCTTCTTTTCTTCGTTTACAATCATTTTACCTCCGTTAGCCCGCCCTTATTTAATACTCTCTAATTTCTTCATTATAGCTTGAATTTCGGCTTTTTCCAAAGTCTTCTCTGGGTCAGCAAACTCAATGTGGAAGCTTACATTCTTCGTCGTAGCGCCTTCGGCTTGATAAATCGAAGTGCAAGCGAGCTTGAAGATAAGCTCTTTGTTTTGAAGAACCTTACGCAATTGTTGCTCAAGTTCCACATATGGCGTATCGAGCGGTACGCTTAACGTTACGTCGCGCGAGACGGATGGATATTGGCTAACACGGAAATCTTTATGCGTGGCACCTTCAGCGAAGCGCAAAACCTCGTGCAAATCGAGCTCAAATGCGGCCGTGCCGGTAGCTAATTTAAAGCCACGCAAGATACTAGCCTTAATCTCGCCAAGATAGCCAATCACCTTATCATGTGACTTGATTGCCGCGGAGCGCTTTGGTTCATAGTAAGCATTCTCATCATTTGCCTCAAAAGCTTCGATGCTGTAATTTACGCCGAGCGTAGAAAGTAAAGATTCGAGGTATTTCTTGGCAGTATAGTAATTCGATTTCACTGCACCATCGATATATACAAAACCGAGTTGATATGCGTTCTGTGGGACATTATCGTTATCGAAGCCGAGCGTGCGTGGATAGACCTGATTCATTTCGAATAAGGCAAACTTAGCATGGCCGGCGCGAACATTCGCATAGGATTTATCTAGCAAGCTCGGCACGATGCTCTGACGAATATATTGCAATTCAGGCGAAATCGAATTGACGATTTTATAAGAGTTTTCCGGTTTCTGGCCAACTTTGGTTAACAAATCGCCGTGTACGAAGCTGTAAGTAAGCACTTCATTGGCGCCATGTGCGGCGAGATGGTCGCGAATATGCGTCTTGAGTTGGAATAATGGATTTGGATCGCTCGTAGCGTGAAGTGGCAAAACTGGCGTAATATTATCAAAACCAGACAAGCGGCCAACTTCCTCGATGATATCTTCGGCAATATGAATATCAGTGCGCCAGAATGGTACGTCGACGATGATTTTATTACCATCAACTTCGGTGTCGAATTCGACATTTTCAAGAATTTGGCAGACTTCATTAATGTCGAAATCTGTGCCGAGCAAATTATTAATTTGTGCGAGGCTAACAGTGACCTGTTCTGGAGTCGGCTCTTCTTTTTGACTATCGAATAAGGCAAGTGGAGTCAAATATCTTGAGGTGACATTCGCAAAGCGCAAAGCTACGGCTTTGGTCTGCCCCGCTGGTTGCCCCTTCGTGAAGCGTGTAATGGCTTCAGAGAAGATACCATGCGCCATCTGCGTCTTGCGCAAATTATAGAGGCTAAAGGTGGCCGATTCGAGAATTACGCGTTTAGTATTTTCGTCAATGGCAGTATTTGCGCCACCCATTGCACCGGCAAGTGCAACTGGGACATCATTACTAGTGATTACGATATCGTCAGTATTCAGTTCAACTATATTGCCGTCGAGTAATTCAAGCTTCTCGCCTTCTTTAGCGGCGCGAACGATGATTTTTGGTGTCTTGCTACCGCCAACGGCTACGAATTTATCATAGTCGAAAGCATGGAGCGGCTGGCCAAAGGCAAGCATCGCTATATTTGTTGCGTCAACAATTGGACTGACTGGGCGCATGCCCGAGCGAGCCAAAAGTGTCGATTCGTAGTCCAAGTAAGGTTTCTTATTCTCGAGTTTTGCATCAAAGACAATTGCCGTATAGCGAGGGCACAACTTTTCATCAATTTCGATGTCTAGTTTAATTTTTGGATCATTGTCGAACTCTTGCTCTGGATTGAGATACCATTTTTCGGATTTATACTCCTGGCCAAGAATGCCAGCTACCTCGCGGCGAAAACCAAGAATACCAAAGGTGTCTGGGCGATGCGTGAGGGATTTATTTTCGATATCGAGGATTTTATCGCTGAGGTTACCAAACGTCTCAGAAAGCGTCTTGCCAGCATGAGCATAGTTAGGATTGATCTCAACAATGCCAGAATGGTCATCGCCAAAATCAAGTTCATCAGCGCCAGCCATCATGCCATAAGAATCATATTTCTTAAGCATACGGCGCATGCCGATTTTGAACGGCTCCGCATCGTGATAGGTGGCTGGTACGATTGCACCTGGCGCAATCCAAGCCGCAAACATGCCCACGTGAACATTTGGCGCGCCACACATAACCTGGACATAGCCGTTCTCATCACGTTCGACGTCTTTCGCAACGCCATTATCGTCGATTTTGCAGAGACTTAAATGAGTGTCTGGAATCTTTTCGCAATATTTTACTTCTACGACGTAAATGCCGTCGTATTTATGCGTTTCATCAATTACGCCTTCAACTTCTACTAAGCGGGCGCCGATTAGTTTAACTAATTCGTCGTCAGAGATAGCGTCCGTCTCGAGGCCACTTTTGAGCCAGTTAAGTGAAATTAGCATGTGAACTCCTTCAAGAAATCAAGTTTAGCAGCTTCAAAGTTGCGAACATCGCCAAGACCGTAGCGAAGCATAACGAGACGATCGATGCCGCCGCCCCATGCAAAGCCTTGATATTCGGTTGGATCAATGCCAGCCATCTTAAGAACGTTTGGATGAATCATGCCACAACCGAGCATTTCGAGCCAACCGTCACCCTTACCGCCGAGGGATTTTGGTTTCTCGATTAAGAATTCAAGCGAAGGCTCTGTAAATGGGAAGTAGCCCGGCTGAGTTTTAATGTTAAGCTTTTGGCCATAGTATTTTTCGAAGAACTCGCGCAGAATTGCGAGCATATTACCGAGTGTACAATCTTTTGACACATAAACACCCTCGCACTGATAGAAGGTGTGCTCATGCGTAGCGTCAACGTCTTCATTGCGATAGACGCGCCCTGGAACGGCAACTGCGATAGACTTGCCGGCATCGAGCTTGTATTTATTCGCCTTCAAAACGCGATGCTGCATTGTGCTAGTGTGAGCTGGCGGAATGAAGCCTTCCTCGGTGCGGAAAGTATCGTAGCCGTCACGTGCTGGGTGACCTTTGGCGAAATTAAGACTGTCAAACATATGAAATTCATCATCGAGCTGACGAGATTCCATAATATCAAAACCCATGCTCTGATAGATGCCAATCACGCGATCGAGCTCGGTCATAAGTGGATGTTTGCTGCCAAAATCTGCCGTCAAAAATTCTGGTTGCGCACCATTAATATCGCATGGAGCGGTGATATCTAACGCTTCAACGTTGGCGACTTCGGCCGCAGCTTCAGCATCAGCAATTTGCTGCATGAGATTTTGCTTTTTAATATTTAGTTGTTTGCCAAAATCAGCCCGCTCGGCGGCTGGGACGTCTTTGATTTTGGCGTATTCTGCATTGAGCTTTTTCAGCTCTTGTTTTAACTCCGAAATACTAGGCATAACACCTTATATTTTACCATACTATCAGATGAGATGTGTCCTTATATCAAAAAAGCGCCCGGTGGGGCGCTAAATTTCAGTTTCTATTTATTTTAAGAAGAAGATAATGCCCAACGAAATCAAAGCTAACACGACTAAAGTAATCCAAAACCAGCCAGCGCGAGTGCTCTTCTGCGTACCCTCAAGTAGTGCAGAATCTTCAATGTCGTAATCTTCCTGATCAGACGTGCTTTGGGTGCGCTCACGAAGGTCAGCCGTAATACGTTCCCCGAGCTGCGAACGTTGCTCGTCTTTTTCTACCATAATCCCCATATTGCGTCCTCCTTCTGTATTATGCGAATGTATCTAGTATAACATACAAGCATAATCTGTATAAATTTCGTTTTAAAGATGCGACCACTGAAAAACTGTGTTATTATAGAGGCATATATCTTAAAAGGAGGAGAAATGGCAACATCTAAAGCCAAGTCGGCCAAGAAGTCTGCCGCCAAGAAGACTACTTCAAGTAAGTCTGCGAAGGTAAAAGGCGCAACTTCCAAGGCTAAGACTACCGTTAAGACGACTTCTGCCAAGACTGCAAAGAAACCGAAAGTAGTCGCGAAAGAAGTTATCGCAGAGCCGGTAGAAGAAAAACCAAAAATCATGTCCGAGAAGGCTCATCCAGTTAAGGAATTCTTCGCTCGCAAAGGCGACCCGACAGAGAACATCCTTACTATCTTCAAAGACACTAAGATTATCGGCGCATTGATTGGCGAGATTATTGGTACTGGTCTTATTACGGCCGTTGCCCTTACGCTCGGCTTATTCAATCCGCTTTATTTGATTTTTGCATACATCGGCATTATCGCCGCTGTTCATGCATTATCTGGCGCACATCTTAACCCAATCATCACTGCTGGTATGATGGCAAGCCGTCGCGTTTCTGCGATTCGTGGCGTTTTGTATTTCATCGCTCAGATTCTCGGTGCTTGGTTTGGTTTCATGATTGTAAACGGTTTCTACAACGCCGGTGTTGCTTCTGGCAACATTAACGCCGAATCCGTCGCTTTGCCAGCGCTCGCATCGGCTGATAGCGTCGTTGCTGCAACCGAAGGTTTCAGTTTCTTCTGGCCAATCACGATGATCGAATTCATTGGCGCAATCATCATTGCATTCTTCTATGCACGTGCTACCAACTATCGCCGCGGTGTCTTCACCTTTGCTGCGATTGCTGCTAGTGGTATCTTCCTTGCAATGCTCTTTGCCGTTGTTATGTGCAATACCTTCCTCGGTATTGGTGATAACATATTCATCATGAACCCAGCCGCTGGCTTGATGTATGGCTTACTTCCAGCATCCGCCGAAGGCTTCGATGCTCTAATGGGCGCTTTGATGCCAATGCTCGTAACCTACGTAATCTTCCCAGTAATTGGTGGTGTTATCGGTTTCTATCTATCCGATATTGCCGCTAAGCTCCGTGGCGAAAAGCTCGTAGCCTAATAGCATTTAACAAAAATATCCCCTTCTCTCTAGGGGATATTTTTTTAGCCCCAAAAAACTTCCAGCCCGTAGACTGGAAGTTTTATTAGCTACAAATTACTCAGTAACGCCGAGCTCGATGCGCTTGAATTGCTTAATCTGAATGTTTTCACCAGTCTTAGCCATAACGTCTTTAACGTATTCAGCAACAGTCTTGGTTTCATCAAAGATGTAGGCTTGGTTCATAAGAACACGATCAGCGAAAGCCTTGCTAACCTTGGAAGCGATAATTTGCTCCTTGCGGTTTTCTGGCTCTTTGCCAGTGAGAGACTTTTCGGCAGCTTCGCGAGCTTCTTTGAGCTTGTCGGCTGGGATGTCAGCTTCGGAAACCCATTGTGGGTTCATGCTAGCAACCTGAATTGCAATCTTGTGAGCGAGATCCTTGAATTCGTCAGTCTTAGCGACGAAAGAAGTTTCGCAGTTTACTTCAACGATTGCACCGAGGCGACCATCATGAATGTAAGCCTCGACGAGGCCTTCGCGAGTTTCGCGATCGCCGCGCTTTTCAGCCTTAGTGAGGCCTTTCTTGCGCATAGCGGCGAGAGCTTTGTCGAAATCGCCTTTAGCTTCAACGAGAGCGTTCTTAGCGTCGGTCAAACCAACACCAGAGAGCTCTTTAAGTTTCTTGATTAATTCAATGCTGATAGCTTTTGCTTCACCAGCAACTTCTTTGGTAGTTTTAGTTGCAGCTTTTTTCTTATCTGCCATTTTTAAAAACTCCTTATTTAAATGTTAGTTCTTTGCAGTTTTAGCTTTGCCATCTTTGATAGCAGCGGCAAAGTAATCAAGAATGAGCTTAACGGACTTAATAGCGTCATCGTTAGCCGGAATTGGATAATCTACCTCTTCTGGGTTGGTATTAGTGTCGCAGATAGCGAAGACTGGAATGTTGAGAGTCTTAGCTTCCTTAACAGCGTTCTTGTCTTGAATCATATCAGTGACAATAACGGCAATTGGCTGTTCTGTCATATCCTTGATACCACCGTAGCGCTCGTTGAGCATATCAATTTCTTCTTGATAGCGCTGAACTTCGAGCTTGCTATAGCGCTTTTCGAGTTCACCGGAAGCCATGCGGCGTTCGAGATCTTTGAGCTTACGAATTTGCTTAGTAACAGTTTCGACGTTAGTAAGCATACCGCCAACCCAACGAACGGTAACATATGGCATATCGATAGACTCAGCAACTTCCTTAACGGTGTCTTTGAGTTGCTTCTTAGTGCCAACGAAAAGGACTTTCTTGCCCTTGCTTGCGAGCTCAGTCATCTTTGGAAGAGCTTCGTCGAGAGCCTCAACGGTCTTTTCGAGGTTGATAATATGAGCGCCTTGGCGCTTGCTGTGAATGTATGGAGCCATCTTTGGGTGCCAGCGGCT
>CAMZHH010000010.1 GCA_947306745.1 uncultured Candidatus Saccharibacteria bacterium
TGCCATTTTTCTTCGATTTTTAATGGCTCATAGTGACTCATAATTAAATATTTTACCCTAAATAACAGGGATTGTAAAAAGCTTATGTTTTATAGGACAGATTGATTTTGATAGTGTATAATATAGTAATGGCGAAAGAAAAAACTGCGAGTAAAAAATCCGCCAAGGCTACCAAGAAGGTTGCAAGGGCTACCAAGTCTAGCAAGTCTTCTAAGTCTGGCATGAGTTTATATTCCAACTTAGCCTATAAACGCCGGGTAAAGGCTGATGAGCGTGCCCGCAAAAAGGCAGAAGAGTTGGCAAAATTACCAAAGAATCCGGTTTTGCGCTTCTTTGCGCGTTTACGTCCGGATCGTGTATTGAAATGGTGGTTCTCAAAAGAGGGTCAGCTGTTCTTTTTGAAATGCATTGCCGCAATCGTATTATTGATGATTATCGGTATCGGCGGCCTATTTCTATACTTTAAGAAGGATTTGGCCGAAATTGATCCAGAAGAGCTGGCTAGTCGCGTCCAAAATACAGTAAATACTTACTTGGACCGCAACGGCGAGTTACTATGGGAAGATCGTGGTAGTGGCGATTATCGTCTCGTTGTAGATGGTAGCGATATTTCCACTTATATGCGCCAAGCTACGGTCGCGATTGAGGATAAGAACTTCTACAATCACCCAGGCGTAGATTTGTCTGCTATTTTCCGCGCCGCCTACGTCACTTTAGTGAAGAAAGGCGCCGTTCAGGGTGGCTCTACCTTGACTCAGCAGTTAATCAAGCAGGTTTACTTCTCCGACGAAGCTGCTAACCGTGATGCTTCTGGTATTCCACGCAAGATTAAGGAAATTATTCTCGCCATCGAGGTTGAAAAGATGTACGACAAGGAGCAGATTATTACGCTCTACTTGAACGAATCTCCTTATGGTGGTCGTCGTAACGGTGTCGAATCCGCAGCGCAGACTTACTTTGGCAAGAGTGCAAAAGATCTCAATCTTGCCGAATCCGCCCTACTCGCCGCAATTCCAAACAACCCAGCCGTGTTAAACCCATACAACACACTCGGCAACGATGCCTTAGTCGCGCGCCAGCACAAGGTGCTCGATTCGATGGTCGAAATGGGATACATTACCGAAAGCGAAGCTAAGGAAGCTAAGGATATCGATATCATTGCTCAAATTAAGCCTGAGCAGGGCCAATACGTCGGCATGAAAGCTCCATGGTTTGTACTTGAAGTTAAGTCTCAGCTTGAAGCTAAATTCGGTATCAAGACGATGCGCGAAGGTGGTTTCATTATTAAAACCACACTCGATTTGCGCGCCCAAAATATCGCCGAACAAGCCGTCGCCTCTGGCGTGCCACTAATGCGCTATAACGGCTCTGATAACGCTGCGCTCGTAAGTGTCGACGTTGAGACCTCGCAAGTTATTTCCATGGTCGGCAGCATCGACTGGAACAAGCAGGGTTATGGCCAGGTAAATGCAACAACATCTCTACTAGAGCCGGGCTCCACGATTAAGCCATTACTAGATTATGGCCCACTCTTCATGGAACGTAGTGGCGTCAACTATGGCCCAGGTTCAATTCTTGCGGACGAAAATATCGATAAGATTTATTGTCGCGGTACTGTTGGTAGCTGTCGCGTACGCAACGCTTCGAACCGCTTCTATGGCAATGTTACGATTCGCCAAGCCCTCGCTAGCTCATTGAACATCCCTGCCATTAAAGCCCTATATATTAATGGTATCGAAAATAGCTTGCCAGTCGCACATGCACTTGGTGATGTGTCATACTGCGCAAATGGCGAAAGCGCCGGTCTCTCGATGGCAATCGGTGGTGGCTGTACGGTTCGCCCAGTCGAGCACGCCAACGCTTACGCCTCGCTCGCTCGTGGTGGCGTTTATAAGGATCTCGCTTACTGGCTTGAAATTAAGAATTCTAACGGCGACGTAATTGATGCATGGACCGATTCTGAAGGTACTCGCGCAATCAACGAACAAGTTGCCTACATGCTCACAAGCATCCTTTCCGATACGAGCGCTCGTGGCGTAATGGGCGTAAATGGTCGTACGGCTGGTTACTATAGCGCTAAGACTTGGTACGCCGCCAAGACTGGTACTTCCGATAACGGTAAAGGTAAAGCAAAAGATGGTTGGATTGCAACTTACTCCCCAGTGCTTGCTACGGTAATTTGGAATGGCAACCACGATGGTCGCGCGTTGACTAACGGTAACTACTCTGGCGTGAAGTTTACAATTGCCGCTAATTACATGGACCGCGTCCACGCTGAAGTATATGGCGCTGACGGCAAGTGGAAGAGCGGCGACAAGATTAACCCTCCTGCCGGCATTCAGACTCTTACTATTAATGGAAAGACTGATATTTGGGGTAGCTGGATGACTAAGAGTAAGTCTAATTATTCATCAGAAGATATGGTCTTTGACCGTATTACCAAGAAGAAGGCTACTGATTGTACTCCAGACGAGACCAAACAGAGCGTAAAGATTACTAAGATTATTGACCCAATGACCAACAACACGATTTATTCTAGTGGCGAATGGAATACAGACGAGGAAGACACGCTCCATAAGTGTACCGACGCCAGACCAAAGGTTGGTACGATTAGCTCGACGGTCACAGGTTATGACGAAGACGGCAATGCTAACGAGTGGACTATCACTTCAAGCGCCAACTTCGGTACTTACGAGTTAGGCACCTACACTGTATCAGTAGCCGGCACACAGGTATGTAGTGGCAGTCTTGGCAGCAATGGCGGTTCGATTACTTGTCCTGGCGTTAAGACTAAGCCGGGTACGATTACGGTCCGCGTAACCGATAAAGCTGGATATGTCGGTTCGGCCTCAAAGTAAATAACTTATAAAATCCCCTCAAAGTGAGGGGATTTTTTAATGCTGTTTTGGTTGGCGACCGGTTGGCTTACGGCGCGGATTTTTCTTTTGTTTTGGCTTTGGTTCGGCAAGTTTTGCAAACATCATCTTGCCCGAAGCAGTCTGCAGATAACGCACGAATTCAATTTCGACTGGGAATTTCTTACCGGCATAGCGCTCCGCATCGTCAATAACCACCATAGTACCGTCAGGCAAATATGCGACACCCTGATGCGGATTAGATCCAACATTGACGACTTTTACTGTCAAATGATCACCCGGTAAATATTCACTGCGCAAGCCTTGCGCGAGGTCGTTAATATTAATGGCATCAACTTTCTCCGTGGCAGCCACCTTAATTAGATTAAAATCGTTGGTTAGAATGGTGCCATGATATTCTTTGGCGAGTTCGATTAGGCGTTCGTCTACCTTAGTGCGTTCAGTGCTGTCTGGGAAGATTTCTACCTGCGCCATCTCTACGCGTTCGAGTTCATTCGCAACATCGAGCCCAAAGCGAGCGCGCGAACGCTTGTCGCTATCGGAGCCATCCGCTAATAATTGCAATTCGCGAATTACCGAGCGTGGGATTAATATTTCGTCACCCAAGAATCCAGCCTTGGCAACGGATAAAATGCGACCATCCATCAAGGTCGAGGTATCAACGAAGACCTTGCGACGCGCCTTCTGACCAGTTCGCACCGACTTCGAGCCGAAGGTCTTAACCGTCAACGCCGTCGTTTCGAGCAAAATGGCCGATAATGTAATATAAATAAATAATTCCATAGCGCATATTATAACATCTTTGTCGCAAACATCAAAAAACGCCCCTGTTACGGGGCGCTTTTGATAGTCTAGCTTTCGGCTTCTTTGATAGCTTCTTTAAGAGTGGTTGTGCTCTTATTGAATTTCTCTTGCTCTTCAGGCGTGAGCTTGAGGCCAATGCGGCGAACAATACCATTACGGCCAAGCACGGCTGGATAGCCATTATATGTACCCGTAACTTCATCATAGCTACTGACTGGCAAAATGCGCATCTCGTCGTTAAGAATGCAGTTAGTAATCATCGCAACACAGGAACCGATACCATAATAAGTGGCACCCTTCTTTTCGATGATAGTGTAAGCTTCTTTACGTGCATAATCTTCGATTTCTTCGAGTTCTTTTTGATCGATGAGATCAGTGATAGGCTGACAGCCTACATATGCAGTGCTCCAAAGGGCGAATTCAGTATCACCATGCTCGCCAACTTGATAAGCGTGAATGTTCTTTGGATGGACGTGGAGGCGTTGGCTCAAGCGGAAGCGGAGACGAGAGCTATCAAGCACCGTACCGGAACCAATTACGCGCTCTGCTGGCAAGCCAGAATAGCGCCAGGTGAGGTAAGTTAATACATCCATTGGATTGCTGACGACCAAGAAAATACCATTGAAGCCAGCGGCCATAATTTGACCAATCATATCTTTGAAGATAGCGGCGTTTTTCTTGAGGAGATCCATGCGAGATTCGCCTGGCTTCTGTGGAACACCAGCAGTGATTACGATTAAATCGCAATCGCCCGCATCGGCATAGGAACCGCTGCGAATTTTAAGATAGCTTGGAGAAACGGCGAGCGTATCGCGCAAGTCGATTGCTTCGCCTTCTGCATCCTCGGTATTAATATCGACGAGGATTAATTCGTTTACATTGGTACGTTGATGGACCAAAGCGTAGCCGTAGCTCATGCCTACGTTGCCGGTGCCAACAATCATAACTTTATTTGCCATTGTTTTGATGCCCTTTTCTAGACTTTTATCTGTTTTAATTTTAACACAAGCGGAATATTAGGCAAGTGTCCAAATACCTTTCTCGCGTTTTATTAGGCCTCGAATTTGCATTAAAGTAATATTGCTCGTGATGACCGAGATATCACAATCGAGATATTTTGCCATTTCGGCCGGCTCAGTAATTTTAGTACGTAAACATGCAATAATACCCAACTGAATCGGCGTACAGCCCGAATAGTCAACCGCAAATTTCTCCGCTTTCTTACCAGAATCTGGACGTAAATGAAGGCCAACTAGTAAATCATCTACGCCAGTACAGACATTACAATTGCAAGTCTGAATTAAATAGTGACACCCCTCTGACATGGGGCGCGAAATATCACCCGGCACTGCATAAATCGTCTTGCCCTGCTCCTCGGCGCGTGCGGCCGTATAATGTGTGCCGGAGTGCAAAGATGATTCGACGACGACAACAATGTCCGACATACCCGAAACGATACGATTACGATAAAGAAAATTCTCCCGATAAATCGGCGCGCCTGGCTCATATTCAGACACAATGGCACCCTTTTCCAAAATTCGCTGCGCCAAGCCAAGATTACTACGTGGATAGATTTGATCAATTGGCGTGCCAAGTACGGCAATTGTTGTACCGCCCGCATCTAGACAGCCCCGGTGCGCGCAGGAGTCGATGCCGAAAGCCAGGCCACTTACAATTACTACGCCACGCTTTGCAAGCTGAAAAGCAAGGTTATACGCAATATTCTCACCATACTTCGTACAGCGCCGTGCACCTACAATGGCGGCCGTTTTGGGCCGCTTGGCGCTATCCGGTAACTTGCCCTGCACATACAAAAACTGAGGCGGATTTAACTCCTTGGGATAATACTGAAAATACTCTAGATATGGATGATTGATATCGACTTTTTGAAATTGCATTCTCATATCCAAACAGTCAATCAAGCATCCGACAAGCATAATTGCAATAGAAAAAAATGCGCCACCCCCTCGATGACGCATCCATATATCTATTGTATCACATTTTTACTAAAATGTCAATGCCTACTCTTCGCGACGCATTGGCGGGAACGGCACACCTTCGCGCGCCGAAACACCCTCGAAAAGCCAGAAGTTGCGCTCAGAATTGCCCCAACCGCAGGTAGGTGGCATGCCATATTCGAGCATTTCAACGAAATCCATATCAAGCATCTGTGCCTCATCATCGCCGGCATCACGCATAGCTTGCTGTTCCTGGAAGCGAGCGAGCTGATCGAGTGGATCGTTCAACTCGGAATAGCCATTGCCCATCTCGGTGCCAAAAATAACTGGGTGGAAGCGCTCGGTAACGCGTGGGTCAGCCTCATGTTTCTTAGCGAGTGGCGATAATTCTACTGGCTCATGGATTAGCCAGAATGGGCCAGCCGACTCTTTGCGAATAATCTTCCAAAGATAATCAAGCAAACGCCCGACGCCCATCGAATCATCATATTTAACCTTGTTCTCGCGCAAAATAGACTTAATCTTCTCGATGTCAGGATTAAAGACATCGACATCGAATTTTTCTTTAATGATATCAGCGTAGGCGATGCGTGGCCACTTGCAATCCAAATCAACTTTCATGCCTTCGTGTTCGAATTGAAGCGTGCCCCAAGTTTCCTTGCAGACATATTTAATCATCTCTTCATAGAGATCCATACCATCTTCATAATCTTGATAGGCTGCGTAGGATTCCATTGCGATATGTTCTGGAAGATGTTCCTCATCCATGCCCTCATTGCGGAAGCGGACGCCAATATCATAAACGCGTTCGTAGCCGCCACCAATCAAGCGTTTGAGTGGAAGCTCGTGCGAAATGCGAAGATAGAAATCCTGATCGAGCGCATCCATGTGCGTAACGAATGGGTTCGCATCGGCGCCGCCAGTCGTGGTTTCGAGTACTGGAATATTAATCTCAACAAAGCCATGGTCATTTAAGAACTGGCGCGTAGCGGTCCAGAATTTCGAACGGCGCACGAAACGCTCGCGCACTTCTGGATTAACTGCCATATCGACGTAGCGACGACGTAAGCGCTCTTCCTTGTTCGTGAAGCCATCGCGACCTGGAAGTGGACGCAAGGCCTTCGTAAGTAGGCGTGGCATGTCGCAGAAAACGGAAATTTCTTCAGTCTTGGTCTTGCCAACCTTACCAGCGGCTTCAAGAAAGTCACCAGTATCAAGTTTTTTGGTAAACTTCGCAGCATCGTCCTTCAAGAAGATTTGAATTGAACCAGAATCATCGGCAATAACTACAAAGGCTAGCTTACCAAAGCTACGTATGCTCGCAATTCGGCCGGCAACACAAACGTCCTTGTCGGCATACTTATCGTAACTCTTAAGGATATCCCCGATTTTAGTATTACGGTTGGAATGTGCTGGATACGGATCAATACCCTCCGTACGGAGTTCGTTTAGTTTGCGAATTCTTTCATCGCGAAAATCTTTAAGAGTTGCCATAAATTTAATAATAACATTTTTCACCACATCTGTCGAGCGCGCAAAAACTGGGCCTGTAGGCCCAGTTAAGCAGCTTTACCAGGAGGAACCGCCTCCGCCGCCGCCACCGCCGCCGGATGAGCCGCCGCCAGATGACGATCCGCCACCACCGCCGCCGGAGAATCCGCCGCCACTGCCAGATGATGAAGGCGAGGATGTCATTGCACTCGACGAAGTAGTCATCGTGTGTGAGATAAAGCTATTGAAGTGAGACATCGAGAAGCCTGTAGCGTAACCGTCATACCAGTCTGGTGGCGACATGGTGAGCGATTCAAACTTCTTCATCCATTTTGTTGATACGCCTAGTACGTATGCATAAGGCAGAATATCGTAAGCGTAGTTTGGTTTTTCAGCCATCAAGCGTTCAAGGCGATCTTTTTCGGCTGTTTCGAGGAATTTCTTGAAGCCTTTAATCTTGCCATAAACTTCTAGGCCGTGCGCCGTGCGTTTTGGCATAAACTTCAAGAAGAGCACCTGAATAACAATACATGCAACGCCGACGAATAGGCCATACACGTAGAAGTCGTCAGCTTCGAGAATCTCACCAATCGATAAGCCGCCAAGCATCATTGCGCCAAAGTGCAAGGTAGTGAAGCTGAGCCAGACAATACGGAAGCCGAGCGGGACACCCTTGGAAAAACCAACCGCAAAGAAAGGCGCATAGAAACAAAGCAACATGATTAGCAAGAACGAACTTTCAAAATCCGCGCTGGCATTGGTCGGAACCGCAATCAACGTAAAGACCGAAACGATAATACAAATTATCACCATAATAGAGGCGAAGCTAGTATTTGTGAAATACTTCTTGCGATTCTCTTTCTTGTTCATTGCGCTCGTAATGCGATCAATCGTGCGATAGAAGCTGTAGCGCAAGCGGCTGGAAGTTGTTTCTTCGAGACCTTCTTCATCGTCTTCGAGAGCTTTTTCGAGATCTTTCTTCGTAAGCGTACCACCATCCTCAACACTCTTAACAATCTCTGCGAGTGTTTTGCTGGACGTACGACGACGGCTCGAACCGCGGAAGAGACCAGTCATAAACTTCTCTTCATTTTCATCTTTGCCATCGTATTCTTTCATCTTCACAATCTTGAAATTCGAGCGCGAAAGCGAAGACGAAGAAGTCTCTACGATTTTAATGTAGCCTTGATTTGCCAAATGTAGCAGCAGCGATACGACATCTTTGCCGTCTACTTTACCTTTGTAAGCGAAAGCCATATCAAGACTATTCATGCCTTCTGGTGGATAATACTGCAAGTCATCAATCGCGCGATCATCATTACCAAAGATTAACCAAAGAACAAATGCAATAATCGCACCAACAGCCGGAACGATAAAGACCATATATTCGTAAGGCTCAATCAACGACTTTGCACCTACGAAATAACCGTCATCCAAGGTCATGCGAACCGTCAAACCTTCATATTTACCAAGGATGCCATTATAGCTACCGGAAACATCTTTGTCTTTGATGGTATAGATTACACTATTGTTATCGGTGCTATATTTCGAGCCGCTCGAGAAACCTACTTTGGCCGCATCAAATTCTTTCGGCATATGAATATTGAAAGTTACGTTACCAATAACTGTATCCCATTCTGTACCGATAATGTTGTAATAGAATTCGTCAAAGTCGCTATTCTTATCTTCGCCGAAGTTATAGGTGTATTTAATGGTATATTTTTTCGGACCGCGCACATATTCGGAAGCGGAACCGATTTTAATCTTGAGATAGCCGTCCTCACGTGATTGCGAATATGCATCACCATCCACGGAAACATTCGAAATTAAAGCGCGCGATTTCGACGAACTGCCGTCAGTGCGTACGAATTCATTCTTGAGTGGTAAGCTACGAATAATACCATGCTTATATGATGCGAAGAAGTTGGCGGATATCTCCTCGACGACGTCGAAAGTATTATCTTCATGTACGGTAATATCCACATCATAAGCGTCAATAACGTAATCATTGGTTTTATAGACGGAATTTTTGCTCGGGGTCTTATTAACGTCGCTGTCGGCAAAATACTCAGGATCAATTAGATCCTCATCCTGTATATCAATGGAAAAGTCATATTTCTTGATGTTAGCAGCAAGATCAGAAATAGCAGACATTTGTGTGTAAGATGAAGTCCCGGATGGTGCGGTCTTATTAATTGTCGACGTCGCTACGGTGTGATTGTAGGTGTCATAATAAGTAACCGTGGCGGTATATTTCAAATCGTCAGCAGAGCTGTTGTAAACCTTTCCAGATAGACCAAAACCTTGCACGGTCGTATCGGTAAAGTCTAGAAATTCTACGCCTGTGAATCACAAATCGCCGAAGCTTCGATTCAGCTCGTAGCTAGTTGATTGATATTTTACTGACCCTGTAATAGCGCTCACAGGTGCGGCGACATTGGCAGCTAAAACTAGCATCGCCACTGACGCGAAAAATATTCGTTTAATACCACCTATCATGTCTTAAGTATAGCATAAGTACTTTACGAAAATGACTACAAAAATACTCCCCGCATGGGGAGTATTTTGCCTACTCGGCGCTATCGAGAAATGCACCAGATTGACGCGACCACAACTTGTGATAGGCGCCATTTTTCTTCTTAAGCAATTCCTCATGTGTGCCCTGCTCGATGATTTTGCCATCGTCAAGCACTACAATTCGATCCATGCTAGCAACCGTCGATAAGCGATGTGCTACTACGATGCTAGTGCGACCTTTCATGAGCTTTTCGAGCGCATCCTGAATCAAGGCTTCAGACTCAGAATCGAGCGCGGAAGTCGCCTCATCAAGTACTAGGATTGGCGCATCTTTGAGGATAGCGCGAGCAATTGCGACACGTTGACGTTGACCACCAGAAAGCTTGATGCCACGTTCGCCAACTAAGGTCTCGTAACCGTCCGGCAAATCCTTCACGAAGTCGTGCGCATTCGCAAGTTTAGCGGCACGTTCAATTTCATCACGTGGCGCATCTGGGTGCGCATAGGCGATATTGTCCGCAATTGAGCGATGGAAGAGTGCAGTTTCCTGCGGTACGTAAGCAATATTTTCGCGTAAGGAAACTTGGCGTACGTCTTTAATGTTTTGACCATCAATTAAAATCTCACCGGCCTGAACGTCGGCAAAGCGAAGCAGGAGTTTTGTTAAAGTTGTTTTGCCAGAACCAGAAATGCCAACCAAGCCAATACGTTCGCCCGGCTTAATCTCGAGCGAGAAGTTTTCGAAAATAGCTTCTTTGGCGTCTTGATGCTGGAATGAAATATCCTGGAATTTGATGCCGCCTTTCTTCACAACGAGATCTTTCGCGTTAGCTGCATCAACGACATCATCCTTCGTGTCAAGAATGAGCGTCATTTCGCGCGCATCACCGAAGACGCGGTTGATGTGCTTAAAGATGTTGTTGATGTTCCACAATTCGCCCATGATAGACATTGAATAGTTGACGATGAGAATCAAAGTTGAAACCGAAAGTCCAAAGATTGGCGCACCCGCCATCATGAAAGCTACAATCAATGCGATGATGCCGATATTGACAAAGTTGAAAGCTAGGTCACGTTTCATCGTAGCATTCATTTGTGCAATGCCGGCATTGTAACTTGCGCGGTTGAAATTAGCATAGCGATGGCGTTCGTGCGATTCGCGACCGTAAGATTTTACGGCGAGAATGTTTGAAACGGAATCGGCTAATTGACCAGTCTGCTTATTCTCAGCAGCAGCACGCTCAGAGCTTAAGTGCGAAATCTTCTTAAACGACAACGCTGAACAAAGTGTATATAGACAGACGAACGCGATTAGACCAACGGCAAAGATTGGCGAACGCGGTATGAGCACCCACATGATGAAGAATAACATTGAGATTAAATACAGAATGTCAAAAATCATCACATCAAAGAAACGCTCAAATGCGCCGATGAACTTGTTTGTCTGCGATACAAGCGAGCCAGAAAAACGATCGCTGTGAAATTGCATCGACTGCGCGCTGATAGTATTGAAACAGAGCGTAGCGAGATCATACATAGCGAGAAGTTCATACTTCCAGCACCAGTAGACACGGAGCCAACCTAAAATGCCACTGCCGGCAAGATATAAACCGACTAACAGCGAACCTTGCGGCAACAATGTTGGAATGATTTGCTCGTTTGGAATGCCAGCCGAAATTTTATCAATCATTTCGGCGAAAATTAATGGGATTAATGTAGTCCGAATCAGCACGACAATCGGCGTCGACAATAATGAACCGAGAGCGTACCACTTATATTTCTTGGTAGCTTGCCAATAGTAGTACAACGTGCGCCGGACAACGCCGCGTTGCTTGCTATTATTTGATTTTGTCATATTGTTAATTATATTCCCTTTAATGCTTATTGTTTATTTGCGTCATAAAAACGCGCTAATTTTGGAAGGTCTTAGCGCGTTTTTAGAATTCAATTAGTTAATGGCGGCAACTTTGAAAGTTTTACCGTTTGGAAGCGTGACTTCCTCACCAACTTTCTTACCCATGATGGCTTTGCCGATTGGCGATTCGTCGCTAATTTTCCCTTCAAGTGGATTAGCTTCGACGGCGCCAACGAGCGTATAAGTGTTCATCTTGCCCGCAGATTCGAGCGAAACTACACTGCCCATGCTAACTTTTTGCTTCTTGCCACCCTTAATAATCTTAGCGTGAAGCAAAATATCTTGAATTTCTAAAATGCGCCCCTCAACAACTTTCTGTTCGCCGCGAGCAGCGGAATAATCTTCATTCTCGCTTAAATCACCATAAGAACGCGCAAGAGCGATCTTTTCAGCAATTTCTGGACGACGAGCAATTAGTTGCTCTAGTTCTTTTTCTAAATCTTTACGACCTTCTTCAGTAATACTAACTGTCTTAGCCATAATATGCCTCCATTTCCCCTCGAAAATAGGATATTGGTAAAATTATATTCTAAGAAAGTTTACTAGCAAACTCCGATAAGGTCAAGAGTTTTGTTTCGCCGGTTTGGCGATTTTTAAGTTCAACTTTATTTTCTGCAAGAGTCTTGTCGCTAATCACGACGCGATATGGAATACCCATAAGTTCTGCGTCGGCGAATTTTTCGCCCGTACGAGCATTCTTGCGATCATCAAGGATAATATCCTCTGGAGCCTGATTATGAAGCTTAGCCGCTTCGGCTTCACCCTGCTCACCAATACCGACAATATAATACTTGTAAGGTGCGATTTCTTCTGGCCAGACGAGGCCTTTATCGTCGCTAAGCTTCTCGGCAATTACGCCCATAACGCGGCTCGGACCAATACCGTAGCTGCCCATAAAGACTTTCTGGCGTTTGCCGTCTTCATCGTTATAGCAAAGGTCAAGTGCATCCGAGAAGCGATAACCTAGCGTAAAGATATTACCAACTTCAGCTGCTTTGCATTGCTCGAGTTTAGACTTATCGAGACCGAGGTCTTTCAAAACTTCATCGTTATAAACTTCTTCGTTAACGGCAATTCCTTTTTTACGGTCGAGATAGATAATATCTTCGCCAACTTCGCAGAGCGTTTGGAACTCGTCGGAATATTTACTAAAGGCACCACCACTCGCAAAAGTACGGAAAGTATCATTACCGATACCGAGACGATTGAAAATCTTCTTATAGCTTTCGGCGCACTTCTCGTAAAAGACGTTATGCTCCTCACGGTTCTTACTAAAGCTATATAAATCTTTCATCATAAATTCGCGCGTGCGCATAATGCCGGATTTAGCGCGGAGCTCATTGCGGAATTTCGTCTGGAACTGATACGCATAGACTGGAAGATCTTTGTAGCTACTAATGTACGACTTCATTACGTGCGTAAGTGGCTCTTCGTGAGTTGGAGCAAGGCCAAGCTCGCCGCCGGCGTTCAGTTTCGTCTTAAACCAGACATCCATCACATCGTCACTCCAGCGACCACTCGCGTCCCAAACATCTTTTGGTTGCAATGCCGTCAAGCGAAGCTCTTCGCCGCCGATAGCATTCATCTCCTCGCGGATAACCTGGATAATTTTTTCCAAAGTGCGCATGCCGAGAGGTAAGTAATCATATACTCCGGCCATCTCTTTATAAATATAACCGGCACGCAAAAGATACTTCGCACTACGGCTAGTTTCATCAGCTGGTGCGGTCTTGGTGGTTTTAGTAAATGATTGACTTAGTTTCATAATTATTATCCTATCACAAAAATTACACTTTACACAATAAAGTTTTCAAATTTTAAAGTTTATGTTCAAATTAATCTTCCGGATATTGATCCATCGACTGAATCAAGACTTCACGACCGCGGTTACCGCCGCCGGAATCACCTACGACACCTTTTTCGACGAGCTCATCGATGATTGAAGCAGCGCGTCCATAGCCCACATGCAAGCGACGTTGCAACAAGCTGGTAGATATCTTACCATCGCGAATCGCAATTTCGGCTGCTTGACGAACAATGTCGCCACCACCGGTGCCAAAATCGTCAACGCCACCCATCGAGCTAGCGCCACGACCACCAATTTGGACGGCCTGCGAAGTAACTTCGTCGACATAGACAGCTGGACGTTGATTGCGCAAGAAATCGGTGACGTCATTAATTTCCTTGTCGCTCACGAAGGCACCCTGAACGCGAACTGGTTTACCCTGCATCTCCTGTGTGAGATAAAGCATATCGCCAGTGCCGAGCAACTTTTCGGCGCCGCCACGATCGAGCATGACGCGGGAGTCCATATTAGTATTCACCGCAAAAGCGATACGGCCTGGAATGTTTGACTTAATCAAACCGGTAACGACCTTGACTTCTGGACGTTGCGTAGCAAGAACGAGGTTTAAGCCAGCGGCGCGGCCCTTCTGTGCGACACGCACAATACGGCTTTCAAGCTCCTTGCCGGCCATCATCATAAGGTCCGCCATCTCATCGATGATAATAACGATATATGGGAGTTTCTCATGACTATTCTTTGGTTTTTCGGGAGCCTCTTCGCCATCTTCGCCTTCGGTTTCAGGAGCTGGAGCAGCAGCATCCTTAGCGGCCAACTCATCCATCTTGGCATTATAATCGTCAATCTTCTTGACGTGCGCATCACGCATGAGCGTATAACGACGTTCCATTTCCATTACTGACCATTGCAAAGCCGAAAGCGCCTCATTAGTATCGGTAATAATTGGCGCGAGCAAATGTGGAATACCTTCATAAGCGGCCATTTCCACCTGCTTCGGGTCGACAATAATAAACTTCAATTCGGATGGCGAGTTATGATAAATCATCGACATGATCATCGTGTTCGTCATGACAGATTTACCAGAACCGGTCGTACCAGCAATCAGCAAGTGTGGCATCTTGGCCAAATTACCAATCACGACATGACCAGAAATATCTTTACCGACTGCAAACGCGAGTGGCTTGTCGACAATCATCTTGTTCCATTCGGAAGATTTTAAAAGTTCGTGCAAGCTGACACTAGCAGCGCGCTTATTTGGCACCTCGACACCCACCGAACGAGTGCCAGGAATTGGAGCCTCAATACGAATCTTCTCTTCACCGAGATTCAATGCAAGCTCTTTATCGAGCGTAGCAATCTTGCTAATCTTCACGCCTTGCGGTGGACGAAGCGTGTATTGCGTAATACGTGGACCAACGTTAGCACCTTCGACATCTACATCGATACCGAATTGCTCAAGCGTGTCCTTAATAATGGCGGCATTGCCATGCGTATCGCCTGGATCGGCTGGAGATTGTTTTTTGTTTAAAAGTCCCATTGGAGGCATCTTCCAATCTGGATCGCTCGTAGTCAAGAGGGCTGCAGGCTCCACAACGGGGGGCTTTTCTGCCTTTTCTTCTTTGTCGGCCCCGCCACGCCTAAATAAACCGCCACGCTTTTCACCTTCGTCGACAATTTCGACGTTCGGATTAACCTTGAAGTTCTTCATGCCGTCATGCTCTGGCTCTTCATCGTCGCCACGGCCAGCTTTCATGGTATTGCGACGCATGATTCTAGCATTGTCGACATCTTCACTATCTTTGCTGGTTTTGAAAATAGAACCAATTTTGCGGAATAGCGCGGCCGGAGTCTCGGCATACATGAAGAGCGCGGTAATGATAATTAATACGCCATAAACAATATACGAAACGCCTTGATCAAGATTCTTTACGACAATACTATTAAGCCCGTCGCCGACATAGCCACCAGTAGACGGTTTTGCACCAAAAGTTGGCACGCCAAAAATGCCCGAGAACCAACAAATCATCAAGACGGAAGCAATCCAAACGCTCGGATCGAGCTTGTTGTTTGGCGCACGGAAGATAAGTACTGCGAGATAAGTCAAAATAAATGGCAAAAGATACGTAGTATAACCAATAATATTCAAACAAACGCTATTGACCGTAGCGAGCGCAATACCGCCCTGCTTAAACCAAGCCAATACAAACATTAATGCTACTACAATCATCAAAAACGCCATAATTTGGCGCCAAAAACCACCTGGAAGCTCGTGCGTTCGTTCGACTTCCTGAGATTTCTTCCTTCTGCCTCGCTTTTTATTTGCCATAGCTGTATTATACCATAAAAATAGAGAGCAAGCATAAGCCTGCTCCCTATTTATTTCTATTCGACTACAACTATTTTAGAAGATCTAGAAGACCACTATAATCTTCGAGCATATCCTCATATTTACTAGTGCTGGACTTGCCATAGAAGGATACCATACTTTGGATGAAGACCAAGATTAATGCAACGCCAGCGATACAGACCGAGACAATGCTCATGACACGCAAGAGCGAAGTCTTGCCGTGAGCAATTGCTTTAGCGATGAAGTGCATACCTACGGATGCGCCAAAGAGGATTACAGTTGGCAAGAAGCTGCTGAGCCAGAGAGGACCCTGATCATAGCGCTTGCGGCCGATTGACATAAGGGAGTAGATGATAATACCAATCATATCGATGGCATAGACAATTGCGAAAGCCAAGAAGGTCTTTGCAATGCAAGCCCAGGTATTCTTGGTAGTTTCAGCATCGGTCACCTTGTTGATGGTAACGATAGCGAAAATAGAAAATGCTACTGCAAACAATGCTACGAGCAATGCAGTCGAAATGAAGGAAGTTGCGTTAACGCCGAGAAGGGCGGTAAAGATTGGGAATGAGAAGATCCATTTACCCTTAGTGAAGCCAGCAATAGCAACAAAGATGGCACAGAAACCAAAGAAGGTAGCACCTGCAATGGCCCACGCGTTCATCTTCGCGAGTGCTGAACTTGACATTTTCATTTTTGGCATTTTAACCGGATCCACAACCGGTTTGTCTGTTGTTTCTGCCATATAAACTCCATTTATGTTTAATTAATTTCATTATACACCAAAAATGCCTAGACAATACTAGGCATTTTTTGATTATTTTCAGCTTTTAAGCTTTTTGGTCGACACCCTTCATTGAAAGACTGAGACGACCTTTTTCGTCGATTGCATCAAGGCGAACGTTAATCTCATCACCGACCTGCAATGCGTCAGTTACTTTCGCAAGACGCTTGTCGCTAATCTGTGAAATGTGGAGCATACCGTCGATGCCTGGAAGAATATTTACGAAGGCACCGAAGTCTTTAATTGTAACAACTTTACCTTTGTAAATCTTACCTGGTTCCGGCTCCTCGACGAGCGACTTAATCCAGTTCAAGGCTTTCTCGATCTTTTCATTATCAGCTGCGGAAACCGTAATGAGACCATTTTCCTCAATATTAATTTCGGCACCAGTTTCGGTCGTAATCTTGTTAATAGTTTCCCCGCCCTTGCCAATAACCGTACCGATTTTGTCTGGATTAATCATCAATTTCTCAATGCGTGGAGCATATGGGCTGAGATGATCACGTGGGCCAGCTAATACGCTGAGCATATGCTTCATAATGAACATGCGGCCATCGTGAGCTTTCTTAATTGCCTCGGAGAGCACGCTAACTGGAAGGCCATGAACTTTCATATCCATCTGCAAAGCTGTAATACCTTCAGTCGTGCCGGTAACCTTGAAGTCCATATCACCAGCGAAATCTTCAGCATCCATCAAGTCAGTCAAGACATACGGTTTATCACCATCCATCATTAAGCCCATTGCGACACCAGCTACTGGGCGCTTCAAAGGCACGCCAGCATCCATCAAAGCAAGACAAGAGCTACAAGTGGCGGCCATTGAGGTGGAGCCGTTTTGAGACATAATTTCAGTGACGCTACGGATTGCGTATGGGAATTCTTCCTCGCTTGGCAATACTGGCATCAAGGCGCGTTCAGCAAGATAACCGTGGCCGATTTCGCGACGACCTGGACTGCCAATGCGGCTAACTTCACCAACCGTATAACCTGGTGCGTTGTAGTGATGCATGTAACGACGAACGCCATCAGTTACTTCCATCGTATCGACAAGCTGCGCATAGCTAAGTGGAGCCAAGGTCACAATGTTCATCGCCTGAGTGACACCACGGGTAAAGAGGCTGGAGCCGTGCGCACGTGGCAAAATGCCAACTTGCGAGCTGAGTGGGCGTACTTCATCGAGCTTGCGGCCGTCTGGGCGAACACCTTTTTCAATAATATTCTTGCGAACATCACGCTTAACGGCTAATTCGAAAGCTTCGCCGTAATCGGCGCGGAAGTGCTCATCGTAGAACTCGGTGCGAGTGGTCATCTTCTCTTCTTCGCTCATCTTGTCGCTGATGCCGCATTCTTCATCGCTCAACTCCTGAGCAAATTCATCATGCATGGCATACTTGAGCTCGTTAAGAAGCTGACCGCGCTCAATAGTGTTCTGAGTGTGATACTTGTCATCATCAAGTTTGCCAGCCATCCAAGCATCAACCTTAGCTTGAACTTCTTCGCTAGGCAAAATCAAAGTATACTCAAGCTCTTCGACGCCAACTTTTTCGCGGAGTTCGTTCTGAAGTGCAATAGCTGGCTGAATCATCTTGAGGCCCCATTCGAGACCGCCAATAATAACATCTTCCGGAACTTCATTGGCGCCAGCTTCGACCATCGTAATGCCAGATTCTTTACCGGCTACAACGAGATCGAGATCGGAAGCTTCGCGCTCCTCTGGGGTCAAGAAGGCCTTATATTCACCATTGACGCGACCGATGCGAAGACCAGCGATTGGGCCATCGAATGGTACACCTGCGAGCATTAAGGCGCTCGAAGCGGCAATCATAGCGATAACATCCGGGCGGAAGCTAGGATCCATAGAAAGGACCGTTGCAACGACCTGAATTTCCTGGCGGTATCCCTTCGGGAACAATGGGCGAATTGGACGGTCAATTAAGCGGCCGATCAAGACAGCATTGTCGGAAGGTTTACCTTCACGTTTAATAAATTTGCTCGAAGAAATCTTGCCAGAGGCATAATATTTTTCTTCGTAGTCGATTGATAGCGGGAAGAAATCCTGCATCACTGGCTTATTACCAACAACTACCGAGCCAAGTACTACGGTATCACCGTAGGTAACAAGGACGGAAGAAGTAGTACGGAAGCCGACGCGGTTTACTTCAAGGCCGAGTTTGCGACCACAAAAATCAGTCTCCACCTTGAAAGTTTTCTTTCCGCTGGGGTTTATAATATCCATTTTTTCCTTTCCTCGAGAAAATAATAAATATCTGTAGCCGTAGCAAACCACTACCGCGACGGGTATCTATCATTTTCCCGATTTATTGACTCCATCTATTATACCACAATTTACCGCTTATGTGGGATTGTGCCCTGGTTTGACTTTTTACCTCGTTTATGCTAAAATATACAGCGAGTCGACAAAAGGTCGGCTAGTATTCCCATTATTTTTTGAGAGGAGTGTGATGTGTAGATGGGAAATTTTAACGTGGTAAAGGTCGATAGGACCAAAATCGTCATCAATGGTGAGTTTTCACTGGAGGTGGCAAACAAGCTTTTTGGCGAGGTCTGCAAGACTCGCTTAGCGTCTATGAAGGTGGACTACGACGAGGATGCGAATACTACGACGCTACAATTCTTCCCTTGCGTGATTCAGAACGTCGATAGCGTAGTGGAATACGCTGGATACAAGGGACAGCATCAGGAGCGCCGAATCGTACTAATCGAAACTATTCCGGAATTCGTGAACTTCGTCGATGGCTGCTGGAAGCCGGTTCGCAGCAATGCGAAGAGGAAGAAGTCAGACGTGCAGTGGGTTGTAATGCTCATCAAGCGCGTCTCTACGCCACATGGCGAAGATGCTACTGAGCTTAGCTTTATCGTGGACTCGCGCTGCAATAGTAAGAACGTCGGCGCAGCGCTCGATACAGCTACGCAAATCATGGCCGAGAAGTTGCAGTTAATCGTGCAGGATGTTAACCCGGGTTTAATGTCTTCCGCCCGCTTACTGGACGATATCAGCATGAACATGGCCGATCGTATCCACAAGCTGGAGGACGATGCCACTGCCGCCCGTTACGAGAGGTTGGGATTAAGGAAGTTCGACACGGATGACCTGATCTTTGGCGACAAGCCTGGAACTTGCAGTGCGCGCTAATCCTATCAACTGAAACCTGCATATATGAGCCTGGCGGCTCCTCTTATCGCCGGGCTCTTTTTTATGGTTTTTTGACATAAAAAATTCGCCCCGGATAGAGGCGAACTTTGTAATGCTTATTTGCGAAGACCAAGCTTTGCTACGGTAGCTTTGTAGGCTTCGAAATCGGTGCGTTCAAGATATTTCAAGAGCTTCTTGCGTTGGCCGACCATTTGGATAAGACCGCGCTTTGCCATGAAATCATGCTTGTTAGCCTTGACGTGCTCGGTAACTTCCTTGATGCGCTCGGTTAAAATAGCAACCTGAACCTCTGGAGAACCGGTATCTTTGTCGCTGCGGGCAAGCTTCTTGATAGCTTTAGCTTTGTTATCTTTAGTAATCATATTGAGTGAATTTTAGCATAAAAATAGATAAGATGCAACATCTCTAAAGTGTTAGCCTAGATTTTCTTTTCTTTCGTATGTTTGAAAGATTTGATAATTAGGTAAATATGCCCGAAGACAAAGAAAAGCTGCGCAAACCCAAACGAAATTCCGAACTGACTAACAAAATCAGCTTTATTGCACGCATCGGCGCACGCAATAAGAACTCCATTATTGCTGGCCATAATTATAGCCATGCTGGCCAAAATAACAGCAGCTTCGCCAATGAGGAAGAATAATAGTAATAACATCGGATGAAGATTATATTTTTCATATACACTCTTCGCTAAGAAAACGTTAAAGATGTTAAGCGGAATACTAGCAAAATAGAGCCCAAGGATGAAAACCCAGACATTCTGCGGGCCGCTAAAAAGCAAAATCGCATCACCGAGCAGAGCGAGAAAGGTAAAAAATCCGCCCACTATTCGCCCAAAAGTGCTTTGCTCTTTAATCTCCATATGCTTATTTTATCATTTATTGTTCATGTATTTAACTAGCGCCGAACGTAGATCTTTCACTGGCAGCACGAATTTATCTTTGATGGTTGCCGGAGCAATAGCGTGGTCAAAACCGAGTTTCTTTGCTTCGGCGATACGACGATCTGGCGCAATTACGCTACGAATTTCTCCGCCGAGGCCAACCTCGCCAAAGACCACGATTTTATCGTTCAACTTGCGTCCAGCGGCGGCACTAGCGATTGCCATACAGATTGCTAAGTCAGCCGCAGAATCATTCAGGCGCATTCCGCCTACGACATTAATGAAGATATCCTTATCTTGCAAACTTAGCTTTGTGCGTTTCTCGAGTACGGCAATTAACAGGTTAAGACGATTTAAATCAAAGCCAGAAGCTGTGCGTTTTGGGTAGCCAAAGTTCGTCGGATTTACTAAAGCTTGAATTTCAACCAAAAGCGGACGCGCACCCTCAATAGTAGCCATAATAATACTGCCATCAGTATTTTGGCGCTCAGACAATAGCGCTTCAGACGGATTCTTAACCTCTACTAAGCCCTGGGCAGCCATCTCAAAAATCGCCACTTCTGTCGTAGAACCAAAGCGGTTCTTTACGGCACGCACGGTCTTGAAACCGCCGTAACGATCGCCTTCAAAATTACAAACTACATCTACGAGATGCTCGAGCACCTTCGGGCCAGCCAGGGTGCCTTCCTTAGTAACGTGGCCAACGATAACGACGGCCGTATCGCTCGCCTTTGCGGCGCGAATAATCAAATTGCCACAGTTGCTTACCTGACTAACCGTGCCAGGAGCAGAGCTAATTTCAGCCAAACTCAGAGTTTGAATCGAATCGACAATGACTAAGTCATAGTCGCCCTCCTCAATCGTCTTTGCAATATCATTACCAGATGCAGAACTGGCAAAATGCAACAAATCCGACGAAGCGCCAAGACGCACTGCGCGAAGTTTAACCTGGCCGGCCGACTCCTCGCCTGAAACATATAAAACTTTGTGTCCACTCGCGGATATATATGAGCAAATCTGCATCAAAAGCGTAGACTTACCAATACCCGGCTGACCAGCTAACAGGCTGACCGATCCCAACAAAATACCGCCACCAAGCACAATATCTAAATCAGCAAAACCAGTATGCAGACGACTACCCGCATCAGATGGCTCGATGGTGTTAATTGAAACTGCTTGGAGTTTTTTGCCAGACACTGCACCTTTTGCTAAGGCTGATTTAGCCTCGGCTTCTGTTGGCGCTACCTGCTCCAATAAAGTATTCCATTCGCCACAATTCTCACAACGCCCCGCCCATTTAGCGAAGCTATTACCGCAATTTTGACAGATAAACCTAGATTTTGCTTTTACCATACTTCTAGTTTAGCACGCGCCGTTTGAGCCCCAAGCATAAGCGTGACCTTTGACAAAATACGCCTCTTATGCTATAATAGAAGGGTTGGTTAATTTATTTCCCAAAGCACACCGTCAGGAGGGGATATGATGGGAGAATTACAAATGGATGACTACAGTCAGTACGCAGCCCTCTGCGAATGTGGCATGAGAATCGTGCTAGCGAGGGTGGAGAATTTGCGCCAAGAGGCCACAATTTCTGGGGAACGTTCCCCGTACGCGGCAATTCAGATTCGCATCAAGAGCTTCGATTCTATCGAGGAAAAGTGCAATCGCAAGGGCCTTCCGTTCACTATCGAAGGCATGCGCAAGCTTCACGATATTGCAGGTATTCGCATTATCACGCTCTATGAGGATGACATTTATCGCATCCGCGATGCCCTGGTCCGCCAGCCGTCAATGGAGCTGATCGAAGAACGCGATTATGTAAAGAATCCGAAAGAAAACGGTTATCGTAGCTTACATCTGATCGTGTCGATGCATGTCTACTTCTGCGAGACAACCAAGTCCGTGCCCGTTGAAATCCAGATTCGCACCAAAGCGATGGATCTGTGGGCTAGCGTCGAACACGACTGCAACTACAAAAACGACACGCCGAGCGCCGAAGCCCCGAAAATGTTTGCGGAAATCGCGAGAATCCTAGAGGATTTCGATAGCAACGCTATGCGTATTCGCGATGCAAGCATCGGTTCAAGCAATTAACTGTAGTCACATCAGCGCCGCCCTTCACGGGGCGGCTTTTCATTGACTTTTTTAAGCATATGTGGTATAATGTATTTATTGCAGTGTTGCAAAGTTCCTTAAGATTCTATCCGGAGAATATGACGGAATTTTTTGCGGCGCAAAAGGAGGTGTTGCGATGGGAAAGAAATTTCCAATTTTTATCCTAGCTGTAGTAGCATGCTTCATTGCATGCGGATGTAACAGAAAGGATGTTTCAACGGCAGCGATCAACGTTACCGCTGAAGAGGCACCACAGAGTACCACAGACAAAACTGACCTGTTGAAGGAGCTTAGTTTCAAAAATTTCGAAGGCAAGACAATGGGGGATATTCTTGCAGACGAGGTCGGCGACTATACGCTAGATTTCGATGAATTCTTCAACTTGGCAGGACTCGACTACGACATGATCGGCGACGATATTGTCGTGACTCCAATTGAATACAACAAAGCATCAGATTTCGCTATTCAAATACACATCAGTCAGCCTTACGGAATCGTAAGCGGTTACACCGTTAATAAGATTCGCGAAGCCGACGGAACGTGGCGCGAAACTCATGAGTTCAACTCTGCTACCGATTTTATCTTTGATATGACCTTGAATGGTAATAAATATCTAATCGGTGCAGACGCTATGGATTCACTTTGGCGCGAGATTCGCGTACTCACTGCCCCAGAAGATAAGGTTGAGGTTGTAAATGCAGCTGTAGATGCCGAATTGGCATCATATTACGACTTCCCTGACGACGCTATTCTTCCGGAAGAATAAAAATACCCCCGAGGGACCGGACCCGCGGGGGTTTTCTCATGCTTAATACTCTTACCGAATTGACTTTTTAATGCGTTTATGCTATAATTAATATTATGTAGTGTATTCGCCCGCGCAAGCGGAGAAACCGGGAGGTCTATATGATCACTACGATCCTTGCAGTTGTTGGAATCTTTACCGGATGGCTTTTAGTCGGCTGTGCACCGCTGTTTTATCAGCAGAACGTTAATTCGTTATTGCCGCCCGTCTATGAGCCTGTCCAGCATTCCGCAACATCGATCCCTTCCGAGGGGTCTCTTTTTTTATTTCTCGATAACTTCGTCGATGATACCGTAATCCTTGGCTTCTTGGGCAGACATCCAATTATCACGGTCCATATCTTTCTCAATTTCTTTGGCGGATTTGCCTGTATTCTTTGCCATCATATCAATGAGGACTTTCTTGAGGTAAATGCCTTCTTTAAGAGCAATTTCCTGATCCGTAATCTTGCCCTCTGTGCCGGAGCTTGGCTGATGAATCATAATACGAGCATTTGGCAAGGCGAAACGTTTACCCTTAGCGCCAGCCGAAAGCAGCATTGCGCCCATCGAAGCCTGCAGACCAATACCGATTGTCTGTACATCTGGTTCGATATAATTCATCGTGTCAATAATAGCGAGGCCATCATAAACAGAGCCACCAGGCGAGTTGATATAGAGTTTAATATCTTTCTTTGGATCTTCGTATGCGAGGTGCAAAAGCTGCGCAATTACGATATTGGCAGTTTCTGGCGTAACTTGGTCACCCAAGAACACGACACGCTCTTTCAAAAGACGGGAATAAATATCGTAAGCGCGCTCACCGCGGTTGGTTTCTTCTACTACAGTTGGAACTAAATAATCTTTCATGTTCACTCCTTATATATCTATTGTAGGTAATTAGCACTCGCAAGTCAAGAGTGCTAATTACAAATTTGTAGGCTGCGTAATTTTACTATCGATACTTTCGTAAAGCTTATTGCTACGCATGCGATTTTCGTTGTACTCGTTGATTAATTTGTTTGTATTATCTATCAGCTCGGAAATCTCCTGGTAAGTCGCTTTTAGTCTTGTCTGGCGTTCAACAAGTACAGCACGCTCGCTATCAAAAGCTTCGCGACTAGCAAAACCGTTTGGTATTTTTGCGCGGGCATTAAATTCTTCACAATCTTTATTAAATGCACTTAAATCGGCCATATATCGCTGGTTTAATTCGTTGATATGTGCCAAATTCTGTTGAATCGTGCTAGCAAGTTCTCTGCTATTGTTTTCGATTTTTTCAAATTTATCATTATATTGATTGTAAAATCCAATAATGCGACTCTGCTGCCTGAAATAGCGTGCGTAATGCTTTTTTAACTTTTCCGGATAATTATCAACCGACAGTTCAGTACCAATAACCGAATGTAATTCATCAACGCGCGTTTCTTCACTATAGTTTTCCATGTGTGAAGAAAACTTTTCGAGATTCTGCTCATAAATTGACACCAAAATCGGCGTCAGCTCATTCTTTTCGCCGTCGCTTAAACGCTCCCACGCCGCGTGCAATAATTCATGCGCCATCACGGCCTGTTTAATGCCTTCAAGGTTGCTATTTTGCACATCATAAACATAAATGCGCTGAAGGTGGTAACATCCTAAAGTAGCAGTATCCGCGTCGATTGGACAGTTTTCATTAAAATCTTCCGATGATTGGAGTTCCGGACGCGAAGCAAACAGAATACGCTCACCTAAGTCTGTCAGTTGCAAGTCTTTTATGATCGATTCAACTTCTGCAGTTGGCTGATAGCCAATTGCTAAAATACGATCCGAGATCAAGTCCCGATTAAGAATCAGTACAATCGCAATCACTGCGAAGAGGCCAAGCAGAACAGCTCTGACGATGACCTTCTGGTTTTTCGAATTCTTTTTCGACTTCACTCTTTAAGTATAACTTATTCTTTAGCGATGCTTAAGCTAAATTCATCATTCTTAAAGTCAACTTTAGCGATGTCGCCCTTGTTTAGCTTACCGGTCAAAATCGCATCAGCAATCAAAGTCTCAAGCTCGTCTTCAATTTCGCGACGCAACGGACGAGCGCCATTCTTCGTGTCGTAGCCCTTTTCGATCAAGCGCTTCTTTGCGTTATCGGTTAATTGCAAACCAATCGACTTGCCAGCCAAACGCTTCTTGAGATCTTCAATCATGTTCGTAAAGATGCGGTCCACATCCTTCTCACTCAAGGCATTGAAGGTAATGATGGAATCAAAGCGGTTTACGAGTTCTGGGCGCATCAATTTGCGCAAAGCTTTCATCGCGGAAGCCTCATTCGCAGCATGCTCCACTTCAAGCGCCTTAGCATCTTTCTTTGTTTTGACCGAAAAGCCCATTTCAGACTCGCGATACATTTCTTCGGCGCCAAGGTTGCTAGTCAAAATCACAATTGAGTTATTGAATTTAACTTTCGTGCCCTGGCCGTCAGTCAACGTACCATCCTCGAGAATTTGAAGCAGGATATTAAAGACGTCTGGATGCGCTTTTTCAATCTCATCAAACAAGACCACAGAATATGGCTTGCGACGGATTTGCTCAGTGAGTTTACCGCCGTCTTCGTAGCCTACATAGCCAGCCGGCGCGCCGACAAGACGAGCAACGTTATGCTTCTCACCAAATTCAGACATATCAATTTTAATCAACGAATCATCACCGCCGAAAACTTCGCGTGCGATAGTTTTTGCGAGTTCAGTTTTACCGACGCCAGTTGGGCCCATAAAGATGAACGAACCAATTGGGCGACGTGGGTCACTAATACCGGAACGACCACGACGAATAGCCTTACTGACGGCTTTAATCGCCTCGTCTTGGCCGATAATCTCTTTGCTTAAATGTTTTTCAAGATTAACTAGAATCTCCTGTTCGGAACCATGTACACGACTGACTGGAATACCAGTCTTAAGGCTAATAGCCGTAGCAAGATCTTCTGAAGTGACGGCCGGCGCTTTATCGACGTCTTTATTGGCCTTTTCGAGCTTTTTAATTTCCTCTTCAACCTGCGCAGCGCGTGTCTTATACATGGCAGCCTTTTCGTAATCTTCTTTTTCGGCTGCAGCCTCGATTTTATTTTCTAGGTCGGCGAGTTCGATTTTACATTTCTTGTATTCGCCACCACCTTTTTTGTCGAGCGAAACGCGTGCAATTGCGGACGCTTCATCAATCACGTCAATCACTTTGTCTGGCATGAAACGATCCGAAATATAACGTTGTGAAAGCGTAATAGCTTCTTCCAAAATTTCATCCGACAAAACGACTTGATGATAATTTTCGTAATGTTTTTTAATACCCTTCAAAATACGGAGCGTAATTGTCGGCGAAGGTTCATTTACCATGACAGTCTGGAAACGACGCGCAAGAGCTTTGTCTTTTTCGATATTCTTGCGATATTCATCAAGCGTCGTTGCACCAATTAAACGCATCGAATTGCGCGCAAGGGCTGGCTTTAGAATATTTGCTGCATCCATGCTACCTTCAGCCGAACCGGCACCAGCAAGCAAATGCAACTCATCGATAAATAGAATTACCGAATCATCGTTTACGGCTTCATCAATAATACCTTTAATGCGTTCCTCAAATTCGCCACGGAATTTTGTGCCCGCCACGACTGAGCTTAGGTCGACTTGGAAAATCTTTTTGCCAATCAACTTACCAGGCACATCGTTTTTCGCAACACGCATCGCGAGGCCTTCTACAATAGCAGTCTTGCCCACGCCGGCTTCACCAATCAAAACTGGGTTTGATTTGGTGCGGCGACAAAGAACAGTTATGGCGCGTTCGATTTCTTGTTCGCGGCCAATTACAGTATCAAGCTTGCCATCCTTTGCCATCTGTGTCAGATCGGTACCAAACTTCGATAGCCAACGATAGCTACCGCGCTTACCAGCCTTACGCTTCTGCGCCTCAACCTTTGCTTCGCTAGCTTGCTGTTCGACGAGGCTTTCAATATTCTCTGCCAATTCGTCTGTATTTACATCAAGCTGGTTAAGCAATACGGCTGCGCGGGAATTTGGCTGGCGAATCATCGCATAAATAATATGTTCTGTACCGACGATATCGAGACCGTTCTCGCGAGCGTAGTTCAAAGACATGCGCAAAGTTAATACCGTAGCTTCCGACAAGGACATCATTGCCATTGGAGCAGCTGGAACATCCACCGCGACTTTTCCTTGGGCGCGTTCGAGTTGATCAATGTCAATTCCCTGTTCTTGGAGAAGCTTGGCGCCAGTACTCGTATCTTGCGCCATAATGCCCATCAAGAGATGCTCGGTGCCCATATAGCCTTGATTGTAGCGTTTGCTAAACAAATCAGCTTTCTGGAGCGCAAAGCGAGCGTTCTCACTCAAGTGGCTCATAATTTCATTAAATTCGTCTACCATTTTTCTCCTTTAAGCTACGACTTTAAACGGAATTTTGCGGGATTGGTTGCGTAACTATATCTATTGTAAGCATTTAGCACTCGCAAGTCAAGAGTGCTAATTTAGATTTTTAGACTTGTTTTATTTTTACGCTTATGCTCGCGTTTTGACAGAGATGAATATATTATAAGGACAGAATTTTTATAATTCGCAACTTATACAGGAAGGGGGTCCATTCATGTTTGGACATCGTAGTTATAGAGGCGAACGCCTTGAACTCCTGCGCTGGCTATTGGTCGAGAATGATCGTTCTGGATACAAAAGCTACCAATTCTCTCAGTTTCTCGACGGCGCCACCTGCGTTGACGCCGATTTCATCGCCATGCGCTTCACTACTAATAATGGCCACACGATTCACCTGGGTAACCCCGTCACACATTTTCAGCTCGGCCGCGAGCTCTGCTATGCCTTACAATATGTCGACGATTATTACCCTCCGCGTTTTTCTCGCCCCTCCAAAGTTCAGCGGCGCAATCCTCTGCTCTGCTAGAACAAAAAGCCGACCCTTTCTTGGGCCGGCTGTTTTTATTCGCCTAATAATTCCAAGAATTTCGCTTCGTCAATCACTTCAGTGCCATACTTGGCGGCTTTCTCAAGTTTCGACTTGCCAGTATTATGTCCGGCTACGAGGTACTTGGTATTTTTTACAACGCTACTGTGGAATTCTCCGCCTAGCGCTCGGATCTTCTCTGCGGCCGCATCGCGCCCCATCGAATCAAGCGTACCAGTAACAACAAACGAAAGACCATTCAGGCGACCACCAGAAGTATCCTGATATACTGGCTCAACACCGTTAGCTTTCAAATCATCTAGGAGTTTCAAATTATCCTCGTCCGAGAAAAAGGCAACAATCGATTCGGCTACCACCTTGCCAATACCTGGAAGCTCCATCAATTCCGTCTCTGTAGTCTCACGGAGCGCTTCAAAGGTTTTATAATGCGCAGCAAGATCGATGGCAGTCTGACTGCCGATATGACGAATACCAATGGCGGTAATAAAGCGCGCGAGTGGCGGATTTTTACTGGCCTGAATATTATCTACGAGTTTATGCGCAGATATTTCCGCAAAGCGATCCAAATCTTGTACCTGCCCCGCTGTCAAAGTATACAAATCCGCAATCGAGCCAACTAGACCAGCATCAATAAGTGCCTCAACGTTTTTCTCGCCAAGACCTTCGATATTCAAGGCAGGCTTACTGGCATAATATTCAATTGCACGCTTGAGCATCTCGCCCACATCGCTGCCTTTTACGCGATAGACTACCTCGCCGGCCGGGCGTTCAAATTCGAGTTCTGGGTATTGCTCATGCAAAGCTTCCATATAGTCATATGGTTTTGAATCGCTCGGACGAAGTTCAGTTAATACGCGGTTTACTTGCGGAATAATATCGCCGGCTTTATAAATTACAACCGTATCACCAATACGTACATCGAGACGCGCGATTTCGTCGGCATTGTGAAGCGAGGCGTGTTTTACGGTAGTGCCGGCAACCTGAACTGGATCAAAAACCGCCACTGGAGTTGCAGCGCCCGTACGGCCGATTGAAATAACGATATCTTTTACGATAGTAGTGGCTTCTTCGGCTGGATATTTAAAGGCAATCGCGGCGCGTGGTGTTTTGCCGACAATGCCAAGAGCCTGATAAACTTTACGGTCATTCACTTTAATTACAGCGCCGTCAGTACCGAATGGCAAATCTTGGCGAGTTTCGTTAAGCTCGTTAATAAAATCCATCGCTTCTCGCAAGGAATGATAAATATGCTGTTGGCCGGAAATGCGGAATCCTAACTCTTTTAATCGATCGTAGACATGCGCATTCGTATCAAGATTTGGCGAAACCATATCATAACCCATGAACTTAAGTGGGCGACTGGCGGCAATTTTCGGATCAAGCTGGCGAATTGAACCAGCGGCAAGATTACGTGGATTAGCAAATTCCGGCTTGCCCATTGCGCGTTGTTTGGCATTCAGCTCATCGAAATCTTTTTTAAAAATGACAACTTCGCCGCGCACTTCGGTATGTTCTTTTTGCGAAATCGAAAGAGGCACATTTTCAATCGTACGCACATTCATTGTCACGTCTTCACCGACTTTACCATCGCCACGTGTGACGGCTTGTTTCAGAAGACCATCTTCGTAGATTAAGGCCATGGCGAGACCATCCATCTTAATATCGACGAATAGCTCCGGGTTAATGGCGCCAAGTTTAGCGATACGATCAAGCCAATCGCGCACTTCAGCTTCCGAAAAAACATCGGCAAGCGAAATCATACGCTCGGCATGAGTGACTTTTTGGAATTTATCTAGCGCTTGGCCAGCTACGCGCTGAGTTGGCGAATCTGGAGTTATTAATTCAGGATATTGTGCTTCGAGCAGTGAGAGCTCATGTTTTAGACTGTCTGCAGCCGCTTCGGACATAATCGATTCGTCCAAAACGTGATAGTGATAGCGATAGTCGTTAATGAGATTACGTAGTTTCGCCACCCGCTCAGTGACATTACTCGGTACCATCTAGCATCCTTCGATAATATAGATAAATATATGCCGTGATGTAAACAAAGCTAAACATAGTCATTATTTGCAAGCAGAGTGAAACGAATGGGAAGCCGGCAAGAATCTCGACATTCTGTTTGATGACCAAGTCGAGCCAGATGATTGGCATCATGATAATTACCCAAATTACGGCCAAGAAAAGAAGTCCGAATAGTAAACGAATAATAAACTTCGTACGGCGACCTTGTACTAAATCCGTCGCGGCATACAGTGCGCGAATCGGATAGATGCCAGGCACTGAAACAGCAACCAAAGCGAGCAACGAGGTTGGCAAAAGATATGCCGACAATAGCAACAACAAGCTACCGACGAGCCAGAATAAGAAGGCGTAAAGTGGTTGCGCCAAGAATTCAGTTGAAAGTGCCGTCGAATATAACACCATAAAGACAAGGATTGGAATGGCATGAATAAATACAACCGCAATAATGCAGATGCTAGAAATGAGTGGCGTTAACGCATTAAATAACCCATCGCGCATCTTTGGGTGATTACCTGCAAGCAAATGACGCAAATAATAAATTGTGCATAGCCAGGTGATCGCAAACAAGAGGATGGCAAATACTTGCTGCACCTCAGTCATACCTTTCGTTAGGCCGCCCGTTGTAACAGTGGAGATTAATAATAAGCCAGACTTCGCCATGCGGCCAAGCTCGCCGTATTGTAGGGCTTCATTACTTTCCTCGATACTATCTTGTACGGCAACGTAGGTATCCTCACTCATTAAGCCAACGAGAATAATATTCGCTGCGACGATTACGATAATTAGCGGAACGAAAATACGCCAGTTCTTGAAGATGATTTTTAACGTCGAAGTTGCATGAGCAACTAAACCAGGCGTTTCGAGCGGACGGTTATAATCTTCGCGATATGAACGTTTAAAGGAACGGTGCAACTTAACGCGGGCGCGTTTTTTGTTCCAGATTTTCTCACGTTCTGCAGTATAGGCTTCTTTGAAGCTCTTGCGAGGACGGCGGGTTTTGGTCTTTTCGTCAGAGGACTTAGTAGATTTCTTCGCAGTTTTTTTACTCATATATTTACTTTATGCTTTTTACTTAGAATTTTCTAGACGTTCGATGCGTGATTCGATTGGCGGATGCGTCGAAAATAGCCTACTCAATACAGATTTGCGCAATGGGTTTGCAATATACATCGCCTCAGACGCAACATTTTGCTGACGCATTGGACGAGCATGCTCATCAAGTGCGCGCAAAGCATCAATCATACTATCTGGGTCGCCTGTAAGCGCCGCCGACGAAGCATCGGCTAAATATTCACGTTGACGCGAAATACCCATCTGCGCCAAGCTCGCAACAATTGGCGAAAGAATCAATGTTACTAATACAAACAATGCGCCGATTGGCGAATTATTTTCTTCGTCGCGATCAGAATAAAATAATACGCGAATACCAAAATCTGCAATGAAACCAACTAGCGAAACGAGACCAAAAGTAATCATACTAATGCGAATATCGTAATTTTTAACATGTGACATTTCGTGCCCCATCACGGCGCGCAATTCACGATCATCCATCACGTCTAATAGTCCCGTAGTGGCGGCCACGCTGGCGTGCTCAGGATTACGGCCAGTCGCAAAAGCATTTGGCGCAGAATCATTAATAATATATACGCGCGGCATCGGGAGTTTGGCGTCTTTAGCAAGTTTTTGAACGATTTTGTAATAACGCGGATTATCCGATTCGGAGATTTCGCGCGCACCCGCACTTGCAATTGCGATTTTATCAGCTAAGAAATACTGGAATAATGCATATCCCGCCGAAACAGCAATGAACCAGGCCAAAATCGTATAGTCATTATGAAGCCAAGCAAAAAGCCAGCCAATTAAAGCGATAAAGGCGATAAACACCAACATAATCAAAATGGTGTTGCGTTTGTTTTGCGCGATTTGTTTGCGCATAGAAACTGCCATATGTAATTATTGTAGCACATTTAGACCTTTCTCAGATAATCACAGCCATGGCGCAGATTTGAGCAATAGTAAAAATCACCGCGCGGCCCATGTTTGAGTTTTAATTCCCCACTTTCACATTTTGGACATAGTTCGTTACGCGTGTTTCGTAATTCAGATGAGATTTCGTACAAAAATGGCGACGGGTTCTGATAGTTTGCAATTAGATAAGTAGCTTCGCGCGCCCGCGTGATAGCGACGTAAAACAATCTGCGCTCTTCTGCAAATGCAAATGGTTCCGAATGCGCAAGCATACTATCAATAATCGGATCCGTCTCGCGCTGCGCCGGCATACCCATCAAATCGTCATTCAGATTAAGCACAATCACAATGTCACGTGTAATGCCCTTCGATTTATGCATCGAACAGAATTCTAGTTTTAATATCTGCGTAGCGTCGGCTGGATTGCGCCAATAAATTGTGCCGTCGCGAATACGAAAATATGCACTGTTTTTAATGCGGCGCAAATCATGATTATAACGCGAGATAATTTGAAATTCTTTCGTCTTAACTATATCGTAGCCCTGCGTCGCAATGAGTTGCTGTAAAATTTTCGTGATTGAATTCGAATCGTCGTTTTTGTCTTCGGGCGCATTCAGAATAATATTAATTGGCGTACTTTTGTCCGCACTGCCGCGAACATCCTTGATCTTTTGCAATGGATTACGCTGAATAAAATCGGTACTAGTCCTAATCGTAGGATTGCCAAAACGATGCGTAGTTTCGATTAGACTTTGGCGAGTTTTAAGCTGAAAATATTGCTCAAAATCCTGAATTAAAGTTAAATCACTGCCAGCGAAACGATAAATTGATTGCCAATCATCGCCTACGGCAAATAATTTGCAATTTGCATTACGACGCAGCAATTCTCGAATTAAATGGAAGCGGTTTTGTGATAAATCTTGCACCTCATCAACGAGAATATATTGATATTTAAATTGACCAGTACGGTCTTCGCTCACAATGCGCGTAGCGTCATTAATCATGTCCGCAAAATCATACATGCGCTGATCGTTTAAATACTCCTCATATTTTTCGTAACAGGCAAAATAAATACGAAGAAATAATTCGGCACGATGCTTCGCAAATTCGTCTGGCTGAGCATTTAAGACTTTTGTTTGCACCTGCTCGGATGACAATTCGGAATTTTTATGAAGCGATAAAAAAGTTATTAATTTATTTTGCAAATCAATATAATCGTCTGGCGAAACTAATGTAAAGATTTCGGCTTCTTGAAGGCGGGGTGAATTAAATTGCTGCGCCAAAATTGCATAAATTTCATCCCCGTTTCACTGGTAGCTATATAGCGCTATTAAATGAGTGTTATATTTATGATGTATTCTCTCGCGCCATTTAATGTCGCGCAAATATTCCCGACCGCGAAAACTTTTGCCCATCTTTGTCATGTCAAAAAATTCTAAATACGTCAAGTCGGCCATGCTAAATGTGGGGCAATATTTAGCATTATGCGGATACGGTTGCTTTAGTTTGTATTTGATGCCATGCATGCGAAGCCATGTGGCGATTAACTGCTCGGAAACATGACGCAATTGCTCAGTATCTTTTTGGCGTAAATAGCGCCGATTGTAATCAATCCAATCACGAAAAGTCTCCGCGCCGCCTGGGCTACGTGGACTGGGCGCATACAGTAACAAATAATCATTAATAATGCGCGCAAAGTCGTCAGTCGCACGAAGGTCATCAAGTGTGCAACTAAAAATCCGGCGCACCTCATCCTCGTCGATTAAAGTCTTACTACCCAAATCAGATTTTTGGCTCTGTAATATATAATTGCCAAGGCTATGAAAAGTACGGATATCAGCGTCCTTCACACTGCACCGTTCCTTCAGTTCGGCGACGGTCTTTTGCGTAAATGAAATGACCAAAATTTGACGAGGCGGAATGCGCAATTCGTGCGCTAAGTATTCAATCTTCGCAAGCAGACTCAAAGTCTTACCCGAACCAGCCGAGGCTAAAACCAATTGCGCATCTTCACAAGCAACCACGGCTTCTATCTGTTGCGGATCGAGCGTACAGCCAGCGCAAGCCACTCCACGCTTCTGCGCCCGACGAATCACGTGGCGGTTATAGTATCGACACAAATATGACCACAATCCACCAAACGGGAACATCCGCCAGGCCACATAGTGCCGCCCATCAAAAACCGAGCGAAGTTGGCGCCAAATTGTTGATATTTTCGTCAACATATCGACCAACATAACAGTCAATTTAGATTTTTCGAAGCATAAGGATTTTAGTTTGCTACAATAGTAATTAATCTACACGAAGGAGGTGGGACTATGGTAGATTACATGATTTTCGATGTTGTACGTAATGTCATTTCCGATGCGCTTGCGTACGGAAAAGAACACGACTTCGGAGACGGAGCGATTGCAGTCGAAGTCAAGAACCTTCCAAAGGCAGACAGTGTTACTAAAGTCCATTCATTCATCTTCTGTGAGGTGATAACAACCGACGGCTTTAATCATCACGACAAGGAAGAATTCTTGCGTGGTCACGTGCATTCGGCGCACGAGCGTCATTTGCGTGGAGAGAGTGTTGCCCCAACTGGCTGGGGTCCAGCGGCTATTACATTGGGCTTCAAAAAGTTGGTTTTTCCCGCAGAACCGAGTGATTATTCTATCGTCGTCGGCGTGATGGGTGACCATTCTGCAACCAACCAGCAGGTGCTGGACGAAGTACTAAAAGATCTGCCGCAACCGAACGGCGCGTAATAAAATACGCTTCACCCCGCCCTGGCCAAACCGGCCGGGGCACTTTTTGTGGCGCCGGATAAGCATTGACTTTTTGGCTAATCTGTGATATAATGGACTTATGAACAGTTATATCTGTGCATACTGGCTTATGGTCATAAAAACCGTCCTTCTTAACGGTTTTGTTGTCATGCCACAAGTCATTTACGCAGAAACTGTCTAATTCTTGTAAATCTAGATAAGTTTCAAAAGCGGACTTATCTAGAAATAAACATCTCGCCTTTGAAATTTATCTAGCCGTATAAAAAGATGGCTAGTACTTTAAGACTTTTTCGCAATTTTTGAAGGAGGGATGTTTGATGCGAAAAAATAATCCTGTGCGCAATATGTGCTTGGTGATTCTGGAGTCAGCTGCGACGGCAGGCATCCTGGCCGTGCCAATCATGACTCCGTTTTACCTCAGTATCGGACTCAATCAGGAGCAAATTGCCATGTCGCAGATGGCCTTCACGGTCGTAGCGATGGTATTAAATTTGCCACTTGGCTGGGTAGCGGACCACTTTAGCCGTAAGTGGGCGAACGTAGTCGGCGACGCGATGGTTGCCTTGGCGCTCTTACTCTACTCAACCGCCAACAGTTTTTGGTTCACAGTAATGTGCGAAATTATCTGCGGCGTCGGTTGCGCTTTGTCACAGGGCGTAGACTCGACTCTGCTAAAACATTTCGCCGAAAAGACCGACAAAACCGGCAGGCTCTTCAAGGATCAGTACGGCAAGATGACCTCGATTAATCAAATCGCGTCATTAGTTGTAATGTTGCTTGGCGGGCCGATTGGCGCAATTGATTTTCGCTTAGCAATAGCCATCTCGGCAATTCCGCACGCTTGTGGCGCCATCTTAAGTATGCTTATTCAAGACGACAGCGAAAGGTTAGCCGCCGAGAGCAACCCGCTCCGCGATATCGTCAATCTCGTAAAACGTAACGTGAGCAACCGTAAACTGCGTTGGCGTTTAGCCGCTTTTGCGGTGGCACGAGAGGTAACACACGGCATCATTTGGGTTTTTACACCTTTAATGTTAGCCGTCGGCGTACCTTTAGCGATAGTTTCAATGGGTTGGGTTATTAATTATATCGCGGCCTATTGTGGCACTCGCTTGGCGCGTCGCTTCGCCACTAAGTTGCCACCTTGGGCGCTATTTATTACGCCAATCACATTAGTTAGTTTCGCGAGCCTTACGATGTTCTGGCATTTGAGTATTGTCACGGTCTGCCTATATGCCTGCTTCGGCTTAGCTCAAGGTTGGAGCGCGACAACCATGATGCCGCTAATCAAAGAACAAGTTAAAGCTGCCGAGCAAAGCTCTATTGAATCATTGGCGCGCGTAATCGCTCAAGCTCTATACATTGGCGCCGTATGGGCAATCAATCGCGCCGCGGATTACGATGTGCGCTTTGCTCTGCTCGCAACCGTCGTCATCTTCGTGCCGCTTGCGATTCCGATTGCATTAAAATTGCGCAAAGAGTGAAAATTGCCCCGACTTTTCTAAGGCTGGGGCTTTTTCTTATGCTATAATAAATCCATGGCGCGTTGGCGGAGCAGTTACGCGGAGGTCTGCAAAACCTTATAGACCAGTG
>CAMZHH010000011.1 GCA_947306745.1 uncultured Candidatus Saccharibacteria bacterium
AACGCACAACCTCCTCCTTAGGACGGAGTTGCTCTATCCATTGAGCTACCAGGCCACTACTGTTTATTTTACCACATAACCAATATCAAGAAAAAAGACACCACATGTGGTGTCTTTTTATATAAAAATCGGTATTAACGTGTAAAACGTTCTGCTAAAGTGTGATAAAGCTGAATTTCTTCTGGCTTGAACCAGTAAGAAACTTCTTGTTCGGCTTCTTCAACGTTACCGGAAGCGTGAATTAAGTTTGCCACACCCTCGTTGCGTGCATCAGCATAACCAAAGCTTACGTGAGCATAATCACCACGAATCGTACCCATATCTGCCGCCATTGGCTCAGTCGAACCAACAATCTTGCGGACGACCGGAATTGCTTCAACGCCTTCAAGCACCATCGCAATTACAGGACCAGAAGTCATAAAATTCACCACGAGATCAAAAGCTTTCTGACCACGGCGGGAAACCATCTTGGAAATACCTTCATAGTGATGATAGTAATGATCCTTATCTGGGTTGACCATCTTAGTAGCCACAATCTTCAAACCGACACGTTCGAAGCGGCTCAAGATTTCACCAACAATACCGCGTTGTACTGCATCTGGCTTAAAAATAATCAACGTGCGCTGAATTAGGCCGTCTGGGTTATTCGTCTTATTAAAGCCGATATTGGCTGCCGTTACGGCCACTGCTGCGGACTTCTCTACTGCCTTAGCAATTTTTTTCTTTTCTTCCACCTTAGCATCTTTTTTATCTGCCATGCTTTTCTCCCTTTTTGCCATTATATACCAAAAAGCCCCATTTGAGGGGCTTATCTGTTATTTTAGCGATTATCGTTACACAACATAGTCGTTTCATCCATGTAGAAGAGCGCTATTACACGATCACTACTTGCTGGCACAGCGCTCTTATTATTACTACTACATTTCGTACCGACACCTACATATATAACGTGGTCTACCTTATTAGCCGTCTCAACCTTTACTAAGACCTGATTAATCTCCGATTGCTTATAAACTTTAAACGATGCCACAGTTCCATCTGGATCTGCAAACTTTTGACATTTTTTACCTTTGCTACAAGTTGTCTCACCAAATTTCGCCACGCTTACATCCGGCTCAATGTAGCGCTGAATAAATTTCGTATAATCAGACGCTATTGCATTATTCGTTCCGAACGGCGTTTTACCATTATTATTCGTCTGATAATGATTGGCCGCCGTAAGAGCTGTCGACAATAAATCCCCACGTGCGACCCTCCGCTTCGTTTTACTAAGCTCGTCATTGCCTTGAGGAATTTTTGGCTCATCGCCATAAATCTTAAGGCCAGGGTCTGTGTTGTCCGCACAAATAAAACGGTTACCCTCTTCCAAGTAGAATAGAGCAAAATGGCGATCGCCAGCATAATACGAATAGGTACCACGGTTATCGCCACATTGTGCCCCAACATATACATGAATCAAATAGTCCAAAGCTCCAGCATTACTATACTTGATCGGCTGATTCTTTTTATTTTCCTCCGCCTTATCGATCGTCCACCCCATCGTATTCATACTTGCATCTTCGAAAAGGCTACAGTATTCGCTCTTCTTGCAGACCATTAACTCACCTTCAGCGACGCCACTCGGATCGATGCCATCGTCAATATAGCGAGAAACAAATTTACCAATCGTCGCCTTATCATAAGCCGAACCAAATGGCGTTTTACCATTATTATTCGTCTGGTAATCTCGCGCAGCCGACACTATAAGCACAATAGTATTTTCGCGAATCGCATTGCGCGCTAATTGCCTCTCGGATAGTTGAACCGTTTCTACCTCTTCCTCGTCCTTCTTTTCTTCTTGCGCCGTTTCGTCGTCCTTCTTTTTATCATCAGCATTATTATTCAACAAGAATACCGCCGCAATAGCACCAGACACGACAAGTAATATTACGAAGATCACAATGATCAATCCCGCCTTGTTCTTCTCTGGCGGATTAGCAACTGGGCCAACAGTCGACGTCGGCGTGGTAACCGGCTCTGCAGGCACGTCATGTGGAATATTATTGTTATTTTCCGACGGCGTCGCAACCGGTTCCGCTCCTGGCATTGTCGGTTCCGCGTTGTCTAATGGTTGTTGCGCGTTGTCCATTTCCCCTTCCTTTATTTATTTAACATCGCTATGAAACTTATCATGTATCTCTTTTAGATGCGGATCCGTCACGTGCGTATAAATCTGCGTCGTCGAAATATTTGAATGTCCTAATAACGACTGCACCGAACGCAAATCTGCTCCATTCATCAACAAATCCGTCGCGAACGAATGGCGTAAAGTATGCGGCGTTACATGTTTCGTAATGCCAGCAGCGCGCACATATTTATTAATAATACGTTCAACACTGCGTGGCGATAGCCGACGATAATTACCATTCGTACCAGTCATTGGCTGATTGCGTGAATTATTCAAGAACAGCGCCGGCAAACTATCCTTTCGCTCATCAAGATAATCCTGAACCGCGTCAGCTGCCGATTGCGAAATGAATACAGGGCGGTCTTTCTGACCCTTACCACGTACTACGAATTCTTTACGCTGCAAATTCACGCTATCACGATTCAGATTCGTCAGCTCTGAAATACGCAAGCCAGTCGAGAATAGTAACTCAAAGATCGCACGATCACGCAATCCATCTTCTGTATCGAGCGGAATTTCCGCCAAAATTCGATCAATTTCATCTACGTGCAAAAATGTCACCTGCGGACGATGCGTTTTAGGTAATTCTACAAGCACTGGATCAAGAGATTTAATTCCTCGCTTTGCTAAATACTTCAAAAAACCGCGTAGCGCAATCAGATGATACGACTGTGTAGTGACCGACAAGCCTTTGCCGCGTTCCGTTTGATAGCGATTCAACCACAAACGATACTTCCTTAACCATTCCGGCGTTATATCTGCCGGTTTTAAATCATTGTCTGGATTAGTTTCTTCGCTAAACTCTATAATACGCGACAAACATAATTCGTAATTGCGCGTTGTATAGCGACTGCGTCCGCTCTCTATCTCTAGCGATTCCAGAAATTCATTAATTAAGTCGCCAACGTACATCTTAAATTACCAATAAATTAAATATTAATTCTTGCGCGAAGAATACCACTAAGAAACCGAGTATCAAAAACGGACCGAATGGAACTTTCATCTTTTTGTTCTTGTTTTTAATTGCAACCGGCAACATTACCGCACTACCAATCACGTTCGCTGCGAATACACACATCAGACCAAGCCAAAAATCAGCCAACATCACTGCAAGTGGTAAACATAATATCCAATCACCGCCACCTACCCAACATTCATTACTGATTTTATACATCACGAAATAGAAACCCGGCAAAATTAACAAACCGCCTACAAAAGATAGCCAGTTAAATTCAGAGAGATTCGGCCAAATCGCCAGACACTCAAACACTACTGCTACTCCGAGCGCTCCAAGCATCAATCCGAGCGGCAATTCGCACCACTTTGCATCATAAATAAATAACACCGTAAAAATCGTGAGTTGAATTAAAAATATCGCAAATTTCACGATTTCTAGAATGTCTGTACTTAATAAACCGTCTTGATTCGGCCAGAAAACAAAGCTTAAAACAAAAGCCACCGCTAGACCGACTTCAGCTAGAATCTCAGCATAGCCAATTTTCTTCTTACATTTGCGACATTTACCGCCCAAACTAAGCCAAGAAATAATTGGAATATTGTCATACCACTGCAGTTGGTATTTACAATGCATACAATGCGAAAATTTCGCTTTATCCTTTTTACGAATACGCCATACTTGGCAACAAGCAAAAGATCCAAATACTGCTCCGAATATAAACAGAAACACCATCCACAAAATATTCATAAGAATATTCTATCATAAAAAAAGAACCCCCTCACGGGGGCTCTTTCAGCAACTAATATTAGTGGTTATCGTTGCAGGTAATAGCGTTACCTTCTTCCATGTAAAGGATTGCATATTGGCGAGCACCAGTGCCTTTCTTAATAGCACCTTCTACGCTACCGCAGCTTGCATAGGTCCAAACATAGATAGTGTGGTTCATATCAACGAACTTCTTGTCAGTGAAGACGCTTTCAAGCTTGGTACCATCTTGCGTACCAGCATTACCCTGATAGCTGAACTGATAGAGCTCACCATCTGGATCGCGGAACTGATCAGCAGTACAATCCTTACCATCATCCTTACAAGAATCATCAATATAGCGAGAAACGAACTTTGGATCGCTATATTTCTTGTTGCCGGCTTCCATGCGCCATGGCGTCTTACCACTGTTGTTAGTTTGATAGTCGTTAGCAGCAGTCAAGAAACGAGAAAGGTCATCCTCGCGCTGAGTGTTGCGTTGGCTACGCTGCAAAGCTGGCAAAGCGATGAATACCATCAAGAAGATCAAGCCAGCGATAGCAAGAACCAAGACCACCTCGATGATCGTAAAGCCTTTTTTATTTTTTGTTGTCATTTTATGCTCCTTTTTTATTTTTGCAACCAGTAATTGCCATTTGGCTACTCAGATACCCACCGAGTGATTACCAATTGCAAAACTGCATTTACCTAAACTATACATAATTCTTATGCTAAAATCAAGCTTAATTTTTTGACTAAATGTGGAAAAGTGTCTTTATACTTTAACCGATCGAGTTGACCAAGGAGTAAATTGGGAATAGAACACCACCTACCAAGAGACCAGCAACGATAGCAAGCATAATCATCATTACCGGCTCAATCATCGCCGAAATTGTAGCAATTTTCTCATCAAGCTCATCTTCAAATACCTGCGCTGCTTTACCGAGCATCTCGTCCATCTTACCGGACTGCTCACCAATAGCTGCCATCTGATATACTAACGGCTCAATATAATCCTTATCTTTCAATGCCACGGATAGTGTTTTACCACCACTCACCTCTTCGGCCGCCTTCTCTACCGATACTTGTACAATCGTATTCGCCGTAGCTTCACCAGCGATATTCAATGTATCCAAAACCGAAACACCGGTTGCTAAGAGAATTTGCGCGATACGTGCAAAACGAGAGTTGTAAAGAATTCTAAACAAGCCGTTAAATAACGGTACATTTAGCTTCACAGTATCTTTCACTTTAATACCAGACTTCGTGCGCAAATATTGGCCAACTGCCACTACAAGTACAGCGAGAATGATAAGTACTAACCACCACATCGAAATCAAGAAGTCCTTAATATTCACCAAAGCTTGAGTCAAAGCAGGAAGCGTTTCGTGCAAATCATTATAAAGACTTTCAACGTGCGGAACGACCTCGAGCATCATGTAAATAAAGACAACGACAATCACGAATAAGGTAATCAAAGGCATCGTCATAGCGCTCTTAATCTTACCGAGCATCTTATCATCCTTTTCTTCCTGATCAGCAATACGACGCAAGCTATTATCAAGCGTACCGGAAACCTCACCAGCTTTAATCAAAGAAAGATAAACTTTACTAAAGATATCAGGATGTTTTTCGAAAGCGTCACTCAAGCTACGACCAGCTTCCACGTTTGCAAGGATTTCCTCAATCACGGCTTGCATGGCTTTATTCTGAGTCTGTTCGGAAACAGTACGTAAAGACTGCGCAATTGGCAAACCAGCACCGACAAGCGTAGCAAACTGACGCGTAAAGTTAATACGGTCTTTTGCAGTAACCTTATTTAATTTATCAGCAAGGCCACCGCCCTCTTCCTTAATAGACTCTGGCACATATCCACGATCCACCAAAAGCTTACCGGCAGTACGTTCCGATTCGGCCTGAATCGTACCTTTAATAATCTTGCCAGTTTGTTGCTCCTTGGCTTTGTAGATATATCGTCTCATCCGCGAGCTAACCTTTCAAATTCTTGTAAATCAACCGCAAATTCGCGTGCGTTATCGTAAGTAATCACGCCAGTTTGAATTAACTTCACTAATGTGCGGTCCATCGTCTGCATGCCCTGATCGGCACCGGTCTGAATAATCGTATCAAGCTGATGTGTCTTACCTTCGCGAATAACCGAACGTACGGCCGGGTTTGCAATCATAATTTCTGCTGCCACTACACGACCACCACCAATTGCTGGCACCAAGCGCTGACAGCAAATTGCCATCAAAATGTTTGAAAGCTGCGAACGCACCTGCGGCTGCTGGTGTGGTGGAAATACGTCAATCATACGGTCAATACTCTGAGCTGCTGAGTTGGTGTGGAGCGTTGCAAAGACCAAGTGACCAGTTTCTGCAATTGTAATAGCTGCCGAAATTGTCTCAAGGTCGCGCATCTCACCGACAAGTACGACATCAGGGTCTTCACGAAGCACGCTACGAAGAGCCGCCGAGAAGGAATAAGTATCGTAGTGAACCTCACGCTGTACTACTACCGAGCGAATCGATTTATGTGTAAACTCAATCGGGTCCTCAATCGTAATAATGTGAGCGGTTTTTTCATGGTTAATCTTATCTACAAGACCAGCCAAAGTCGTAGACTTACCGGAACCGGTTGGGCCAGCCACAAGCACGAGACCGCGTGGAAAATCTGCAAAACTAGAAACAATTGCCGGCAAACCAAGGTCCGCAATCGTTGAAACTTCATTCGGAATTAAACGGAAAGCACCTGCAAGGTTACCTTTCTCATGGAAAGCGTTTACACGGAAACGACCTAAGTCACCAAACGAGAAAGAATAGTCGAATTCCTTATCCTTAATCAAAATCTGCTTCTGATCTTCTTCGAGAGTTGCAAAAATTAACTGCTCTACCGTCGGTTCATCAAGTGCGCTATAGCCAGCTACCGGAATCAAAGCGCCATCAACACGAAGTACCGGTGGCAAACCAACCTGAATATGAAGGTCGCTAGCCTTTAAGCGTACACATTCTTCCAATAAGTTCTCGATTCGCACATCTTGACTAGCACTAGCCACGGTTACTACCTGAGGCTGAGCTGGAGCTGCCGCAGGAGCTGCCTGCGCACCACCAGGTGCTTGTGGAATCACTTGCGGCATCGCCGCAATATTACCCTGCCCACTTTCTTGCATACTCTCATTATACTTATGCTTTCAACAAAAATCAAATAAAAATATGATAGAAATTTACAAGAATCAAAATAGCTAATCGCTATTCGAAAGTATTTCGCAGGCTACGGCCAAAAAACAGCAACAAAAAATAGCTAATCTTATTTCGGAAGTATTTCGCAGGCTAACGGCCAAAAAACAACAAGAAATAGCTAATCTTATTTCGAAACTATTACGGAGCTTGCTAGCGAGTAGAAAACGCGCCTCGCCCGTAAAGACGGGCCGAGGCGACGTTGTGTTTCGAAATAATGATTAGCTATTTTAAGTACTCGTGGAGCTTCTTAGTGTCTTTATTCTTGCGCAATTTAGCCAAAGCTTTTGCTTCAATCTGACGAATACGCTCACGCGTAACGGAAAACTCTGCGCCAACTTCTTCCAAAGTATGACTCTTGCCGCCACCAATACCGAAACGCATCTTGATAATTTTCTGCTCACGATCAGTTAGAGTCGAAAGAATAGCCGCAATTTGCTCCTTCAAAAGCTGAGTTGCAGCCGAATCTTCTGGCGACACGCGATCCTCATCTTCAATGAAATCACCGAGCGAAGAATCGTCATCATCACCATCACGACCAACAGAAGCATCGAGCGAAGCAATGTCCTGCTTGATCTTCATCACATACTCAATCTTCTCTGGCTCCATACCCATCGCCTTTGCAATCTCTTCGGTCGACGGTTCACGGTTCAATTCCTGCGTCAAACGACGTTGCGTGCGCATCACTTTATTAATTGTCTCTACCATGTGTACTGGAATACGAATCGTACGAGCCTGGTCAGCAATTGCACGCGTAATAGCCTGGCGAATCCACCAAGTAGCATAGGTCGAAAACTTAAAACCTTTATCCGGATCGAACTTCTCTACCGCGCGAAGCAAACCAGTGTTGCCTTCCTGAATCAAATCCAAGAAATCCAAACCGCGGCCCGAATAACGCTTTGCAATCGATACCACCAAACGCATATTTGATTCAGCCATTTTGTCTTTGGCTTTTTTCTGTTCTTTTGGCGTACCGTGGATAATCTTCTGCGCGAGCTCGTATTCTTCATCAGAGCTCAAAAGCGGAATTTTACCAATTTCGCGCAAATATAATTTAACGGAGTCGTCAGAAACTTCGTCATAGGTCACCGATTCTAAATCGACGTTAAAATCATCGTCGCCTTCACCGTCAATATCGTCAAGACTTGGCTCATCATTAAAATCATCATCTAAGCGCAAATCTTTGTCGTCGTCATCCATTCTTGTCTTTTTCCTTAATTATTTTTCAACAAAAGCACCACTAGGTTGCAAGTTTTGTTTTAAGAGTTTTTGTATATTATTGATCAATTTATACTTCTCCTGGATGGCTACAAAATCAGCCCGCTGTCCAGCATTTAGGTGAAATATAGCATAAAATTGCTAGCTTCGCAATAATTTATTCATTTTCTGAAGTAGCTCATTCTCGAGCGCTTCATCACCTTTTTCTTCGGCTTGGCGTATCTGCTCCTCAAGCTCCCTGCGCTCCGCTTCGCGTCGTTCTTTTAAGGCTTTCGCAATAAGATTATTCGCTTCTTTTTGTAAATCTTCCTTCTTCCAGTCACCGTACTGTTCTTCAAAAATCAATTCCAATTCGTTTTTGTCGAATTTTCGCGCTTCAAAATCGCCAAGATCCACCTCATGCAATGCCAAGGCAGCCAAATTCTTCTCCGCTCGGCTTACAACTGTTGTACTTTTTACAACATTAGCCTTCTTCAGTTTCTTCCCTGGCGTAGCTACTTTCTTCGCCCTAAACGCCTCTAGTGAAATTCCCAAACGATCCGCCACAATACGCTCGTATTTTTCGCGCAATATTGTATCGGCCGGATCAATTTGATCTATCAAGCGCTTCGCTTCTGTTGCATACTCCTGAAAACCTTTCTCGGTCTTCAAGTCGTATTTAGTAATGTATTTTTCTAACAACCATTCGAGAGCCGGACGATAATTCTGCACCGCTTCCTGCCATAACTTCGGATCTTTCTGAATTAATTCATCCGCATCTTTGCAACCGTGATAATCGTCAATCACCGACAAATAAATGCCGAACTTCGACGCCATCGAGATCGCCCGCTCGGCCGCACGAATACCAGCCTCATCGCCATCGTAAGCTAAGCGAATATCCTTCGTCATGCGCGCAAAACTTTTCAAGTGCATTTCCGTCATGGCCGTACCAGCCGTCGCCACCGCCTGACAAACACCCGCTTGATGCGACGAAATCACATCCATATTCCCCTCAACAACCACTACAAATTCTGTCCGCCGAATCGTATCTTTTGCTTGCGATAGTCCAAAAATATGTCGCCCCTTGTTATACAAAATCGTCTCTGGAGTGTTCAAATATTTCGGAGAGTTTTTATCCTCTTTCAAAATTCGCGCCGTAAAGCCAATCACGCGCCCATTCGCATCCATGAGCGGAATTGTCATCCTTCCTCTAAACAAATCTCCGCCATATTGGTTCAAAAGCCCCGCATCGTTCATTTCCTTTTGCGAAAAGCCCCGCTTCTTCAAAAAATTCTTCAAGGCATCGCCCGATTGCGGCGCATATCCAATCCTAAAGTTCTCGACCGTTTTCTTATTCATGTTCCGTTTATAAAAAACGTACTGCATGACGGTCTTGTTTTTGGTTAAACAAAATTGAAAATACTTCGCAGCTAGCTCTAACGCCTCATAGAGTCGCGCTCGGTGTTCAGCCTGCTTGCGGTCATCGTTCGAATAGCGTTTCAGCTCCACGCCCGCCTGTTGCGCTAACTTTTCTAGTGCTTCACGGAAGGAACAACCCTCCATTTCCATCACGAAAGTAAAAATATCGCCACCTTTATTGCTCGAAAAATCGTGCCAAATTCCCTTATCCGGCGAAACCATAAAACTCGGCGTACGATCCGTCCCCCAAGGTGAATGCCCCTTAAAATTGCGACCCGCGCGTTTCAGCTCAATATACTGCCCAACTACATCTTCGACAGCTAATCTCGCGCGTATCTCCTCTTTAGCATCCTCCATACAAAAATTATACCACCTATACAACAGATACGGAAATCGTTGCTATTTTCAATTTCCGTTTATGCTATAATTGTTTTATGGACAATAAAGCTTATCTCGACGAGATTGCCGTCAAAGGTAAACGTAAAGGCAATAGCGGGCCGATTCTTAGCCCGGCCGTCATTAAATTAATTATCGTTGCGGTATTCGCCGTGATTGCTCTCGCCGTAGTAGGCGGAATTATCTCTAATAAAAACCAAGAAGCCGTACAACTATACGAAGCCATCTATCAACGTATGTACCTCTTGGCCGATGATGAAAGTCCGTTTATTGAATTTCAGAATTCGCTCTACTCTTCTGATCTTCGCGCCTACAATATCTCTGTCGTCAGCTCACTCCAATCCACAATGAGCACTCTAGCTAGTGCATCTACCGGTGCTGGCTTTAATGCGGATAGTATCAGTTCAAAGGTTGAAGGCGAACAGCGAGCCGTTCTCGATGAATTCATCGCCAAGATGGAAGAAGCCAAACTTCTCGGCGAAGGAGACGTGACATTCGCCGCCGAAGCTAGCTACCAGCTATCTTCGCTCATCGCCATGGAGCAAGAAGCACGTTCCAAAGTTACCGACGCAAACTTCGCGCAGGCGCTCGATGATTCGATTCGCGATTTAACCGCTCTCGAAAAGAACTATCACAACTGGACTGCGAAACAGAAATAAGTCCATCAAAATATCTCCCCGTTTCCGAGGAGATATTTTTTATTCTTCTGTTGATAAGTTATACGACAATCTGATTAAATCGCAGATTTCATCGAAGCTCAATTGGCCTGAACAGACAATTTCCAGACCATTACGGCCAAGCAATCTTCCACCCATCGCGCTTTCATAGCGTTCCTGCAGAGTCTTACTTAATTGTCTTTCACAGCGCACCTCTACGCGCACTGGCGTCATACCTTTAGAAAGCGCCAAGAAAATTTTTTCACCCCGCATCAAGAAACGCATCTTTTCATCTTCTTTTTGCGTCACTTCCCCAAGGCTCAGAGCAAATTTTAGGAGATCATCTTCAGATACCATTTCAACTCCTCGATACTTCCGCGAATGTCGTCTAGTGCACGATGATTTTCCGGCTTTGCAAACTTGCGATGCATAGCATTTTCGAAGTAAATCTTCCATGCGCTCACATCGAGCATGCGATAATGTAACTTTGCATTCAGCCTCTGCCATTCGTGCTCAATAAACTTCCGATCCTGATGAATCGAATTGCCCGCCAAATATACGGTCTCCGCCTTAAACTGCGCCAAAAAGTCTAGCAATTCTTGCTCAACTTGCGTCGCCGGCTCACCGTCTTTATTTTGCGCAACCAATCCGTTGTACGATTCCTTATTTTTCTCCCAGAAATCGCCCACCATCCGCTCGCGAATTAGATCCTCATCCACTTTTACTACAGCAGTAAAAGTCCCGAGCTCCTCCATATTCCAATCCGTCACAATTGCGGCGACTTCTAGGATACGGTCTTTCACAGGATCGAGACCGGTCATTTCCAAATCCACCCATAGTAGGATGGAGTCTCTATCTACCTTCTTCGGCATTATTTCTTAACGTCGAGCTTCAAAAGCTTAATTACAATGTAGATAACGAATGCCAATACGATGAAGTTGATGAAATCGTTGATAAATGCACCGAGCGACAAACTTGCGCCAGTTTCACCCAAAGCAATCTTCCAACCACGAAGACCTTCGGCAGAACCGAGCAAGAGGCCGATTGGCGGCATGATAACGTTGTCAATCAAAGAGTTAACGGTAGCACCAGCCTGAGTACCAAGTACCAAACCTACAGCGAGGCCGACAATATTCTGCTCGCGGATGAAGGTCATGAAACCACTTGCACCACCTTTAAGTTTGCTTGCGCCAGCCTTTGCGAGGTCTTTCGACTTAGCGGCGGCTTCTTCTTTAGTCATAGCTTTAACTTTCGTTACGTTTGCCATAATTCTTCCCTTATTAATTGATTAAAATATATCACATTCTTATATTCTTGACAAATTTGACAAACTGTGCTACAATAATTCAAGCGTAGTTTTGCGCTTATGATTCTGATTTCCAGAATCGGTACCTTTAAACGATTCGTTTCCGCTTTTGCTAAATCTTAAAATGAAGGGGGGATCTCCATGAATAAAAGAGGAAACATTTACAGATTTGAGGATCTAAGAAGTATTTGCGACATCCCCACCATTGAGGGATACAAAATCGTCGAAAACCACGTCATCGATAGTTTCTTTAAGACACTCAAGAGCCATAGCACTGATTTATACACCTTCCGTCTTTACAGGACGGATAATCAGGTAGTGACTTTGATGTACGGATCCGTCGTAGGCAGCGATTCTCAGCTTACCGCCGAACAGGCCAATGCTAAGCATGGCAAATGGCTACGTGATCAGCTGAGCACCTTTGCCTTCACTGCTCCGCAGAAAGTCAGCAGAACCAATAAGACAGTCATTCAGACTGTTGGTGCGGCTACTTTCACAGCTAGCCGCTGCCAGAAAGGAGTCATTGTTGGAGGCTGGTATAACAGCAACAAAGATACAGACATCAGTCTGCAGATGCTCGCCTATGTCCTACTTAACTTCGCTGCGCTCAATTGCGTTGGCACTCAGCCGGACAATAGCCTCCGTCGTCACGTGTACGACACGATCCCAACCGACTCCCGCTTTGGGAGATTCGAAGTCGAGACCGCCAAGAGCATCTTCTTGGCTGAAATGTTCTCGCGTCACGACCGCATGGTCGCCCGGTGCTGCACTAATTAGAGCCTCATTCTAAACCCCGCCAATTTGCTTTTTCTGGCGGGGTTATTTTTATGCCAAAAAAATAGCAAGAAAAAAGCCCCTCTCCGCTGGCGCAGATTGGGGCATAGGCGTCTTCACCTTTTGGGGATCAGACAGGGCTTAAAACGCAATTGACTTAAGTGTCAAGCTCATGGTCGCGTTTGGCGTTACGCGGCAATCACTCACTAAGCACTCAAGAGCTCCTGCATGCCGCGAAATACGTCCGGCATTTTGCGGGAGATTTGATTCACCAGCTTGCGCGCCCTTGCGCCGTTACCTACATGCTTGAGAGCTGCGATTGCCAGTTCCGGTACCGAAGGGTATGATCCCTCCCTGCACAGTTCCAGGATTTCCTCCCTTTCCTGCTCCGTTCTCGCTTCGAGCATCTCCTCCAGCAGAGAGAGATATTCATCCGCGTCCTGGTCCGTGACCGACATCATCCCGACGTGGTCCGTGAAGTTCTCCTTGGGCTCATCATAGTAAATCGCCCCGAACTCTTCCTGCAGCATCTCGGCCTCAGTTGCATCATCTGTCAGATGGTAGCCACCAGAACAAAGCAGCTCCTGCACCTGACACGCTTGTTCCCCGCTCACGCAGGGGATGGCCTCTCCGTTAACGATAACGTAGTTGCCACACACATCTACACTCATCTTCATTTGTTTTACCTCCACACGAAATAAAATAGCCAGCCCGCGCTGGCGTGTACGCCAAACCTCGAGCTCGCCACAACTCTCGGATCAGCGTTCTACCTTCCAACCCAAGGCAGGACGCTGACCCGAAGTCGCAGAGATAAAACAACTGCGTTTTTCAGCACCTTAATGTTCCTTGGGTATTAAGAAATAACACCCAATAATTCTATTGTATCACACTTTTGCCAAAATGTCAATACTGTTATGCTTTGAGCACCAAAAAGCCTCCCCGTGGGGAGGTTTTTGTTTTACATCTTGCTTGGAATTTCGATACCGAGCAGGTCGAGCGCACGCGCCAACACCTGATCTGCCTTCGCAATCATCTCAAGACGCGCTGAGCGTTCCATTGGCTCCGCCTGCGAAATTGGCGTTTTTTCATAGTAACGATTCAATTCTTGCGCCAACTCAAACGCAAAACCGGCAATCTTATGCATCTCAAAATCTTCGCACGCACTAGCCACTACATCTGGGAACTTCAGCAAAATCTGCAAAATACTCTTCTCTGCTTCCCAATCATAATCCGCATAATCTACGCGCTTAAAGTCGGCGTTCTTCTCTAAAATGCGGCGCAAGCGCACATCGGCATACTGACAGAATGGACCAGACTGGCCAGTCAAGGCGAAAATCTTATCTGGATCATACAGAATACCCGTCTTGCGATCGGCTACGAAATCAGAATACTTAATCGCGCCTACCGCAATCTTGGCAATATCCTCATCGGAAAGCTCGGCACCAAAATTTTCGCGCACGCGCTTTTCTGCATCGTCAAGCAAAGCCTCCATTAATACTACACCCTTGCGGCTCGACATCTTTTCGCGCTTCCCCTCTGGTGAAATCTGGTCAATCGTGCCGAATACTAGATGATAGTTATCAATCTTAATGCCAACTTTCTTTGCCAAAGCGAATAATTGCTCAAAGTAGAATTTCTGCTCAGCGCCCACGGCATAAACAATCTTATCTGGATGAATATTACGATCACGATAAGTCATGCAGCCCAAATCGGTCGTCGCATACAAAGCCGTACCATTGCTTTTTAGCATCAGCATCGGCACATCAATCCCATATTCATCGAGGCGACAAATCACCGAGCCATCTTCATTCTTCTCAAAGACGCCCTGCTCGACAAATTTCTTCACCTCTTCCTTACCGAGTTCTACAAACTGACTTTCACCCATCTCTAAATCAGTCGAAATTCCAAGGCGCGCCATCACTTCGTGCGTATGTTTGAGCGAAATCTCGCCAAAATGCTGTGATAGCTTCACGGCTTCTTCGTCTTTCGCCTCAAGCTTCAACAGCCAATCTTGCACCTGATCAGCCAATTCATGCCTGCCAGCCTTCTCTTCTTCCTTCAAATCAGCCTTCATCTTGATGTAAATATCACCAAGATCGTAAACTGTAATACCATCCAAATCTAAGCCCGAACGTTTAAAACCGGTTGCCCAAATGCCAAATGGTGTACCAACATCACCTAAATGGTTGTCAGTAATCACCTTCCAACCGTTCGCTTCGAGCACCTTCTTGGCTGCCCAACCTTGCGTACCCGGGCGCAAATGTCCAACCGAATACGGTTTCGCTATATTCGTACTAGGAAATTCCGAAATAGCCAACTTTCCAGCGCCGGAATTATTATCACCGTAATTATCCGACCAAAGTTCATTTAGCTGATTCTTTAGCGCCTTGCCCGATACGGTCACGTTAATAAAGCCTGGACCGGCAATCGTGAGACCAAAGCCGCAATCGCCGAGTCCGTCGATAATCTCCTGAGCAATTTGACGGGGATTCTTACCGACCTGACGAGCAAGACGCATCGCCACGTTCGTTGAATAGTCACCCTCGATCTCGCTCGGCACGCTCGCAAAATCAACAGTCACATCATCAACGCCATATAAATCGTTGATAAGTCCCTTGATTTGTTCTTTTAGATTATCCATAATATGCATATTTTACCATATTTTCACCCCTGTTTCAAACCGCAGAAGCATAAAAACTATTGACATTATTACAAAAGTATGATACTATATAAATATAACTTTCCGCACAGCTCATTTTGTGCTAAAGTTATATACCTGACGGCACGCTTCGCCGTCATATCTTTTCAATACCCTTATCGAGGGTTGTACATTAGGAGGTACTGATTATGAGCAAGAAGTACACTGCAAAAGCTATCCGCTTCATCGAGCTTTCCAACATCTCTAACCCCGACGCTTCCCAGCGTGCGGAGTATCAGAAGCTTCGCGACGAGCTCTCCGCCCGCGGTCTGAATCCGCAGTCCCCGAAGGAGCTCATCGAGCGCACCATGATCTACGACAACGCGTCCGACGTGAAGAAATATTGCGAAATTCATGAGCGCATCAGCCATGCGGACAAGAGCACCCAGACCAACCAGGCCCGCCTTGACGAACTCGAGTGCAAGCTCAAGGCCGCCGGCATCCAGAATCTGGATCGTCACTATCTGACCCGCTGCCTGGCCAGCTTCAAGGTCGAGCACAAGCGTGTCGATAAGCGTAAGCGTGCATCGCGCCACAACGTCAGTCCCGCTCGCGAATTCGCCGATCAGAGGCAGGCGCAGATTGCCGCCGAAATCGCCGACGAGGAGGCTCAGGCCGCTGCCGCTGAACTGGCCGCCGAGCAGGAAGCCCGCACCAAGCGCAACCAGCTGGCGCACGAGAGCATCAACGCCTTCATGGCGGAAGAACTCAAGGCGCAGCTCGCCTAATATATCAGGGTTTTTACCCCGTATTGCCACTCACTCATTTTAGAATACACTCCACTCCACGGGCGTAAGCCCAAAGGGCGGCTCTCACGAGCCGTCCTTTTTCTATTTCTTACTTGCGCGAATTAATCCTTCAAATAACGGATGCGCCCGATATGGTCGACTCCTAAATTCCGGATGCGCCTGCGTTGCAATGAAGAATTTCGTATCAATACCTTCCACGAATTCTACCAACTTGCCATCTGGCGAAGTACCAGAAATCTTCAAGCCACCCTTCTCAATTTCTTTTACGAATCTTTGGTTCACTTCATAACGATGACGATGACGCTCAACTACATCCGTTGTGCCATACAACTTTTCCGCCAAAGTACCCTTCACGAGCTTGGCTGGATAATTGCCTAGGCGCATTGTGCCGCCAGTGCTTTCCTTACCCTTCTGACCTTCCATGATATAAACTACATTTGCATCTTTTGACGCATCGAACTCTTCCGAATTTGCTTTCTTTACACCACCACGACGCGCAGCTGCAATCACTGCCGTCTGCAAGCCAAGGCATAGACCTAAGTATGGCTTATCGTGTTCGAGACAATAATTTGCCGCTAAAATCTTCCCCTCTACGCCACGAACACCAAAGCCACCCGGTACCACAATGCCATCCACGGCCGCAAAATCATCCTCAGTTGCCTTCTCGGCGTCAATCCAAACGGTCTTTAACTTTACGCCCACTTTCCAAGCTGCCGCCTTAAGAGCTTCCGTTACCGACAAGTATGTATCAGTATTATCGATGTATTTCGCTACTAGGCCAATCTTCACTTCTTCTTTTGGATTCGCCTCGATGCTTTTAACAAGCTTTTCCCACTGCGTCATATCTGGATCACCATGATCAATAAAGCGTTCCAGCGGTGCCAATACACCACCTTTTACAGCATTCAATGGCACTTCATAGACAGATTTCGCATCCGGCATTAATACAACTGCATCTTCAGAAACTGCACAGAAAGTCGCCAATTTTGACGCTACGTGTGGCGCTTTAACTAGCTTGTCGACATCCATACGTGCCACTACCATGTCTGGAATAATGCCGAATTCACGCAAATCGCGCAACGAATTCTGAGCCGGCTTAGTTTTAAATTCCTGCGAAGTTGACAGCCACGGCACATAACACACGTGCACATACAAACAGTTCTCGCGGCCCACACGCGTACCAAATTCACGAATCGCCTCAATAAAATGCTGACCTTCCATATCGCCGACTGTGCCACCAATCTCAACTATGTGGACGTCGGATTTAAAATGCGCCGCATTATCTAGAAAAGTTTGTTGTACTAAGCCCGTAACGTGCGGAACTAGCTGAACGGTTTTACCGCCAAATTTGCCCGCTCGTTCGTCATCGATTAAGTGCTTATATAATTTGCCAGATGTCCAAATGGAGTTGCCCGTCATCTCTTCGTCGAGGAAACGCTCGTAGTGCCCTAAGTCGAGATCTGTTTCCGCGCCATCTTGCGTAACGAAGCATTCACCGTGTTCGCGAGGGTTCAATAGACCAGCGTCCACATTAAAATAAGGGTCACATTTCTGCATCGAAACTTTTAGACCCTTCGCCTTCAATATTGCGCCGATACTTGCCGCCATGATTCCCTTTCCGACGCCGGAAATCACGCCCCCTGTCACAAAAATATATTTAGTGTTTGTTTTCATTGGGCACCTCCTTTTCTAGCCCACCATTTAATATAACATTAGCATAAGTGATTTTTTTCGCGTCCGCAAGAACTGACTTTTCCCTATTTTATGCCGTAACACTTGCAAAAACACACCATATATAGCGTTTTATAACTTAAGCGCTACGCTAGAAATAAATACGCTATAATATATCCAATGAAATGTTTCCATCTCAGTCAATACAAATTTTATAAACCGAACTATAAAGAGCTCAAATTCTTTTTAATTTCCGATATTCACTTTAGCCCAAAGGTCACCGCAAATACACTTGACGCAATTACTCGTCAGGCGCGAGCGCAGCAGCCAAATTACATCCTTATAGCTGGCGACTTAGTCGATTCGCTCGACAATGTCAGTAGCGCCACCGATCTCAAACGCCTGACCGCCTGGCTCGAACAGCTCGGCAAGGTTGCACCAGTTCTCATTGCGCTTGGTAACCACGATTTCTACCGTGCCAATCCGCAATATCATAATGTTTTTTCGCGCCACCGCCACTGGTACGCCGAAGACAACCCTGCCTACGTCCAGGCGCTCAATGATACGCCAAATGTTCAATTAATTGATAATCAGGCTTTCGAAGACCACACAGTCTATATTTTCGGCTTCACACAATCGCCAGAATACTTCCAGTTCGACCGCGACGAAAAGTCTACTACTTTCTTTAAGCCAGGCGGCGAAGATCGCGATATTATGCTGTCAGACATCGATGCGCTCGATCAAAAACTTATTAGCAAATTACCAAAACATAAAGCTAAAATCGCCATCATTCACTCACCAGTTTATCTCAGTGATTCAGAAGTTGGCTCTCGCTTTAATGAGTTTGATTTCCTCGTTTCTGGCCACATGCATAACGGCGTCGTACCACCGGTCCTCAATGAGGCTTGGCCAAGCGACCGCGGCATTATGGCCCCAGGCAAGAAATTCTTTCCACGTGGCTCACGCGCACGCATTAAAAGCATCAATGATCGCCTTATTACGCTCGGCGCCGTCAGCACGATTCAAAATAGCGCTAAGCCACTTACCTTCCTTAACGGCGCTTATCCAGTCAGTATCGCCACGCTCGAGCTTTCACACCGCGAAACGCTCGCCCGTAAACCCGACGTCCGTCACAAATACATCAAATTTTAGCCATCAAAAATCTCCCCTAATCAGGGGAGATTTTTTGTTAAGCTTCGTTTTCTTCTTTTGAGCGGAAGCCGAAGAACATTGCGCCAATTAGACCAATAGTGCTAATAACCAATGTTGCGACTACGCTAAGAATATCATCCGAAGTCTGTGGGTTTTCGCCCTTACCAGGCTCATTATATTTGTTCTTAAAGATAACCTCGGAGCTCGTGTCGGACTCGACGACCAACTCACCTTCACCATTATCTTTCACGACAATCGTGACTTCGTATTCATTCGTATCGAAATCAATTTCACCACGACTCTCGTCTACGATTTCGCGGACCAAGAAGTAGTACTCGCCAGCCTCTTCGAAATCGATACCACTAAAGGCAACTCGACCGTTAGCGTCGTTGGTGCCAGTAGCAACTACCTCACCATTTGTATCGACTAATTCAAATTCGAATTCGCCTTCATTTAGTTTGCGACCTTCAAGCATCTTCTCTACTACGACCTCGTAATCCGTAATAGGTGTAGTTTCATAGCCATTCGTAAAGATCGCCGTTTCAAGACCTTCGGCGGCACCCTTGCCATAACTTACTTCCGCCTCAAGCTGACCATTATTGTCCGTTACGACCACGGTCACCGTTACATCGTTGTCGTCGTAGATGTAGCCAGGCGCACTACCCTCAACCTCATGTACGGTAAGCGTATAGGTACCAACTTGCGTAAACGTAATTGCGTCAAAGCTAGCATTGCCTTCACCAGAAATCGTTATAGTTTTCTTGCCATCGACATTATCGCCGGTAAGTTCAAATTCAAAGGTTGGCAGCTTGTCGCTATCAACGTTTTCGATACCGTAAATCGTCTTTTCAACATCGACGATCACGTCAACTGGCTTCGCTTCATAAACGTTCGTAATAACCAAGCCATCTTTGCCGTCATAGGTAATAGTCGCGGTAAGCGTACCAGCGTTATCGTCGACCACCGACACTACCACTGCGTGTTCGGTTTCGTCATAGGTATAACCAGTTACATCACCCTTCTGCTCGGTAATCGTGTAGTTGTAAGTGCCCGCCTTGGTGTATTGAATCGATGTAAAGTCAGCGCCAGTTTCCTTGTTCGTATTAATTGTCTTGCTTTCGAGCTCGTTGCCGTCTGCATCTTTCAATACGAAGGTAAATTCACCATTCGCGCCACTATTCGAGCGGTCGTCAATTTCCTTCTCAACGTGGAATTGCGCATTAGTTGGCGTTGGTACGTACTCATTCGTAATCGTATAGCCATCTTCTTGATCGGCCGTAGCTTCAATCGTACCATGGCCATTATCTTTCAAGCTTACCGTTACGGTTAAGTCATCAGGTTGTGCGATGTTAGCTGGCATCTCGCCGATTTCCTTCACCGTGTAGGTAATCTCAGCCGTACCATCCTCGCTCTCCTCAGTATCAGCCTGCGTATATTCAACCTTAAAGGCTGCCGTAGCGCTATCTTTGGTTACCGTCTTAGCATCACCAATTTGGTTACCCTCACTGTCATAAAGCGCAAAGGTAAAGCTTTCGCCCTCGAGCCAATCGCGACCTTCGAGATTCTTTGTCACGTTAATCGTCACGCTACCGGTCGCCGTATAAGTATTCGTCGCCGTAGGGGCCGTATCGCCATAGCTTGGCGTAGCAGTTAAATTGCCTTTGCCATCATCGGCTACCGTCACTGTCACGGTAATTGGATCGGCCGGCTTCAAGCTACCATCTTGATAGCCCTCACCGAGCGCCTCCTCAACCTTATAAGTATAAGTACCCGCTTTAGTGTATTCGATTTCATCGAAGCTAATTACACCCTCAGCCGTTACGGCTTTCGCCTCGCCAACCTGCTTGCCTTCACTATCCTTCAAGATAAAGGTATGCGTTTCGCCCTCGAGCCAATTGCGGCCATCTAGTACCTTATTTACTTGGAGCGTAATGTTACCCTTGGCGGAGTAGTTATTTTCGAAGGTAATTTTGCTTGCACTTTCGCCATTCTTCGTAATAGTTGGCGTAGCCTTCAAGACGCCACCTTCATCTTTCACCTCAACCTTAATTGTGTAAGTAGCATTATCGTAGCTATAACCACCAGCGCCACCGTTTTTCTCTACTACAGTATATTCGTAAGTGCCAGCCTTGTCGTAGCTGATTTCTTTGAATTCCTTCTTGCCAGCACCATGGATTGTGATGGTTTCAATTTCGCCAGCAGCACCCGAAAGCGTAAAGTTGAAGTCTACCGGGTCAATACCTTCGTTCATGCCATTCAAGGTCTTCGTAACTTCAAATTTAATCGAAGTTGCCGTCGCTTTGTAGGTGTTCGTAATCGTCAAATCTTTCGCTTCACCGTAAGCTACCGTCGCACTCAGCTGTGCCGTTTCTGGATCATCCGTTACCGTAACCGTAACTTTGTATTCAGTCGTATCGTAGCTGAAGCCTTCCGCATTACCCGCAACTTCTTGCAAGGTGTATTCATAAACGCCAGCTTCCGTATAAGTAATAACATCGAAATCTACGCCACTAGTCTTAGATGTGTCAATCGACTTCGTATCGGAATAACCTTTACCATCCGACAAAGTGAATTCAAAGACGCCATTCGCATTACTATTCGATTGGTCGTCAATCTTCTTCTCTACATGCAAGGTAGCCGTTGTTGACTTAGTTGCATAGGTATTAGTAATTTCGTTGCCGTTCGTATAAGTTGGCGTTGCAGACAAAGTACCGTCACCGTTATCTACTACTGCAACCTTTACTTCAATCGGATTAGAAGCCGTTACGCCGGCTAGACCTGGATCAGTCTCGCTAATCGTGTAAGTATAAGTCTTACCAGCATCCGCAAGCGTGTAATCAATCGCGCTAAACGTAGCTTTTGGCTCGGCCTCCGTCACCTTCTTAGATTCAGAAGTATCATTACCGGACAATACGAATTCAAATTCTTTGCCGCTCCAATCATAAGCTGCACCAGCAAACTTCTTCGTCGCCTCAAGCGTTACACTACCAGTTGCAGCATAAGTATTCGTAATCGTGTCATTATTGTCATAAGACGCCGTTACATTCAACTTGCTAGCATCTGCGCCATCCACCGCTACCGTAACAGTCACCTTAATATCATTCGACTTAGTCAAACCGTTCGCGGTCAAATCGCCAGTCTCAGTGATTACGTAATTAAACGTGCCAGTCTTAATATCCGCTTCAGTATACTTTAAAGCTGGGAATGCCACCTTACCATTTTGTGATACAGCCACCTGAATTGGATTGCCCTGCGCATCCTTTACGGCATTGCCTTGCATATCTTGAAGTACGAAGGTGTAGCTTTCGCCATCTTTCCATTCGCGTCCGCTCAAAGTCTTCGTAGCCTCAAGTACAACTTCGCCATTTGCGGCATAAGTATTCGTTACAACTTGGCCATTATTGTAAGTAACCTTCGTCGACAAAGTACCGTCATGGTTATCGGTAATTTCTACCTTCGCGCCAAGATCGCCGCTGTTGGTCAAACCGGTATTCGTCAAATCGGAAGTTTCTTTAATGACGTAGTAATAAGTCTTACCTGCATCGGCAAGCGAATATTCAATCTTGTCAAACGTAATTGCGCTTGAACCATCGGCACCTGCATTTGCTGCGCTAGCCGTACCATTGCCGAAAACATTCGTATTGGCATTATAGTTCTCATCTGCGCCATAAATCGTAAAGGCGAAGCTTTCTTGATTTGCCCAGTCGCGACCGGTCAACATCTTCGTCGCCGCGAACGTTACTGAGCCGGAAGCAGCATATTCATTTGTAATTGTATCGAGATCACTCCAATACTTTACGTTAGAAGTATCCAACGTACCATCACCTTTATCAACTGCCACTACCGTAACGGTCAATACATGGCCTTCGGTGTTAGTTACGTTCTGAATACCGCGACGGAAATTCTGAGTTTCCTCGATCGTGTAGATATAAGTACCAGCCGCCGCAATCGGAACGTTAAACTTTGCCGATTGCGTGGAGCTGCTAATTGTTTGCGTATCAACCGTTTTATTAGTCGAATCCTTCAATACGAATTCAAAGCTATCCGTGTTGAGCCAGTTATTAAACTGCTTCTTGGCTTCAATCTTGATCGTGCCACTCGTACTGTAAGTGTTCGTGAACTTCGCTTCAGCAGTTTCATTCTTTACGATTGTGCCCGTATCACCTGTCTTCGAAGTCGTATAGCCAGCCACCGCTGCTTCCGTCACTTCATAACGTGCGCCTTCCGGCAAACCGGCAATCGCAATGTTTTCGCCGTTAGCCAGTTCAACCGTTTGACCAGACTTAATGGTGCCAGATTTGCTACCAGTATAACTATAAGGAACATCCTTGATTTCTTTACCATCTTTACCATAAATCTTCACGGTAAATTCGAAGTTCTTGGCGACTACTGGATTACCAGCCACCGTCTTCGAAATCTTCAAGCTGCCGGAAGTGTACTTATTCGTAATCACGCTCTGCCAGGCTGAATTGCCCTGCATCACATAATACTTCTGACCATTATCCGTAATAGTTTGGTCGTCATTAGGGGTGCCAAAGTTCGTCGTCGAACCAATCGAAATCTTATTATCAATACCCTGAAGTTCGTAGCCAGTTGGCGTATTTGGTTCTTCGACATAGTAGCGCGTACCAGCGTTTACGTTCACGATGCGAATCGTATCGCCAACGTATAATTCTTGTGTCAGCGTACCGGAACCATAGATGTGGCAAGAACGAGTAGTTTCAATGATGTCTTTACCCGTAGAATCTTTACCACAATTATGCTCTACGCCGTTTTCTGGGTTATTCTCGCCGTAGTAAATACGATAGTCATAACCATAATCAGTGCCATCCTCATTTTTGAGGTGGGCTACGGCCGTAAACTTATCTTTCGAATCTACGATTGCGCCAGTTTCGTCAACGACTTTCTTCTCGATATTGATACCACCCTTAATCGTATTCGTTGCCGAAAGCGTGTCAATTTTGTAAATATCCTCAATGCCGGTAATATTACCATCAGCATCGCGCGTAAACGTTACGCTCTTTACTTGACCATCAATAATCATTGGATGATGCTTATATGCCGTCAACTCAAAGTGATTATTAATATCCTCTTCGCTAAAGACATAATCATGGCCATCCTCAAGAATCGCATAAGTCTTACCTTCATATACCAAGAATTTCTTGCCATGTTCGTAAGCCGGATTCGATGAATCGCTAATCATCACACCTGGCGCAATAGTTACGAAATCATCTTTCTTCCAGCCATCGCCTTCAGACAATACGACCGAGCCATACTCCTTGCCGTCAATCTTCAACGTTAAGTTTACCGACTCAACCTCTTCGCGTTGAGACGGATCCATCGTGTCGTCCCATTTTTTCTCAACGGACAATTTTTGTTCCGCCAATGCTACTGGGTCTGGGTTGTCTATATCAATAGTTATTGGATCAGAAACTACCGTGCTAGTGCCACCAGTAGACGACGTAGTCGTCGTAATTGTGGAATAAGTCAATTGTGGGAAATCGGTATTAGTCTTCAACGAATAATGGCCACCACTTTCTACAACCGAAGCCTTCTCGTCATCGCTAAGGTCTTCGTAATTTTTCTTACCGTTGTTCAAATCAGCTACAAGGTCGAGCGAACTCTGCTTTGGCCATACCACGAAGGTCATAGTGTAAGTTACGCCATTTTCAAGCACTGTCGAACCTAAATTCCAGTCAACCTCGCCATCGGAATTGATAGTAGCGTGTGGCGCTTCTGCCCATTCAGTGCCGTAATTGCGGTTGTCAAAATCAGCCGTACCGTACGAACCACCACTACGATAATATTTCAAGCCAGATACTTCGCCACCAGCGTTCGCCTTAATACTCGAAGACGTCATCGACGTAACGCCATCCGTCATATCGACATTCGTATAACCAACACCAGTTGTAATGTCGTTCACGATTTGATTCAAAGCCGCAATTAAGGTTGCAGTATCAGTTGCGTCAGTAAAATATTGTTTATTTGTATCACTAATTGCAGTGTTGGAGTCACCGCTGCCAGTGTAAGCATATTGAACTAAGCTGGAGAGATAATGTGAGGAAGTTCCCGAACCCCAAGTAAACAACGCATAAAATTTATAGCCGGCCGTTACGATACCACGCGCATCGTCGCTTGCATAGCCCCATTCTTGAGCATAGTTAGTGTTTACATTATAACTATTGTGATGAGTCGTCGGCTCGCCGTCCGTCATGAAAATAACATAAACATCCTCACCTGGCTGCGAAGACTTAAAACTATCAGCCATCGACTTTGCATGTTGCAAACCTTCTTCCCAGTTGGTGCCTCTGCTTGTCGTAAGACCATTAATCGTATTCTTCAACGTAGTAGCGCTAGTGGTAGGATTTTGAGTTGTATGGCCTTCCGTACTAAAGTTAACGATGCCGACCTCAATGATATCCGATTTATTTGAATCGCCAGGAACATTCTGAGCCAAGAGGTTATCAATAATTCCACCTTCTTTCGTCAGCGCATCCTTTTCGGCCTCTAGGCGAGAAATCGCCTCTCCGCCAGATCGGGTATAAACGGTACCAGTAAATAAAGAACCGTTATTACCATTACTCGTGCGCCACCTATTATTACGCCAATAAACTCTGCTAGGGTCACCATTCTCATCTAAGCTCCAATATTCTACATGATTCTGACCAGCAGTACCAACGCCGTTATCAGCGGTTGCATATTCCGTATAACTATATGGATTCGTCGAACCGCTACTTTGGTTCATCGAGTTCGACGTATCAATTACCAATACGACGTTTGCCTTTGTCGTTTGCGAAGTTGTGCTACTTGACGTTTCACCCTTCACGCTCAACGCGATCGTATAAGTACCATCGCCATTACTTTTAATATCTTTTTGATGCCATGGCGCATTATCTGTTGCTGCATAAGCATTGCGCAACAACGCACCGCTCATCGGCGTCACCGTGCTGAGTAGCATAAGAAATGTAGCTACTACATAACGGAACTTTTTCCCTAGACCCACAGTTCTCTCCTCCGTGTGATTTTTGATTATTTGATAATTATGCCTCCCACTCCATACAAGGAGGCAGTTAACCCGAAAATACATCATGAGTCGACCGTTTGCAAGCATAGGCACATTATTTTGTAATATAGTTTTTACGCTTAAAAAATTTATTCAGTCGTTCGGCCTACTCAAAATGGCATGTTGTATTTTTTACAACACATCATTTTACCATGTTTAAACCTGTTGTATTCTTCACAACACCATGCCACATCTTATTACGCCTACGATTAAAGAAATTAACCGTAACAACAACCGTTATTTTATTCAAAAACATCAAAAAACGCGCTCAAAGCGCGAACCATTATTTTAAACAATGGTAGGCCCAGCTGGAATCGAACCAGCATTGTACCCTTAGAGGGGGTATGTCCTATCCGTTGAACGATGAGCCCTACTCCGTATATTTTACCATATCCTCTCTTATTCTTTGCTATAATGACCTTATTGGAGGAGATATTAACATGACAAAACGACAGGCTCGCGCTGAGAAGCCGCAGCATTTTAATTACATCACTTTCGTGAATGTAATTGCAGCACTAGCAGTTCTATTAATTCATTTAAATTCCTGGTACGCTTTTTCTTACGGTCCACGCTGGGCGGTAGCTAACGCGCTACATTCAATTCTGATGTGCGCCGTACCACTCTTCTTTATGATTTCTGGTGCAACTTTAATCGACTATCGCAAACGTTACGACACTAAAACTTATTTCAAAAAACGTTTTCTCAAAACGCTAATACCATTTCTTTTTTGGAGCATTATAGCCGCATTAGTACACCGTTTTTGGCTACGCGATCATCCAATGAGTGATTACCAATTTCCAGATTTAATTAATCGCATCTTTGACACTCGATTCATTCCTATTTTTTGGTTTTTCATTCCTCTCTTTGCGCTATATCTGATAATTCCTATTCTTAGCGCTATAGATGAACAGAAACGCCAAAAGGTATTCCAATATATAATTATTAGCTCTCTAATTCTCAACTTCATTATTCCCTATATCATTAGCACAATGCATATTCCAATCAACTTTCCCCTCTCTTTTACCACTAACCCATGCATGGCGACATACTACGCCGTCGTCGGGTATTATATCCACAATTACAAGATAGCCAAGCCAATTCGCATCTCTATATATACCGTAGGAATCATAGCATTATTCGTTGTTTGTATCGGCACTCATATTCTTAGCTACCAGTTCGGCGAATTACGCGGATTCAACACTAATTCAAACGAATTGCTATACGCACTATATAGTCCTGCGCTTTTCCTTTTCATGAAACAATTCTTCTCGAAACATTTTACTTCACCAAATGGCCGCCTCGCTCGTTTCGCCATCTTCTTTAATCGCTACACATTTTCCTTATACCTATTACATTGGTTCCCAATCGTCTTCTTCTCCGTCTGGACCGGAAATGCACACAATCAATGGTGGTATATTCCAGTCATGGGCCCGCTTTGCATTATTTTGAGTATCATTTTGACTAAAATCTTCGCCAAAATACCACTTCTTCGCCACACTCTACCTTCGTAATATCTGTTTTGATGTTATAATTATAGGGTTAATAACTAAAAGGAGTATTCATGAAATTATCCGAAGAGCTCCAATGGCGCGGTTTTGTTGCCGAGCACACATTGGATCAGATATCAGACTTAGACAAAGCTCCGCGTAATTTCTATTGGGGCACCGACCCATCTGCCGATTCTCTTCATATCGGCCACCTCGCCGCCCTTATGATGTGCGCATGCTTCGTTCGCCACGGTTATACTCCTTACTATCTCGTCGGCGGCGCGACTGGCCAAATCGGCGATCCAAAAGATACCGTTGAGCGTGACTTAAAAGGCCTCGACGAAATCGACAAAAACAAGCACGCCCTTGCCAAGCAAATCATCCGCGTCACGCATTCTCCAGAAGATACCAAGATTCTTGATAACTACGATTGGTTTAGTGAAGTTAAATTCTTGCCATTCCTCCGCGAAATTGGCAAGGCATTCAGCATGACTCAGTTACTCGACCGTCAATTCGTCCAAAAACGTATCGGCGAAGGCGGCTCTGGTATTTCCTATGCTGAGTTTAGTTATACTCTGATTCAGGGTTACGATTTCCTACACCTCTTCCGCGAGCATAACGTAGATTTGCAGCTCTGTGGTGCCGACCAATACGGCAACTGCACCTCCGGCATTCATCTTATCAAGCGCCTCGAAAACGCCAAAGCTGACGCCTACTCCTGTCCGCTTATCATTGATAAGGTCACCGGTCGTAAATTCGGCAAATCCGAAGGCAACGCCGTCTGGCTCGACGCTAATAAAACCAGTATTTTCGACTTCTACCAGTTCTGGCTCAACCAATCCGATGACGCACTCGAAGATTACTTCAAATACTTCACTTTCATCATGCCAGAAGAACTCGAGCAGATTCTCGCCGAGCACAACGAAAATCCAGCTGCTCGCCTCGGCCAAAAACGCCTCGGCTACGAAGTTACGAAGGTTGTTCATGGTGAAGCTGCCGCTAAGCAAGCCGAAAAACTTACCGCATTCCTCTTTGGCGATGGTAAAATTGACGATTTAACTTCCGAAGACCTCGACCTACTTGCGCAGAGCTTCCCAACTGCCGCCACTGGCGCTACGTTGGTCGATATCCTCGTCGCTACTGGTCTCGCTTCTAGTAAAGGTGAAGCGCGCAAACTCATCTCCGGCAATGCCATCTCCGTCAACGGTGCTAAGGTCACCGCCGATCAAACTATCGACTCGACTTCCGTCATCAAAAAAGGCAAAAATAAATTCGCCGTCGTTCGCTAATTCGCGCTCGAACCACCCCAGTTAAGCATAAGCGAATATTGACTTTTTTAAGCAAAAGTGCTATAATGGTATACACATCTGGTGGATAATTGTATGCCACCGACGCACATTGCAAAGGAGAATGACTATGCATACTCAGAAAGTCGTTTCGCTGCATCCTGTCCTTGCGCTCATCCTCGGTCTCGACCAGAATGATACGCCTGAGACTACATCCTCCGTCCCTCTGTCGAACGATCGCCCGGATTCTAACGAATCCGCTTCTCTTGCATATGGCAGCGTCGAAAACCTCGAAAATTACTGCCAGCGTGTCATCAGTGGCACCGCTAGCATTAAAGTATTGATTTATGCTCTCCCGAGCTTAATCAAATCGATGAAAAGACGCCCCCAGTGCGAACGCAATTCCGCCAAGGATAGCTTGAAGCAGGTTCTCTTCCATGCGAACATCTCCGACGAGGAAAGAGAGCGGGTCTATAACGCTGTGTGCACAATCTGTCACATGTAATACGTTATTCTCCGCCCCACACCCCACCCCAACCGGTGGGGCTTTCTTTTTATGCTTATGCAGCATAATACTATTGACTTTTTGGCAAATGTGTGCTACTATTATAGACGTATCTATCTTAGGTATAGATACTGCACCTTTGGAGACTTCCAAAGCAACTTTCGATATTCCCTCTTACCGGGCATCAAGCACACTGATGCAGCGTGTTTAATGCTCGGTGAGAGCCCCATAGTGCACTGTGCGCATGGGAAGACATGTTCGAAAGGAGCTTTTAATTATGAAGAAGATGTTTGTCATCAATCCCGACGGCAAGTACACCGTCAATCCGACCGAAAATCCCCGCTACACCGACATGGTCGTTTACCACACCGATGAGGGCAACCTCAAGATCGAGGCGCCCGCTACGGGCTACTTCTCTTCTGCCGAACAGCGCAAGACCGTCAACGATCTCGCTGGCAAGTGGCTGGAGAGCAAGAGCGCCAAGATCGGCGAAGGCGACGGCGAAGTCAGCATCCAGGAGAACAAGTGCAGCGTCGCAGAAGGCGTTTCTGTCGTCTACATCATCGCCACCGTCGACGGCGGCAAGCTGTCCAAGGACGAAGCTATCGCTGGCGCCGGACTGATTGGCGAATGGGTCGGCAAGACCGCCAAGAAGGACACGGCCAAGAAGCCCGCTCCTGCGGCTACCACCGCGAAGCCCGCGGCCAATCCCGCACCTGCTCCGGCTGCTGACACCAAGGCTACGCCTCCTGCTACGGGCTCCAAGCCCGCTGACACCAAGGCTACGCCTCCTGCGGCCGATCCCGCATCCGCTCCGGTTGCTCCCGCGACCAAGAGCAGTGGCGTCCACTGGGATCCGAACCTCAGCGTCGACGAGAACATCGAGCGCTTGTGGAACGCAGGCTGATTAATCAGCCCAACAACACCAATGGGAATCCATGAAAGCATCTAGCCACAAGCTAATCTTCATGGAGGAAGTCTCCGAAATTCCGAGCCGCGCCCTAAAAGCGCGGCTTTTCCCTTTTCTAGGCATAAGCCTTAAAATCTTGTATAATAACCTCCATAACACTTGGAGGTATATTTTATGAAAAAAGTATTAGCATTCGACGTCGACCAAACCTTAAATATTGCCAAAACCCCAATTCCTCCAGAGATTGCTGAACTTCTCACGAAATGTCTTGACCACTTCGAAATCTGCCCAATTTCCGGCCAGAAATTCGATCAATTCTTAATCCAAATCGTAGACGAAATGAAAGATGCCACTCCAGAGCAGCTTACTCATCTTCATCTCTTTGTAGCACAAGGCACCCAGTATTATCGCTACGATGCTAGCAAGAAGGATTGGGAGCAAGTTTATAACTACCCACTCACCGACGAGCAGGTCGCTAAAATTACCGAAGCCATCGAAACGGCTGCCAAAGAGCTCGGTTATTGGGAAGAAGACAAGCTTGCCGAAGGTGATGAGATTATCGAGAACCGCCTCAGCCAAGTTACCTTCTCTGCTCTCGGCCAAAAAGCTGGCACTGAAGCTAAATATGCTTGGGATCCTGACTGCAAGAAGCGTGAAGCTATCGTTAAGCGTTGCAAGGAACTTGCCCCAGAATTCGATTACGAAATCGGTGGCACTACCTCTATTAACGCTATCACCCCAGGCATGAACAAAGTCTTTGGTATGACTCATCTCATGGAAGAGCTTAACGTTAAGAAAGAAGATATTCTCTACTTCGGCGATATGACTCAGCCTGGCGGCAACGATTATCCAGTCGTTCAAATGGGCGTCGAAACCATCACCGTCCGTTCGCATGAAGATACTGCCTACGCACTTCGTGGCATTTTAGGTCTTCTAGACAAATAGCTTATGCTAAAATAGAAGCATGAAGAAGCAACAAAAACCGACCGAGAAACATTATTTTGCACGTGTTTGCAGAGTACTCGGTCGTTTTTGTATGTGTATTGGCGCCATTTTCGCCGTTGGTGGAATTATTTTAGCGTTCTTACGCCTTACCGATCCCTCTTTCACCGACAGCTTCACGTCTACAATTCAACATTCCGCCGTCGAAGTTACAACTCAAGAAGCTCAGACTACTAATATCAACACCGCTAGCCAATTTGTATTAATTATCGTCGCTCTTGCTATCGCGACAGCAATTATTGCTCTCTTTTGGCGCGCTCTCAAAAGCTACAACAACGCTCTACGCACACTAATCTCTAAGTGCGCCAAACTTATACACGCACCGATCTTTGGCGTAGAGATAATCGCTACGCTCGTATTCTGGATGTTGGCCACAATTTTCATTACCAGAGAATTGCCACTACTCGGGCTCTGCACCCTTGCAATTCTTATTATTAACGAATTGCTATTTGTATTTGCTTGGGCATCCTACGGACGTCCAGCTTATACCTTATAATTGCCCCATTTTTATCTAGCTTATGTTAAAATTAAAACATGACTAGTCCTCGCAAAACTTATATTATTGCTAACTGGAAAATGAACTTCACCCCAGGTGAAGCAAGTCTCTATTTGAATCGCCTCATGAAGCGCATTCCAGCTGGCCGCAACCCACAGGTTGTACTCGCTGCGCCTACCGTAGCGCTTCAAACATTATCTCTTCAGATCGACCGTCGCCAATTCAAATTGGCCGCACAAAACTTCTACTGGCGCGATTACGGTGCCTTCACCGGCGAAACATCTATTTCTCAAATTCGCGGCTTCGTCGATTATGCCTTAGTCGGCCATTCTGAACGCCGTTATATTTTCAATGAGTCTCAAGAAGATATTGCCAAAAAAGTCGCCGCCGCCCTTCGCAATGGCGTCACTCCAGTACTTTGTATTGGTGAAACTGCGCTTGAGCGTAAAGATGGTGAAACTGCCGCTACAATTTATAATCAATTAGCTAGCGGTTTACATGAAGTTAGCAAAGAGGACATTTCTAAAGTTATCATCGCCTACGAACCAGTTTGGGCTATCTCTAGCAATAAGAATGCCAAGCCAGCCAAACCGGCCGACATCGAAAAAGCTCAAATGGTTATTCGTCAAGATCTTCAGCAGATCTACGGAAAAGCTATCGCCGAAGCAGTGCCGATTCTTTATGGCGGCTCCGTTAGTACCGATACTGCTGCTGGCTATCTTCAAATCGAGGGCATCGATGGTCTATTAATCGGTGGCGCCAGTTTGATTGGTGATTCATTCTGTGCTATCGTAGAAACAGCTAAAAGGATCAAAAATGAGCGATAATATAGACTATGCTGAACTAGATAAAGCTGTAAACGAGGCTATTAAGTCCAATCAAGCAGCTCATCCGGTCGCTAAGTCTAGCGCTAAGCCTGTTGTAAAAAATACAACAGCCCCACGCCCGCACGGCCAATTTATGGATTTCGTGCCACGTCCTGCTGGCGCCCCAATCGCAAAACCTGTCGCTCATCCTGTCTTAAAACCTGCCGTAAAGACTACGACTACTCTTTCGAAACCTACACATCCTGTCGCAAAACCTGTTGCTCGTCCAGTCGCCAAGCCAATCGCTCGTCCAGTAGCTAAACCAGTAGCTACCAAGCCTGTGGCGCATCCAGCCGTTCATCGCGCCGTTGCAACCCACCCGAATGTATCTGCTCGCATGGCTCAGCATCAGGCCACAGTTAAACCTGTCGCCAAGACGGCCGCAAAGCCTGTCGCAAAACTAGCTACCAAACCTGTAGCAACCAAACCTACCGAAGCAGCCAAACCTGTCGTACGTAAATCCACCGAAGAAAAAACTCCAAATGCAAATAATTACTCCCTCGGTGGCCGTTCCCCATTCTTGACCGACGCTAAGGTTGAAAAACATCCACTCGGCAAGCATGTTCCAGAAACTAGCTCTTCTGCTCTTAAAAGCACGAAGAATACCTATAGCCAAAAGGCTCCAAGCAAGACTGCTCATGCCAAAAAGCACATCGTCACAGAAGCTCCAAAGAAACACACCGGTTGGCTCTGGGCGCTCGTTGTTTTGCTCGTCATTGCAGCTGGCGGTGGCCTCGGTTATCTTGCTTATATCCTTGTCTTTGCTGGTGGCTTTTAAAACTGACACAAATCTGATATAATACAAACACGCTACATGATCACATTTAGCGTGTTTTCATGTGGTGGGTATAGCTCAGCTGGTTAGAGCGTCGGTTTGTGGCACCGAAGGTCGGAGGTTCGAACCCTCTTACCCACCCCATACCATTGCGGGTTTCATATAACGGTTATTATGTGAGTTTTCCAAACTCAACATGAGAGTTCGACTCTCTCAACCCGCACCAGAACAATTAAAAGATGCCCGCCAGGGTATTTTTTAATTGTTCTATGCTGAGAGAGGTGAACGTAGTTCGCCCGTGGTAGGAGCCGAGCGAAGCAGGAATGCTGGCATTTCTATTTCCGAGGCGACGCCCCACGGGAAAGCCGAGCCTTGCGAGGCGCTCTCTCTTAACCCGCACCAGAATAATCAAAAGATGCCCGCCTGGGTATTTTTTTAATTGTTCTGCTCCCATCGAGAGAAATAAATATAATTCATTAATGATATATAATAGTACTTATGGATAACAATTCTTCAACTGATCCCACAATTCAAAGAGACCCTACTCCGACCGCTCACGATAGCAATAATAAAATCCACAAGCAATCACGCGCGTTTTTTATCCTTCTTTTTATAGGACTTCTACTAGTCGTCACAATTATTCTCGTCGTGCCACATATCAATGTTCAATCCGAAGAATCCAAATCAAATCCCGCCCAAAACGAGCCCGAAGATAATAAATCTACGGCCGAGAATACCGAAGACGCAAACGACGGCCTCACCTCTGAGAATTCAAACTTTTACGATTCCATCATTGGAGCTAATGAAGCAAATGGTCAAATCGGCGATCATGTACGCGGTAAAGCAGATTCAAAAGTTGTCGTAATTGAGTACGCCGACTTTCAATGTCCTGGCTGCGCGACCATGATGCCCTATATGACTTCCATCTACGAAGAATACAAAGACAATGTTGCCTTCGTCTTTCGCAATTACCCAATTAGCAGCCACATTAATGCCAAGCCAGCCGCTTGCGCTGCCGAAGCTGCCGGTCTTCAAGGCCATTTCTGGGAAATGACCGAAGCACTCTACGCCAAACGCACTGATTGGATTGGGCTTTCCGGCGCCGAATTAAACCAAGCTTTCCTAAATATTTTCAAATCCGTAGCACCGTCAGGTGATTTACAGAAGTTTAAATCAGATTACTTAAGTACGCGCGTCAATGCTAAAGTAACCTACGATTACAGCCTAGGCCATGATAAAGCTAGGATCCCAGGCACGCCATCCATTTCCGTAAACGGCACGTTAATCGACGGCGATTATGAGACCTTTGACGATTTAGCCAATGGTATTAGGTCCGAAATAAATAAACAACTCGCGAAATAAAGAAGACCCCCGGCTTGCACCGGGGGCTTGTTTCTAGTAAATACGACAGTTGGAACGGACCTTCATTCTGGTAGCCCCGATTTTGAACGCCATGTCCATCGAGCAGTTCAGACAAAATCTGTCTTTTCCGCGTTTCCCGCTCAGCGCCATTGCACGTAAGCAGTTCACGTCGGACATCTGCTGCATTACACAGCCTTCATGTTCGCAATGATCCGCATAAATTGGATGGATTTTGACCAAACCATTGTCGCGTCCTCTTGCGGCATCAAACATATGGCCAAGTTCATGGCACATGATATGCGTAATGCAAGCCTGCAGCTCATTATCGGGCAGATGACGGTAGCGCGCCACGCTCTGCAGAATCGTAGTATGCAGCTGAATGCCAAAACAGAAGTTTACCGGCAATCCATCTGGATACAAATCGCGACTCGTAAACACGATCATGTGAAAGCGTGCATTTTTTAGCATCTTCCAGTCCATGCGCTCGAGTCCGTCGACGATATCGTAAGCATTCACCTGTCCATTGCGCATTTTTGCATTCGCAATCAGACCGTCTATGCTCACGGTGTCAGAAAAGCGTTTCGTGCCGTAAACATGAAAGTTGCAGTTCGGAAAAATCCCTGCACATTCCATTGCAGCATTACCAATCATCTTCGCCACTCGATTGTCAATTCCGCTATCCCATACAATCAAAAAATTGAACACAGACAATCCCCCCTTTATCTATTTATTTGATGTAGTTTTACTAGCTGCGCGAGTCGGGTTTACATGAAAAACCGACTATATTTTTATTATAGCACAAAACACGCAAAAAGTCAATAAGGCCGACTAGGCCAAATCGCTAGCCACGCGGTTTACTTCTTCAATCGTTGTAATACCGGTCAATGCTTTCAACATACCGTCTTGGCGCATCGTAATCGCGCCTTTCATCTTTGCCACACGCATAATGTCACCAGATGTCGCATGCGCCACAATCAACTTCTGAATATCTTCGTCTACCGCAATTGTCTCATAAAGACCAACACGGCCTTTATAACCGTTCGGCGTTTCTTCCGTATCAATACCTTTTACTAAAGTAAAGCCCTGAGAGTCGAGTGAAGGCAAAGTACCATAACCAAGGCGTTCGCTCACCGCTGCCACTTCCCCGGCCGACTTCGGTAATAATCCACCGACAACTTCACGAATCATCTGCGTTTCCATCTCGTTACTAATATACGAATCGCGACGTTCCGCCACGCGACGCGCAAGACGCTGACCAATTACCGTGTTTAAAGTCGAAGCAATTAAGAATGGCTCAATACCCATATCCAAAAGACGAGGCATAATACCAGCTGCGGAGTTGGTGTGGAGCGTCGAGAATACTAAGTGACCCGTCAAAGAAGCCTGGACCGCCAAGTTCGCCGTCTCGCCATCGCGAATCTCACCTACCATTACTACGTCAGGGTCCTGACGCAAAATCGAACGTAGACCAGATGCGAAGGTTAAGCCAGCGTCTGTATTAATCTGAATCTGGTTCACGCCGTCCATCTTATACTCGACCGGATCCTCGAGCGTCACAATGTTGATCGTTTCGTTCTTAATCTTCTTAATCAAAGCATACAAAGTCGTAGACTTACCAGAACC
>CAMZHH010000012.1 GCA_947306745.1 uncultured Candidatus Saccharibacteria bacterium
ATTCAGAAAGGGGAATTTCCATGACCGACCAGATAGCCTATCAAGAATATATCCCGTCAAGGCGGCAATCCTTTGTGTCACAACGCAATCCGTAACCTTCTGAAGAACCCATTTTATGCCGGGAAATTTGTATGGGCGGGAAAAATATATAATGGGAATCACCCTGCCATGATTTCGTACGAGCAGTTCGAACGCGTGCAGGAAATCTTTGACCCAAAACATGCAACGCGACCCCAAAAAGACCCTTATCAATTTATTCTGAGGGGCATGATTACCTGCAAGGAATGTGGCCACGCAATTATTACCGAGAAACACACTAAAAAACTAAAAGACGGCACCAAGAAAGAGTTTCGATACTGCCATTGCTGCGGTAAAAATCTGGACAAAAAGTGTAAATATCATTCCGTCTACGTACCCGAAGGCGAACTGATTGAGCAGATAAAGAACGAGCTCGGTAAGTATACGATTGATGAAGACTTTTACAAGATTGCCCTAGAAGCACTGGCGGAGGAAGATGAGATTGAAGTTTCTCGACAGAATGAGAAAATTGGCCAAATTAATAAGCAAATCGCCGATAAGAAGAAACAACTAGATTCGCTTAGGCGTTCTGCCTACAGGGGTTTAATCACCGACGAAGCATTTATCTTATCTGAACAGGAGTCGCTAGAGAAGGACATATCTCATCTCGAATCGAAGTTAAACGAGGTCAAAACCGTGGCCAGCAATTGGCGCGAAGTCGCATTGGATGTTTTTATGTTTGCCCGTTATGCAAAAGAAGACTTTGACTCCGACGACTGGGAACGCAAAAGGCTAGTAATCAAACAGCTTGGCGCCGATTTGAAACTATCGGGTCGAACCATTGAATTTACCCCTGTTAAATACCTAATTCCGATAGCTGAGAGTCAAGAATGTTTAAAAGCTAAAAAAGAGGCGGCTCGAACCGCTTCTCAACAGATGAAAAAAGACCTCAAAGAGGACTTAATTTCATCTTGTCTCTCGACGTCTGCGTGGAGTCGCAGACAAATCGCACACGCCTAAGTGTGTCAATCGTTTCCAAAAAGTATCAAGCCGTGCGACCTTTACTCCTGTTAATTTTAGATAGTATAATGTCGTCATGGCAAAATTTAAGGTAGCATATGAAGAGAGTGGAGATTCGAAGCCGCGCCCACATGAACGTGAAACGGCTGAACTTTTAGCACAGCATTTTCAAAGCAACCTTATCTTTATGCGTCGATCTTCTAGTAAAACGCCAGACCTATATGTATTAAAGACCAATATTCGCTGGGAACTGAAGTCTCGACTGGAGGCGGGAAACATACGATACAAAATAATTTACGCGAAGCAAGTAAACAATCCGAGAACATAATTCTAGATTTAGCTCGCTCTAAAATGACAGATACTCAGGGCATATCCAGGGCGAAAGAATTTATCTCGAACGAAAGGTCGCGTATTAAGCGTCTTAAAGTATTGAAGAAAGACGGCGCTATCATTGACATAAAATAGCAATAAGCGTATAATAGAAACATAGGAAGAAAAGTATAAGATACTGAATTGAATCAACTGCCTTTCTTCCCGTTAAGGAACTTCGAAAGAGGTTCTTTTTTGTTATATGACCGCACTAAGGTTGGGGGTTCGACTCCCGTTTGCCCCAACTAAGAAAATATGTTGTAATATGAAAAAGCCAGCAGGGCAAAGACCTTGCTGGCCGTTCTTGTATTCGCACCGCCGCCGCATGAGTAAGATTACTGCGAAAAGCAGTAAACCTCTTTTCCATAAAATCAGGCAAACGCCGAAGCTTTGCACCAAAACCGCTCATGTTGTTCGCTGCGAACGGTCTAGCGACCGGACGCGAAGATGATAGCGAGAATGGCGTCATCGGGTTAAATTTGAACCAGTTTACTTTTTAGTTATATTGTTTTCTTCTCGTTATTGACTATGAATCTAGCTCGATCTAGTAGTTCATCAAAGGATATTATTGCTAAATTTCTACTGTCTCGCGTAAAACGTTCAAGGGTATCTCGCTTAATGCCAGTATCGACATCGCGAGACATCGGGAGCTCTACATCCTTACGTCCATATATAAGGATAGTTTTAGGATCTATAGTTCTTATGCGCTCATTATCGACCATTGTTCCACCAAAGACCATCTTCTCGTGATCTACGCTCCGCAAGAAGCTGTCTTTTTGCGCCAGCGATTGACTCACGGCTTCGATAAAATCCGATGTGAACGGCCATGTGTTTGATCGCGACGAAGAGTCCTTCTGTAACTTAAAGAATTTACTTTCCGGCTTCTTAATTTCGATTAAGGTGGTAAAGTCGCTCAGGCCTAAATAGTCTGCGGTAGGACTGCCTTTTCCGCTAGAATCAGCAATACCTAGGTGTGGCTCATCAATTAAATCAGACATAAAGCGTAGGTCTAGACCTAATCCGAAGATCCATTGATGTTCCCGGAAGAAGTGATGCCAAATAGCTTCGTCTCCGCTTTTCTTAATATTATGCGTAGCTCTGTATTCATCGCGGAAAGACTCGTCGCCTAGTAGCCTTTCAAAGCAATCCAAATCTTCTGCTCGCTCTTTGGCGAGTATTGCGACCTGTAAATCGCGCTCGTTGATGTTAGATTCCTGTAGCAATTTGAGTACACCATCAAGCTTTTCGGTGTCTACTTTTTTATTGATGAGGCTAAGTAAATCTTCGTCGCGTACGATGCGGTAATCATCGAAGAAGATGCCAATATCGAATATTTCGCGAAATTTCTCTAGGAAGGCGATCATTTTCCAGAATTCTCTATAGCCATCTTCGCCTGAATTGAAGGATATTCTTTGCGCGATTTTATCGCCTGGAACGGACTTATCAACGAAGTTTTCATCAGTACGCCGGAAAGTTAATCTCACTGCAAATTTTGAGTCGGAGTTTGAGTAGTGAAAATTCACGTCACATACGGTAAAAGCCTTGCCCTTACTGCTTTTTGCGAGAATGAATCCATCATATCTAATGGTCTGATTTTTGCCGTTAAGAATAGCGCACTCAAATGGACTAATCTGAGATACTATGTATTGAGACAAATCACATCCTTTGTCGGTCAGATCGATTCGCAGTTTATTATCCATGTAATTATCTTATCATGAAATTAGCACTCAAATATAGTAGACTGCTAAAAACGCATGTATTGTTGTAAATATTACAACGCCAATAAAACTTGCAAATCTCATTTCCCAAAAACCACATTTCACCTCTGTTAGCTTGTGTCCGGTCGCTTGTCGCATCGGACACAAATTGTTTTCACTCTTTGGCTTGTAATTGACCTAAAAACGAGTTATCGTCACGGTAGAACGACATATTTTCTATTTCTGTCAAGTCATGGGCATGAAGTCGTTCGACGGAAAGTGTAAGCGAAACAATATAAAACTAAAAAGGAGGTAATAATATTAAGCTTATTATCAAAGACAGTATTTTTGAGCTCAGAAAACTCAACTATTCTTACGCCTGTATCGGCAAGAAACTCGGAATCTCGCCAAACACGGTCAAATCTCTCTGCCGCCGTAGCGGCATCCAGCCTTGGGATACATATAAAACCAAGCAGCAAAAAGCTGATCTTGAAGTCTGCAAGTATTGCGGCAAATTTCTCATCCAAAACTCCCGCCAACATAAAACCTTTTGCGACGATTCCTGTCGCATGGCCTACTGGAAAGAGGCTCGCCGCAAACGTTAATAAAAAGTTATCTTCTTTGGACTTGCTTTCTTCTCGAAAGAGAGCGATGAATGGTCTATAAGGAGGTGGAATCTATGCAAATTAAAGAAATCAAGGCAACTATCCTGCCAGGCCTCAAGATTAAACGTGTTGCGGCCTATGCTCGCGTTTCGTCAGATAAAGATGCCGCACTTCATTCAGTCTCCGCCCAGATCTCCTACTATAACGAGCTCATTACGAATCATCCGGGTTGGGACTTTGCCGGCATCTATGCCGACGAAGGCATTACGGGCACCAAAGACGCCCGTCCGGAATTCCAGCGTCTGCTCGAAGATTGCCGAGCAGGCAAGATAGACATGGTCATCACGAAATCTATCACCCGTTTTGCTAGAAATACCGTGACGCTCCTAAGTACCATCCGCGAACTCAAATCCCTTAGCGTCGATGTATATTTTGAAAAAGAAAATATGCATAGCCTGAGCGGCACTGGCGAGCTGATGCTCACACTCCTTGCTATGTATGCAGAGGAGGAATCTCGAAGCGCCAGCGAAAACCAAAAGTGGCGGATTCAGAAGATGTTCGAAGAAGGCAAGACCAACAATGGCCGCATGCTTGGATATTATCTCAAAGACGGTCAGCTCACGATCATCCCAGAAGAAGCCGAACTAGTAAAACGTATCTTCAGGGATTATCTCTCTGGCATGGGCAGACTCGCCATTGCGAAGAAGCTAAACCAAGACGGCATTAAAACCATCTGGGGCAACCAGTGGCGTGAGGGCAATATCTACCGCACCCTCCGAAACGAAAAATACACCGGAGATATGCTGCTGCAGAAAACATATATCAAAGACTTCCGTACTAAGAAGGGCGTCATCAATAAAGGCGAACGTCGCCGCTACTTTGTCGAAAATAGCCACGAAGCTATCATAGACAAAGATACTTTTGCGAGAGTCCAGGCCGAGATCGAGCGTAGACAAAAGCGTATGAAACTCCCAGAAAAAGCGGAGAAAACCCAGTTCTCTGGACTCATCACCTGCGCATCCTGTGGCAAGCATTTCCGTCGCCGCGTCGCGAACGCTGCAACTAAGTATGCCAAACCCGCCTGGATCTGCAGCACTTTCGTAACCACCGGCAAATCTGCTTGCAACATGAAGCAAATCCCCGAATCAATTCTCATCACTAAAACTAAAGCAGCTCTAAGCCTCGAATCCCTAGATAATATCAATCTCAAAGACTATCTGGATACTATCATCTGCGACCGCGCGCAAATCACCTACGTATTTAAGGACGGCAAAACTAAGACCTTGCCCTGGGAATCACTATCCCGTAAATACAGCTGGAGCGCGGAGATGAAAGAACAGGCCAGAGCTAAAACTAATGAAAGGAGGAAACACATAAGTGAATCAAGCTAAACGCGTCACAGTCCTCGACCCGATTGTGAAGAACATTATCTACGAGAATCCACTCGAAATCCCGAAAAAGAAAGTTGCCGCCTATGCCCGTGTCTCTACGGAACAAGACGAACAGCAAAGTAGCTACGAAGCTCAGGTGGAATACTATACCAAATACATCAAGAATAATCCCGGCTGGGAATTCGCCGGTATCTATGCCGATGAAGGCATCTCCGGCACTAATACTAAAAAGCGTGATGGCTTTAAGTCTATGATCGCTGATGCCAAAGCTGGCAAGATTAACCTCATCCTCACGAAGTCCATCAGCCGCTTCGCCAGAAACACAGTAGATACTCTGCAGACCGTTCGCGATCTTAAAGCCATCGGCGTGGAAGTTGTCTTCGAAAAAGAAAACATCCGCACTATGGATAAACAGTGCGAAGTCTTGCTTACTATCATGAGTAGTCTCGCCCAAGAAGAAAGCCGTAGTATCTCGGAAAACGTCCGCTGGGGTCAGCAACGCAGTATGCAGGAAGGCAATGTCGCAATGGCTTACGGCAGATTCTTAGGATATAAAAAGGGCGAAGACGGCAAACCCGAGATCGTCCCGGAAGAAGCCGAAATTATAAAAGACATCTACCGTCTCTTCCTGGATGGCATGGCGATAAGGAATATTGCGAGATACCTAACAGACAAAAAGATCCCCACTCCAGCCGGAAAGGAAGTCTGGTCCGTCAGTACCATCAAGTCCATCCTCAAAAACGAGAAATACAAAGGCGACGCTCTCCGCCAAAAGACCTTCACGGTAGACTATCTCACGAAAACCGTCAAAAAGAACCAGGGCGAATACAAGCAGTACTATATTCAAAACTCTCACCCAGCTATCATTGACGAAGATACTTGGGAACTGGTTCAGCTTGAACTCGCCAAGCGTGGCAAAGAAGCCAAGAGCTTCCGGGATAGCAGTCCATTCTGTAACAAAATCGTCTGTGCGGATTGCGGCGCATACTTCGGTCATAAAGTCTTCCACGGCAAAGAAGCCTGCCGCAAGGATGTCTGGTACTGTAATCATCGCTACGATGGCGACGGACCCTGCAAAACTCCCATCGTCAAAGAAATGGATATTAGGAACGCTTATCTCTCCGCCCTTGGGCAAATCTTAGGCCGTAAGGCCGCCTGTCTCGCCGCGTGTCGCGCCAAACTCGCTGAGTTAGATAATCTATCCGAAATCAAAGAAAACCGCCATAAAGCCGAAGAAACGCTGCAAGATCAGCTGGTAGAAGTCCAAGATCTCGTCCATGAGAATGCGAGAAAATCCCAAGATCAAACTAAATACCGCGCCAAGTATAACAAGCTCGTCGAGACTATTGAGAAACAAAAGGAGTTTATCGCGGATTTGAAAAGCCAGGAGCTAAACTCCATCGCCATGCGCGAAAAACTTCGTCGATTTATGAGAGCAATCGAATCTTGCACAGAAGAAGCGACCTTCGTACCAGAAGTCTGGAATGATACAGTCGAACGCGCTGTAGTAAATGAAGATAATACCATCTACTTCGAGATGAAGAATGGGGAAAAGGTAACAGCTACTTTGTAGACTTGATAGCTAACGCAATAGTGTTCACAATATCCTGCTTGCTTAGATTATCGGTTTTCCGGAATCTGGCGAGCGGGATATTTGCTTGCTTGAATATACGCTCAACTTCATCGTCACGGGCAGAACGGTCGGATCGGTCATGTGATGAATCGTCCAATTCTATAGCGCAAATCGGCTTTGTAGTTTCTTTGCTAAGTAAGACAAAATCTACGGATTTGCCGTTAATGTGCTGGAAGGCACCCTTCCAGTTCTGGCCTTTAACCTTATGATTCAATAGCGCTGACAAATGAACTTGCGGTACTACATACCATTTCGAACCGAGCACTTCGTTCAGGGTCTTAAAGAACTCTCCTTCGCGCTGGGTCATAATGTAGCTCTTTGCGTAGTATCTGTAATCTGATTTCTTAATTTCTTCGCCTTCGCTAGATTTGCCTGAGATTTTTAAGTTCACGAAAGTGTAGATTCCGCCGAGTACGGCGACGATAATAATCTAAGTTATAAGATTTCCATCCATAAGGATATTTTAACAGATGTGTTATAATTAAATTGTCAATTACAATTTAATATCCGTACTTAGGCTACGACAATTCCGCACATATTTCGTGCGAATGCCATCAAGATTAGAAATCAGGGCATCGCGCGAAACAGTTAGATCTTGATGGTCTAAGTGCGGAAAAACGTAATTGACACCGTCGCGGTGTCCTGTTTTTTGCCTAAATAGTAAATGAAGACACCCCGGCTGGTGTCTTTTCTTGTTTGTATTGTGTGGCGCTAAGAGCTAGGAGGCGCCATAGCCGATAATAAAAAGTTCGGTAAAGCTAAGCAGGCAAAAAAGGATGAGTTTTATACTCAGCTTTCCGACATAGAAAATGAACTTAGGCATTATAGGGAGTTTTTTGAAGGAAAGACCGTATTCTGCAACTGCGACGATCCATTCGAAAGCAATTTTTTTAAATATTTCGCGATGAATTTTAATCGCCTTAAACTCAGAAAGCTAATATGTACATGCTATTCGGGTTCTCCGGTTAGTCATACCGAGTTCAATGATTTGCCGCTATTCAAGAAGGACGAGAAGCTGCCGTATAAGATCGAGATAACAGAAGTTCCCGATATGAATGGTGATGGAGCTACGGATTTATCGGACATAGAACTCTTATTGCGAAGCAATAACAATAACCTAACCATTCTTGATGGCGATGGTAGTTTTCAGAGCGAAGAATCGGTGGCGTTTTTAAAGGAGTCCGACATTATCGTGACGAATCCCCCTTTTTCGCTCTTTAGAGAATATGTAGCCCAATTAATTAGTTATAAAAAACAATTCCTGATTCTAGGAACAATGAATGCGACGCATTACAAAGAAATCTTCCCATTAATACGAGACAATATGCTTTGGACTGGATATTCCTTCAATAAAACGATGGAATTCGCTGTACCCGATTATTATGATACTAGAAAATCTACAAAAACAGATAGATTTATGCGAAAGATAATAAAAGTGCCAGCAATCTGTTGGTTTACTAATCTCGACATTCAGAAGCGCCACGAAAGTCTGGTCTTGTATAAAAAGTATTCCCCCGAAGAATACCTGCATTACGAAAACCTAGACGCTATCGATGTAGGGAAAGTGTCGGAGATACCTCAAGATTACGATGGAATGATGGGCGTACCAGACAGCTTCCTCGAACACTACAATCCGGATCAATTTGAACTTATTGGTTTGGGTGCGGGCGATTTAGCGAAGGAAATTGGAGTGACTAAAAATTATCGAGGAAGAACCGACATATATTACATAAAAGATGGCAAACCGGGGTGCCCATATTCGAGAATCATTATAAGGAGAAAGCATGAAAATTGAGCTTCAAAAAATCAAAATCAAAGATGTTTTTGATGGCTACAAAGACAGTAACGAAGAGGGCGTTGTTGGCTATGGCGGTAAGCTAGATATTCGCCCAAAGTTCCAACGTGAATTCGTATATAAAGACGCTCAGCGCAATGCAGTAATTGATACTATTCGTAAAGAATTTCCGCTCAACGTCATGTATTGGTCTGTCGTTAAAAATGATGACGGCTCTTTAAAAGGCTACGAAATTCTCGACGGCCAGCAACGTACGATCTCTTTCTGTCAGTACATGCAGGGCGATTTTTCTATAGATAATAAATACTTCCATAGCCTCACGAATGACGAACGTGCTCAAATCGAAAACTACGATTTATATATTTATATTTGCGACGGTACGGATAGTGAAAAACTTGAATGGTTCAAAACCATCAATATCGCCGGCGAAAAACTTACCGACCAGGAACTTCGCAATGCAGTTTATGCCGGCCCATGGCTCACCGATGCGAAACGACATTTTAGTAAAACTGGTTGCGCGGCATATGGTTTAGCGGAGAAATACATGAACGGTTCGCCAATTCGCCAAGATTATTTGCAGTCTGCACTTAAATGGATTTCTAATGGCAACATTGAAGAATATATGTCAAAGCACCAATTCAACGATAATGCCTCTGAACTTTGGCAATATTTCCAGACCGTTATTGCATGGGCTCAAATGTTGTTTCCGAATTACCGCAAAGAAATGAAAGGCCTAGAATGGGGCGAGTTCTATAACAAATACCACGAGAATTCCTATAATGCTCAGAAAATGGAAGAACAAATCGTAGAGCTCATGCAGGACGAAGATGTAACGAACAAAAGAGGTATCTACGAATATCTACTGTGTGGCGATGAGCGCCATTTAAATATCCGTGCTTTTACCGACAATATGAAGCGCGAAGCGTATGAACGCCAGCAGGGGATTTGTCCGAATTGCGGCCAACATTTTGAATTAAATGAAATGGAGGCGGATCACATTACGCCATGGAGTCAGGGCGGAAAGACTATCGCCGAAAACTGTCAAATGCTATGTCGTGACTGCAACCGCAGGAAAAGTGATAAATAAGTGCACCAATTCTTCGCATTTTTGATGTCCGGTCGCCTGGCTGTTCGTCGGGCAAAATTGGTGCATCAAAAATGAGTCACTCCAGTCGTTGCAAGAAAAACTCAGATCCCTGGCGCTTCAGAGCGACTCATAAAATCAAAATTGGTGCAGACATGAAGAAAACCTCCGAGAAATCGGGGGCTTTCTTCACGCCGGTACGTCTCCATACTGACGTCTTTGTATGGTGCGCGAGACTGGACTTGAACCAGCACGCCGAAAGGCATATGCTCCTAAGGCATACGTGTATACCAATTTCACCACTCGCGCTTGTTAAATTACCTTACAATTTTAGCATTAAATGCGCCGAAACTTCAAGCGCAGATTGCAAATTAACTGATTTGTGATATAACTATTTTTACCGAGCAGGATTCAGGTTCGGTAAAACACACCCGCAAGGGTCTTCCAGAAAAGGAGGAAAGCTTATGAATCTGCAGCTTATCAAATGGCAGGCGCACTGGGATAACGGGGACGATGTAGATTTAGAGAATCGCTCTACCGTCGAAGTGGCTCTCAAAGCCTATATCAACGGCAGAAATTGCTCAAATATCTTTCTGCACGTCGTGCCTTTCCGCATTCAGGGCGTGAATGTCGCCAATAACGACGCCTACGAATCTGGTTTTATTAAAAACATTTGTCGCTTGAGTGCCATAGGGGCCAAACCGGCCATCTTTGAAGCCGTCACTGCTGACGGAGACATTCTGCAGCTCGCGGCGAATGATATGATCCAGTAAAACGCCATAAGTCCATCCACCAAAAAGCCCCTCAGTGAGGGGCGATCTTTTTTTTATTACATATTGTGGTGTTTTTTAAGCTTCATAATTGCTTCCATTTTATTAAACTCATGCTTTTTTATGCTACAATAAAATGTAATGATATTGGGTGGTCTATGAATCGAATTGCGGTTTATTTGAATCAGCATATTATTGGTGTAGTTTATAGTGCGCCTTCGATTTTGAGCAATTATGCAACCGATCGCTCAATCTTACGTTTTTATCCGCGTATCGTCGCAGAGCCAATTAATGCCACTGACGTGCGTCGTCTAGTGAAGTTCTCTAGCCAACTCGCAACGAAGAATATTCCATTGCCGATTACTGTGCGTGGCGGCGGTAATAGCAAAACGGGTTCCGATTTAGGTACGGGCTTAATTATTTCAATGTCACGCATGAACCGTATTCAAGAAATTGATATTCGTCAGCGCCTCATACGCGTACAGGCGGGCATTACGCTTGGCGAACTTCAAAAGGCTTTAGCGTTACAAGGTCTCGATTTGCCAGTCCGTGGTCATCCGTCGGAAACGATTGGCGGTTTGATTTCGCGCAACGCAATCGCAAGTAATAATACTCAACCTGGTACAATTGCGGATTTTGTTCAGGCAGTTGAAGTTGTCCTATCGGACGGTAGTCTTGCGGAATTTAGTGCGATTAACGGTGCAACATTGAAGCGCAAAATAAAAGAGCAGAGCTTTGAGGGCGAAATTTATCGTTCCGTTAACGATATTATTCAGAGAAACGGCGCTCGTGTTGAAGAAATTTCGGCGACCGACCATTCCGGATATATGGGCCTCCGCAATGTGAAGCAAAAACACGGCATTAATCTTGCGCCAATCTTTTGTGGCGCAGAGGGCACGCTCGGTGTTATTACGGAAGTAATTTTGCGTGTCGAGCCAGTCTTTGAGACTCCAGATTATATCGCTATTCCAGTCGATAATGCTAAATCATTTGTTGCAGTCACGCAGCTTTTGCAAGAACTCAAATTCACCGATATTGTGTTTTATGACACGGAGCTCTATAACGAAAGCGACGCGATAGGCAAGACTTCACATTTCTTCCGCAAGGCCTCGAATGATGGCTATCTGATTCTTGCTAACGCTAAAGATGATTCACGTTCTGCGCGCCGTCGCAAATTTCGTAAGCTTGCTAAAAAACTGCCGAACAATATTCGCTCGATTCGTGCGACGGCTGATAATGAATCTGATTTCGCCGCCTTGCGCGAGAACTTGCTGGCCTATCTGAACGACTCGGGTCAGAGCTATCATTTGCCATTGATAGATAATGTCTACATTCCGACTGATTGCCAGGTTAAATTCCTGAACGGCGTTACGGAACTAGCGAAAGATTTGAATGTAAAGCTTGCAGTATTTGGCGCTGTTGAGCATCATGTCTTTACAGTGCGACCAAGCTATACGCCATCCACCGTCGAAGGGCGCAAAGTGATGATTAGCTTCATGCGCAGATATCTTGAATTAGTCTATCAATGCGACGGTCATGCCTTTGGCGCTGCGCCAGAAGGCCGCTTCCTCGCCATGCTTACCCAACGTTATCGCGAAGCGGAATTAACCCAACTTTATGGCCAAATAAAATCCATTTTTGATCCTATCGATATCTTAAATCCGGGCATTAAGCACGAGATTGACTCGCGCTTAACGTTGCGTCATTTTCGTACTGATTATAATACGGGCGTTTTGCCAATCGAATAATACCGCTGAAGGTTTAATCTGTATCTGTTTCATGCTATAATTTTTGTATGAAGAGTACAAAGAATGTTAAGAGCACGTCGGTAGAATTCGAAGTCTCGTTTGATCAGAACGATTTTGAGCCGGCTCGCCTCAAGGCCCTAGAGCGTCTCGCTCGTAATATTAAAGTTCCGGGCTTCCGCAATGGTAAAGCTCCTGCAAACGTTGTTGAGCAGCATGTTGATCCGAACGAATTAGCTAGCACTACGTTAGATATCTTAGTTCGCCAAGCCATTCCAAAATTGTTTGATGGCTCCGGTGTTACCCCAGTATCTATTCCACGTGTTGATATTAAGAAATTCATCCCAGGCGAAATGGCCGAATTGGTTGTCGCCGCTGATATTTTGCCAGAAGTTAAGCTCGGCGATTACAAGAAACTCAAAGGTCACTATGATGAACCAAAAGTTTCCGACGATGATGTTGAAGATGTTTTGAATCGTATCGCCGAAAGCTATGCCGAGAGCAAGGTTGTTCGCCGCAAAGCTCAGGATGGCGATGAGGTGATCATTGATTTCGTCGGCAAAAAAGACGATGTCGCATTCGACGGCGGTTCCGCTAAGGATTATCGTCTCCGTCTCGGCTCTGGTAGCTTCATTCCAGGTTTCGAGGACGGCATTATTGGCCACGAATCTGGCGATAAGTTTGATTTGAAACTTACTTTTCCTAAAGATTACGGCAACGCCGACCTCGCTGGTGCTAAGACTGTATTTGAAATCCTCGTTAAGCAGGTCAATGAAGTCGTAAAGCCAGCTATCGACGACGAGCTCGCCAAGAAGTCTGGCGCCTTTGAGACGCTCAAGGAGCTCCGCGAAGATATCAAGAAGAACCTTCTTGCTCAAGCTGAGCATAATGCTGAAGAACATTTCAAAGATGATTTGCTTACCGCACTTGTAGATAGCTCCAAGACCGAAGCACCAGCTTCCTTAGTTGAAGAGCAGGCCGATCACATCAAGGAAGACCTCGCGCGCAACCTTGAGACCCGTGGCCAAAAGATGGAAGATTTTCTCGCCGCCCGCCAGCAGACTCAAGAAGAGTGGGAAGAAGAGGTCAAGAAGACCGCCACTCGTCGCGTTGAGAGTTCTATTATTGTTCAAAAGCTTTCCGATGAGCTTAAGATTGATGTCACCGATGATGAGATTAACCAGCAAGTCGCTGAAATGCTCGCCGTCTATAAGAACGACAAAAATGCCGCCGAGCAATTAGCTACTCCAGAGGCGCGCAATAGTATTGCTAACCGTCTTCGCATTAATAAGACGATGGATAAGCTCGCTGAAATCAATAGGCCAAATGCTAAGCCAAGCAAGAAGGCTGACGCAAAGAAGCCAGCAGCTAAAAAGGCTGATAAGAAAGCTGACAAAAAAGCTAAGAAATAGCCAATAAAAAATCCGCCTGCAAGTCAGGCGGTTTTTTGTTGCTTGTGCGCGAGATGCCAATGGTTGCCATATTCGCACTTATATACGCCAAGTGTGCCAGGCTTCAGGCCGTGTTCAAACTCCGACAAGCGCGCACTCTGCTCGGCGGTGTCTTCGTCTGGGTAGCAGATCTTATGCGAATCGCCCACCCAGCATTTCTCTGGCTCGTATGGCTGATAATTATGTTTCTTCATTAAAAATCTCGTTTCAAATACTTCTGACGCTCGTCTTCTGGCATGTGCTCAATCGCGTAGCGGAGCGTCGTGCGCGATAAGCGATCATAGTTGTCGATTAGATACGACTCAATGACATGCTTATCTACTTTACTATAAATTTCACGTAGCATCCAGCCGCAAGCTTTATGCATTAAATCTTCTGGATCTTCAATACGCTTATCGATTAACTCTAGGCCATTGCTTAAGATACCTCTGCGATAAAAAGCCTGGTAGGCCACCAGGGAAATGCGTCTGCGCCAAAGGCTACTTTTCTGATTCAACTTAATCAAAATCGTCTCATCTTGATTTTCGAGGCACCAGCGCCCAATAATGTGCGACGCGAAACAGTCGACCAGGTCCCAGTTATTGACATGGTCAAGATTATTAAGGTAAACCTCGACGGTTTCGCGTGGGTTTTTCTTGTATTGTTTCTGCAAAATGCACAGCGCCACGAAGCGAAACTCGTGCACACGCGACTGAAGTAAGCTTTCGATATCAGCACGAGGCAGTTTACTATATTTGGCCGCAATCGCGCGGAGGGTTGGATTTGGAATACCAAGGAGCGTATCTTTCTCGGCGTAACCACCCTTGCAAATCCCAAAATAATGCTGCGTCCGCTCGGCGCGGTCGCCATCGATGTGGGCATTAATCTCGCGAATTAAATCGTCACGCATATTTTAATTCTAGCATGGACGCGCCACCCCTTAAATAATCTTGACTTTTTGCGCTAAGTGTGCTATAATAGAATTATGATGAATTTTCTCGACAAATTATTGGATATTTACCGCAAGAAAGGCCAAGTCGCCCTTCTTAGCTACACTTACGGCGCTATTGCGCTTGTAACAGTGATTTTTGCTGGATTCTGCGCGCTAGTTAACCAATCTTTTGGCGTTGCAGTGTTGATTATTCCGCTCGTCTCGATTACGGCTCTCTGTATGAACGTAGTCGTCTGGTCGCTCGTTCGCTTCGGTATTCAAAGCTACGAAGAGAAAAAGAAGCAAATCGAGGCCGACCGCAAAGCTGCCGATCGCATCGCTAAGAAGTCTAAAAAATAATTTGCTAAACTATAGTTATGGATCCGAACTCAGACACCCGTAATTTGGTGGATAAATTTAAAGGCATGTCCAACGAAGATATTGTTGCTGAGCTCGACAAAAGTCGTGTGCCACTCGAGATTGCAATCGAGAACTTGGCGCACGATTTTAATATCGGAACTGTAGTGCGTAATGCGAATGCCTTCAATATGGCGCGCGTACATATCATTGGAAAGCGTAAATATAATCGTCGCGGCGCCATGGTGACGGATAAATACCTACATATGGACCATTTTGCGACCGTTGATGAGTTTATTGCCGATGCGCATACTCGTGGTATGAAGGTGGTGGCCGTAGATAATAACCGCCCCGAGAGCAAACCGCTTCAGCAAACGCAGCTCGTGTCAAATTCCATCTTAGTATTCGGTTCCGAATCGGATGGCATTTCGCAAGAGCTATTGGATAAGGCTGACCAGGCATTCTATATTGAGCAATTAGGCTCGACACGTTCGATAAACGTAGGCTGTGCTAGCGCCGTGGCAATGTATGAGGCAGTGCGCCAGTTAGGATTGATCCCTAAAGATGCGTAAGTATCAGTTATCTCAGCATTTCTTACGCGGGCCGAAATTGGCCGGTTTTTTGATTGGGCATAGCAATATTAAAAAGCGCGATACGGTTATCGATATTGGTGCCGGCTCAGGTGTAATTACCGCCGCGCTCGCCAAGCGCTGTGCGCGCGTGATTGCCGTGGAGCCGGATGTAGATACGGCCGCAAAACTGCGCGCCAACGTCGGCAAACTCGAAAATGTCACGATCGTGGAGCAAGATTTTCTCGAAATGGCGCTCCCAGATGGTCCGTATAAAATTTTCGCGAATCCGCCATTTCATCTTAGCTCGGCCATCTTGCACAAACTAGACGAAGCGGAGAATCCACCAGAAGCTATTTATCTGATTTTACAGAAACAATTTGCGCTCAAACTTCTTAATAACGATCGTCATTACACTTCGCAGCTCGGTAAGCAACTTTACGTGCACTATGCGCCACGTATTCGCCTACCAATGCGTCCGAATTATTTCACGCCACCGCCAGCAGTACCGACAGTACTGTTAGAGCTTAAGCGTCGTGATATAATTAGATAAATGACAGTCATATCTAAATTTAAAAAGAAGTTTTATTTCGTCGCAGCGGGCTATTTTAAGTTCTTCGCGAATTTTTCACTCAAGCGCTGGCATCCGCGTATTATAATTGTCACCGGTTCAGCTGGCAAGACTACGATGCTGAATCTTATCGAGAGCCAGCTCGGCGCTAAGGCGCACTATTCACATAATGCCAACTCAGCTTTTGGTATCGCTTTTGATATTCTTGGTATGCGGGGTATTACTGGTAGTAAACTGAAGTGGTTTTCCTTACTATTCAAGACGCCACTTCGCGCCTTCACTTATAAGCACGTCGAAGATTTCTATATCGTTGAGTGCGACGGCGAGCGCCCACACGAAGCGGAGTTTATTGCTAAATGGCTAAAGCCGGAAGCTAGCTGCTGGGTATCACTTGGCCGTTCGCATGCGGTTTTCTTCGAGAATGAGGTCAAATCTGGCAAATTCAAAGATATCGACGAAGCGATTGCGCATGAATTTTCGACCATTCCGAAATACACGCGCAAGTTGGTCTTGATTGATGACGAGAATCTCAAGATGCATGAATGCACTGAAGAAATCTCCGCTAAAGTAATTGCCGTCAATCAGAAAGAGCTCAATAGTTATGAAGCTTACCCAGATCATGCGATTTTCGACTTTGGCAAGCATAAGTTCGAATTTCAGGAGCCAATGCCACGCGATGTGACAGTTCAGTTATTGATGCTCGGCGAATTGATGGAATATCTCGGCGAGAAAATCGACTATAAGCTTACTGATTTCAAGATGCCGCCAGCTCGTAGCAATTATCTAGAGGGTAAGAAAGGTATCAAGATTGTCGATAGTAGCTACAATGCGCACATTATCAGTATGACTACCGTGCTCGACATGGTGAAAGTAATGCATGCGTCACATAAATGGCTCGTGATTGGTGATATTATCGATCAAGGCCAACTCGAAGGCGAAGAGCATAAAAAGCTCGCCGGCCTCCTGCTCGACGTAAAAGCGGAGAAAATTATCATGATTGGCCGTCGTACCAAGAAATATACTTATCCGCTCATTAAGGATAAATGTGACGTTGTGTCTTTCGACAAGCCACAGCAAGCTCTGAAATATCTCGAAGAAAACCTTACCGGTAAAGAGACGGTTGTCTTTAAGGGTAGTCAGTATCTCGAATGGATCGTAGAAAAATTGCTTGCTAATCCAAACGATATCGAAAAATTAGCGCGCCAAGACGAGGCTCATCGCCGTCGTCGTGCCAGCTGGGGACTTAAATAGATGCAGAAATTATATATCATTCACGGTTGGACATATAAACCAGAACCGTGGCTAGAAGTTATTAAATGTTTAAAGAAGCACCAGATCGATGCGGAACTTTTGCGCGTGCCGGGCCTTGGTACTGAGTCGGACGAAGTCTATACTATCGAAGATTACGCCAAGTGGGCTGCTAAAAATATACCTAAGGGCAGTATTGCGCTCGGTCATAGTAATGGCGGTCGCATCTTGCTCAATATGCTAAACGATAAAGGCTCAGATTATCTCAAGGGTCTAATTCTGCTCGATTCGGCTGGTATTTACGAAGAGTCAACTAAGCGCAATATGGCAAAAGTTCTCGCAAAGACTTTTGCGCCACTCAAAAAGAGCAAATTACTACGTAAAGCTTTCCATAAAGCCATCGGCGCTAGCGATTACGAAGCTGCTCCAGAGAATATGAAGCAGACGCTTGATAATATGCTCAATTCAGATAAGACTCTTAAGCTTAATGGTATTACCACGCCAACGCAGATTATTTGGGGAAGCGACGATAATATCACGCCACCGCGCCAGGGGCGCAAAATGCACGAATTGTTGCAAAATTCCGAGCTCGATATGAAAGAAGGTTGGCGCCATTCGCGTTATTTGGTAGATACGCAAGAGCTGGCGGACGTTATCGCCGAAAAAGTTAATAAACTCGCGGGAGGGAAGAAATGATTCGATTAGTAGAAATCGATCCGATTGCACTTGATAACTACGTACGCGATAATCACCCAGAAGCGAATTTCTTACAGAGTGCTGGTTGGGGCAAAGTCTACCAGATTGACGGCGAAAAAGTTTTCTACTTTGGCCTCTATAATAGCGAAGAGATTATTGGCTCCGCAGTAGTGATTTTAAAGAAGGCTAAACGTGGCACTTATCTCGAAATTCCAGGTGGTCCATTGCTCGATTGGGATCGCGACAAACATGCCGTGAAGGCCTTTATGTCCGAAATTAAGAAAGTTGCCGAGGAAAATGAGTGCGTCTTTGTGCGCATGCGTCCGAATATTCCTGACGATTACAACAATCAGCAGCTGATGAAGGAGCTCGGCCTCGTGCCATCGCCAATGCACTTACATGCCGAACATACAGTCATACTAGATTTGAACCTCTCGGAAGAAGATTTGATGAAAGATATGCGCCGTCAGACGCGCTACGAGGTGCGTCGTGCGCAAAAGATGGGCATCGAGGTAACCTTTGATACGAGCAAGTATGCGTTTACGGATTTCTATCAGATTCAGCTCGAGACCGCAAAACGTCAAAACTTCATTCCATCCACGCAGACTTTTATCGAAGCGCAACATGAAGCCTTCGGTGATGCAGCGCGCATCTATACGGCTTCGCTCAAGGGGCGTCCGCTCGCGAAAGGCTTGATTATTATGCAATCTCCGGAAGCAGTTTATCATGAGGCGGCTTCTACGGAGGAAGGGCGCAAATATCCAGGCGCCTATGCCTTGCAGTGGCAAGTAATCCGCGACGCAAAGGATCTTGGCATAAAACGCTATAATCTTTTCGGTATCGCTCCGCCAAATTCGCCGAAGCACCGCTATGCTGGCGTTACGACTTTTAAAACCGGTTTCGGCGGCAGTAAGGTGACATACCTACCGGCTCATGATCTAGTAATCCGTCCAATGCACTACCGATTTGTACACATGTTAGAAATGGCGCGTAAGAAGCACCGTCATCTATAAAGGAGGAGCCTATGAAAAAGAAAACAGACAAAAATAACCGAGTTATCGGTGTGGTGCTATTAGTAATTGGTGTATTAGCCATCGTAGTGGCTTTTCCGCACGTAAACGAAATGATTAGCCAAAGCGGCTCCGACCAAGCAATCAGTGTCGAGTATGATAAAATCGACAGCGCGAATATTGGCAAGCTGATCAAAGTATCCGGTCTTCTCGAAAATGACGGCGCAATCGCAGATGATGTTTTCGGTGTTAGTCGTAATACCGTAAAACTAAAACGTGTAGTTGAAACTTATCAATGGGTCAAAGATTGTACGGAGACTTGCAAGTATGAGCTAGGTTGGCATGAAGGTTTGATCAATTCGGCCGAGTTCGATGCTAGCCACAAGAATCCAACCGAGGTGCAATATGAGAGTCAGGAATTTATGAGCGAGAAGACAACTTTTGGCGCATATCAAATCCCAAGCGCTCTACTTCATAAACTCGATTACGATACTACGCTCGGTCCGGATGAGTTAATCGATGCCTATCATGGCGATTTAGTAGTGTTTAATGAATATCTAACGAACTCTACGGACCCGCTCAATCCAAAGATTGGCGATTATCGTATCAGTTATCGCTACGTAAAAGATAAAAATATTACCGTCACCGCTCAACTCGCAGGTGATACTCTAGTCGAATATCGCAAGAGTGATAAGTCTACCGTATTTGAAATTGTTGAGGGTACTACGGAGGCTGAGACTCAAAAAGAGACTAATATTTTAGCCAATGTTCTCTTTAGTTTATTAATGATTGGCGGTGTCTTGATTGTGATTGCTAGCTTATATCAACTAATAACCGGTTCGACCATAGGTAAAAAATGAAAATTATAGATGCAACTGATCAACAACAATGGGACGATTTTGTAACCAGCCATGACGATGCGAACTTTTTGCAATCGTGGGCTTGGGGTGAATTCCACGAAGCTCGAAATAAGAAAGTCGTGCGCCGCATTGCGCTAAATGATAAAGATGAGGTAATTGGCGCATATGTCGGCCAAATCGAGACCGCTAAGCGCGGTACTTATATGGCTATTGCTGGCGGTCCGATCTTGGACTGGCGCGACAAGGAGTTGCGCGAAGCAATTTTCGCGGATATTAAAGAGCAAGCCGAAAAAGATGATTGCGTGTTTGTGCGCGTGCGTCCACAGATAATTGAGAGCAACGATAATCGCGAGATGTTTGCCAACCTCGGCCTCAAACCGGCGCCAATGTATCTCTCGGTAGAGTTTGCAGGCGTACTTGATATTACAAAGACCGAAGAGCAGATTTTGGCTGGCGCTTCGCAGGGGCTACGTCGCAAGATTCGCAAAGCGCAAAAGAATAACATTACCGTCTCTACTAGCACTGATCCGAAAGATATTCACGAGTTTTACGAGATTCAGCTTCAGACGGCAGCTCGCCATAAGTTTGTCGAGTTTTCGGAAAGCTTCCTCCAGAAACAATTTGAGGCTTTCGCAAAGTATGATGCCGTAAAACTCTATACTGCCAAATTAGGCGACGAGATTTTAGCGCAAAACTTCATCATCTTCTACGGCCATGAAGCGGCCTACCACTACGGCGTTTCGACCGAACTTGGTACGAAATACTCTGGTGCGCCACTTTTGCATCTCGCCGCTATGAAAGACGCGCGCGAGCGTGGTATCGAACGCTACAATTTCTGGGGTATCACGGCCGAAGATGATGTGAACCATCGTTTCTATGGCGTTAGTCAGTTCAAGCGTAGCTTTGGCGTAACGGAATTAAAATATCTGCACGCGCACGATTTGGTTATTAAACCAGCAAAATATAAGCTCGATTATTTACTCGAAAAAACTCGCGCCAAAATCCGCCACGTATAGATGTAGTCACTTGCAAAACGCTTGTGTTTAAAATATACTTAAACTAAAGAAATAGGAGCTTTTTGCAGTGAGTAAAACAACTAAAAAATTCATTGAAAGTCATTGGCTGACATTTGCGATGAAGGGTGCAATTTCGATTGTTGCCGGCTTATGCTTAATGCTAGCTACGGGTGGAGATACGGAAACTTTAATTCAGATTGTCGGCTGGACTATGGTCGGTCTCGGCGTAATTGAGCTTATAAACATGGCTCATCGTAGCCACAAGCAAGCCAACTGGGGCTTCCCGTTATTCCTCGGTTTGCTTGAAATTGCTATCGCAGCCTCACTGCTAGTTACGGCCATTCCTGGCGTTGGCGCCTCGGAGCTTATCTGGCTTCGTATTATCATCTTGAGCGGCTATGTCTTGTTCGCCTCCGTTGTTACGATTATGCTTGGCTTCACGAGCTTTAGTAATATGACAGACCGCTTTATGTGGATTGTAAACGGCATGCTTGGCGCCGTCTTGGCCTTCGTTTTGTTTGCTGGTTCCGGTCTCAGCATTACGATGCATATTGAGTTATTCGGCACTTATCTCTTAATTAATGGTATTACAGACCTCTTCTTTGGTGTTCATTCGCATGATGAAGCGCTCGAACTCAAAGCTGAACGCGCCGCTAAGCGCATCAGCGCAAAGAAAGGCAAAAAATAATGCCACTATTTGGTAGTAATAAAAAGCGCATGGAGCGCTATCTTAAAAAAAACAACACGATTAAGACAATCGTAGTTTGTGGTTCTTATGGTCGCAAGTCGGCTATCCGTGCGCTAGGATATGTTCTTGGTGAAGATTTGAAAATCACTATGGGCATCAATAAGAATTTCGTCGAAGATGCTATTGTATTAGATTACAACTCGGGAAACGAATTTCCAGATATTGATCCAGATGTCTTAATCATCACTGCCTGCGAAACGGATGAGGAAGCGCAAAGATATTTCGCTCTCGCCAACCGCTCACAATATGTGCTCCTAGATTTCAACGACGTACCACAAGAGTACGCTAAATACTTACAAAACCCAAATGTTATCACCTACGGCAACGAATTCCCAGCCGATTACTATTTCGAGAACGAATGGATGACCGTTGAGGGCTGTACGGGCAATATCGTCAATCCAGAGCGCGAAAAGATTCATGTTGGCCATCTGAAGGTAATTGGCGAATATAACTTGCGCCCACTTATTATGGCGGCCGCCGTTGCTAAGCTATTCCAAATTCCGCGCGATCGCATTAAAGAGGGCTTAAAGAGCTATGTTCCATTGCATGGCCGCATGTCGCCGGCGCGCGGTTTGCGTGGTTCAATTATTATCGACGACTCTGCTTCTAGCTCCAAGACTTCCGTTAAGTATGGCCTACAGGCAATCTATGGCCTCGACGCAAATGTGCGCATTTTGGTCGCAAAGGATGTTAGTAAATTGCAGAAAGTTAATTACGACCTCATGTCGGAAGTACTCGTGATGGGCGAGAAGCCAGAGAATTTGAAGGTTAATTCAAAGGTCGAATTCTTCGCGGATGAGATTGAGATTCTCAACTATCTCACACCGCGTCTCGAAACCGACGCAATTGTACTGCTCGAAATCCCACTACCAGAATTAATCCAATCCTACATTTGGTAGTATCTCTTTAATTAAAGTGGAGTTTATTGTAAAATAAAGATATGTCAAAGGTGATTACGGTTACCAATCAAAAGGGAGGTGTTGGTAAGACTACAACGTCTATCAACTTAGCATTTTACTTGGCAAAATCAGGCAAAGATACACTCCTGATTGATTTTGATCCGCAGGGAAACGCCAGCTCTGGTCTCGGCATCGACAAGCGCGAGCTTGATAAGTCGATGTGTGATGTGATGCTAGGCGAAGTGGAACTTGCCGAAGTCATTACGAAGGTCGAGAAGAACAAACATCTCTTCGTCGCGCCAACCATCCCAGAACTAGCCAATGTGGAAGTTCAGATGGCCGAGATGGAAGATAAATTCCGCATTTTGAAGCATGCTATCGAGACAGTTTCCGATAAATACGAATATATCATTATCGACAGCCCGCCAAGTCTATCGCTCTTAACGGTGAATGGCATGATTGCGGCGGATTATCTGCTACTACCAGTCCAAACCGAGTTCTACGCCCTTGAAGGTGTCGCTCAGTTGCTCGAATCGATGAACCTCGTCAAGAAAGCAATGAATCCAGATTTGAAGTTACTTGGCGTGCTCGCTACGATGTATGATCGCCGTACAGCGCTTAGCTCTCAGGTATTAGCCGAGGTAAAGAAATATTTCAAAGACAAAGTATTTGATACAACTATCCCGCGCAACGTACGCTTGGCGGAAGCGCCGAGCCATGGCGTTGCAATTGGCCAATACGATCGCTTCAGCAAAGGCGCGAAAGCCTACAAATCCCTAGCAGAAGAAGTAATCGAAAGGACGAAATAATGGCAAGAGGACTAGGCAGAGGCTTTGAAGCATTAATTCCAACCGATCAGATTGATACCGCCTTTGATCCAACCGCCAATGAGGATAAAAAGGAAAGTAGTCTCCGCGATTTGAAGTTGACGCAGATTATTCCGGATGAAGATCAGCCACGCCGTGATTTTGACCAGGCGGAGCTTGACGCGCTTGCGAGCTCTATTAAAGAGCATGGCGTGTTACAGCCAATTGTCGTCACAAAAGAAGGCGATAAATACAAGATTGTCGCTGGTGAACGCCGTTGGCGCGCCGCTACGATTGCAGGTCTCGAAACGATTCCGGCCGTCGTTCGTTCGCTCGATGCGCAGAAGCGCCTTGAGATTTCCTTGATTGAAAACGTACAGCGTACAGATTTGAATGCAATTGAAATTGCGACCGCTTATGCGAAGCTCAAGACGCAGTTTAATCTCAGCGACGAAGAAGTTGCTCAACGCGTTGGCAAGAGTAAGTCTGCGGTTGTAAATACAACTCGTTTGCTTAATTTACCAGATAGCGCCAAGCACGCAATGGTAGAACATGGTTTGTCTGAAGGCCAGATGCGTCCGCTAATTACTGCTAAACCAGAGCTTATCGAAAAAGTATTACCGAAAATTATCGAAGAAGGGTGGAGTGCTCGCAAGGTCGAGCAATATATGGTTGAAGCCAAAGCGCGCGCTCGTGCTGCCGCATTTTCCCATGAACGTCCAGCTAGCGCCGAGAGTGATGCTCGTGCCGCTAGTCTTAGTGAAAAACTTGGGACAAAGGTCAAAGTGCATACCAATACGAAGGGCGCAGGCGATATCGTAATTAAATTCAAAAACGAAAAGGAGTATGAGAGACTATGTTCAATACTAACGGCGTAAAAACCAAGATGGAAGCCACCATTGAGCGCTTCAAAGATGAAATGAAGAAGGTTCGCACTGGTCGTGCGCATCCAGATATGCTTGCTAGCGTTAAAGCTGAAGTATACGGCCAATTCACCCCACTCAATCAGATTGCAAACGTTACCGTTTCTGGCGGAACAATGCTCCTAATTACTCCATATGATGTTTCTAATATTGCAAAGATTAGCTCCGCAATCCGCGCCGATCAAAGCCTCGGCCTTAATCCGTCTGACGATGGTCGCGTCATCCGCGTACCAGTTCCGCCACTTACCGAGGAGCGCCGTAAGGAAATTGTCAAATCCGCCAGCACTAAGGTAGAAGAAGCTAAGATTTCTCTCCGTAAGGCTCGTGATGACGCCCGTAAAGACATTAAGGCTGCTGAGCTCGCCGAAGATGCAAAGAAACGCGCCGAAAAAGAAGTCGACGATATGATTAAGGATTTCAATAACGAAATTGATAAATTGTTTGCCGAAAAAGAAGCAGACATTATGAAAATCTAAAGGAAAGGGTAGGAATATTAAATGAAAAAGGGTGGCAACAACGAAACTGAAGACGTACGTTTGCTCGATATGCGCGTGCTCTTAGTGACTTTAATCTGCATTTTTATGGGGGCGTTATTTATCCTCTGTATGATTTTCTTTGGCATGCAGATTGAATCAAAACATATTAATAATGTAAATAGTTCTAATACCAGTGTTGAAAATGTAGATATTATCGGCCTTTCCTATGAGGCGGTTAGCAAAAACTACGATCCAGAATCCAATAGAACTGGCACTCCTATCTTGGAGGAGCTAAATGGCGGCGAAGAAAAAGGCTACTATGTCATTAAGACGAAAGAAGAATTCGACTCTATCTTTAGTCGTATTCAAAACCGCAATTTTAAGCTCGCTGGCGAACATGAGAACCTCACGCCAAATCATGATACTCTCGACGTTGACGAAAACTTCTTTGCGAGCGGTTCGGTTGTATTGTTCTCCGTTGAAGGTCGTGGCGTATCGAACGGTCGCGTTTCGAGTGTGACCCGTGATGCAGACTATGGTCTAACCGTCGAAATTCGCTACAGCCAAGATTATGCCAGTACCGACTATACGGCAAGCGCGATGTTCGTAAAGATTCCGAACGTTCAGCCAAAGGAGCTTGAAGCAAACTATATGCTAGAAAACACTACAAAGTTAGATAACGCAGAAACAGATGAAGCTAATCTCTAAAGAATGCCCAAAATGTGGCGCTAATCTCAAATTTAAAGTTGGTGAGCATGAAGTTCACTGTGAGAAATGTCGTCGTGATTTCGTAATTGAATATGATGACAATGTAGACCTCAAGAACATTGCGAATGAAATTTCAAGCGAAGGTGTGCGCCTGGTAAATAGCTTTTCTGGCCACATCAACGAGAATATGAAGATGTTTCGCACGATTTTCATCATCGTATTCGCGGTTGTGATAGTCGCCTTTATCGGCATCTTCGTACTCGGTATTATTAATGCGCAGCGCATTAACAGTGAATTCGATCAGGAGTGGAAGCGCGCTAATACTTCAATTCAAGGGAATTTTTAAGTGAAGATTATTGAGAAGAAATGTCCTAATTGCCACGCTAATCTTGAGTTTAAGGTTGGCGAGCGCGATGTAAAATGCGCCAGCTGTCGTCGTTCTTTCGCTATTGAGTATGATCGCGATTTTACGGATCCTGAAGTAGAACTGATGGCGCGCGATGTACAGCTTCAAATTATGGAGGATTTCAAAAACTCGCGCAAATTCGCTAAGTTCTTCATCTCATTTGTAGCAATTGTAATGGTAGCGATTATTATCTTTGCGGTAGTATCTGCAATTCAGCAAAAGCAAGAGATGGATCAGCGTCGTCAAGAATCTGAAGCTAAGCAAGAGGAGTATCGTAAGAAACAAGAGCAAGCAGAGCAGGAATTCAAAGATCAAATGGATGCCGCTGAAGGTCAGTTTAAGATAGATCAATCCGAAATCGATAAAATGATTGAAGAAGCTCATAATCAAATAGAATCAAAATAGCTCACGCCGGACTTGAAGCTATCGCTTATCTGTGTTAATATATATGCAGTGCCGCGATAGCTCAGTCGGTAGAGCGCATCCATGGTAAGGATGAGGTCCCGGGTTCAAATCCCGGTCGCGGCTCCATTTTTTTTATCAAAGCCCTAGCTGGGCTATTTTTAAATACTAGAAAAATAACCGCCCCCGAAGGGCGGTTACTCATTGTGTGGTTTTGGTAGTTAATATCCCTAACGTCACGCCGGACTGCACGCCAAATAAGTTTAGGATCGCATCATAAATCTGCGCCACGCGCCCTACGGCATTAGCCTGGATACTCTCGTCGTAAATAGCGACCGCCGAGCAAGCCAAGAGGCAGAGAATAATGTTTAACTTCTGACTCGTTGTAGTGACGCTAAGCGCGCGAAAGCTCAAGTAGGCTAGAACCAGATGTGTGCCGAAATGTGCAAACTTGCGTAGGAAGATATGTAAAGTGCTATAAGACAATCTGAAGCCGAATAGGTTCAAGCCCCACGAGACTTTAGCTGCTATCCAGCCGGAAATTGCTGCACTATCTGATCCGCTTTGGCGCGATAAATGGACTACTAGATATAACCATACCAAAACTAAGGTCCAGCGCAATATTCTTTTGAAGGCCATTCGAACACCCCCTTAAAATGGTCTAACTTACGCTCGTACTATTATAAACTAAATAACAATGATGTCAAAACTAGTTAGATTTAATCTCTTCGGCAGTCACATTTAATGCCGTATCGACCATAAGGTTATAAGTGCGTGTTTCAATGGCCGTTAAATCTTCGCCAGATTTATCGCGGAGTATGAAGGTGATTTTCGTTTTACCAGTGTTTTTACCTTTAATATAATACTTAATTGTAAGTTTTGAATCTTCGAGATAAGCTTGCTCGTTGATCGTTAAGCGTTCAGAAACGGATGCGACTTCTTCATCTTCGACCTCATAAAACCAGTCATAAGGCGAATTAGCGACAGATTCAAAGACAATTTCAGCCGTATCTGGATTATTTATTTCGTTGGAAGTCGTATCGGTTTGTGTCTCAGATGTCTCGTTAAGGCTGAGGTTTGGCCAAATCAATACCGCCGCACCGCCAACAACGATAATTAGGAATAATAAACCCGTAATAATTGGCGCAATGTTAAGAGCGGCCTTCTTAGTTTTTCGCATATTTGCTCCAGACGTTTATAACCATTACCCTTATGATATCACATGAGGTATAATCAAGGTATGGAAAAGAATAAAGTATTAACTATCGCCTTGGTGGCAGTGGTAGTCTCATTAGTGGGTGGTCTAATAATGGGTGGCTCATTTGCGGAATCGAGACATAAGTTATCGGAATTGCCGAAACCAGAAGTGAGCGAAGGCCAGCGTGGTCAGCTCGGCATCGATAAGAATATCAATGAATCTAATATCGATCTATACTTAAATCGCAGTGATAGTGTCTATATCGACGTACGCATGCTCGAGGATCCAGCCTCCTACGAAAAAATCGATGGCGACCGCTATCTGTCGGGCTATGTTAAAGGCTTTGAGGTAGTGCCGTATCCTTATTTAACTAACGTAGTCGGCTTACCGGAAGCCGTGGGTAAGACATATGAAGGCAAAACACTTTATCATCAGGATGATGAAGGCAACTATACGGCTAACTATAAGGAGTCGCAACAAATTCTCGAAGATCTCTTTCCGAAGGATAAAAATATCTTCCTAATGTGCGGCGGTGGTGGATACTCTGGCATGACGAAGCAGTTATTAACCAAGCTCGGATGGGATGGCGATAAGATTTACGTCGTGGGCGCCTATTGGTCTTATGCTGGCGTAAACAACGTTGAAGTGAAGCAGAAAGACGATGAAGGCAACGTTAGCTACGCATTCTGGAAGGTGCCATATCACGATATCGACTTTGATGAATTGACGGAGTTGTAGTCATGTCGGTAGAGTCCGCACAAAAGAAGACTAAAACTTTTAAGATTGCGGCCCTCTGCATCTTGATTTTGGCAGTATTTGCCATCGTGATAGTTATCACATTCAGCCAAAGTAAACCAGATATGCCTTTCAGATTAAGCGACGAGTATTACGGCACGAGTGAGATGCTAACCGGCTTAACGGCGGAAGAATACGAAAAGTTGCTTTCTGAAAAACGCTCTTTCGTTGTGATGGTAGATAAGCCGGGATGCATTACGACGCCACCAATGCGTGAGCGAATGGCGAATTTCCCAGACAATATGCAATTCAAGTATTACCAGTTCATGTGGTCTGAAGCGAAAGAGTCGAGCCTGCATAATTATGTTACTTTTGTGCCGTCAGTGGCGATTATTCGAGAGGGCGAAGTGGTGACCTGGCTCCGCGCTGATTCAGACGAAGACACGGAATATTTCAATAGCGCCGAGGCGTTGCAATCTTGGGTTGCCAAGTACGTCGCCTTCTAGCTATCTAAAGCCCAAAAAACCGGAGCTATTCTAAAAGCCCCGGTCTTTTTTATTTTGAATTCTTTTTCAAGAAATCGTCGAGCTCTTTTTCGGACTTAACAGTAATCTCGTAACCTTTGCCATTCTGATGGTCGCTTACCAAATCCATGTCGACGAGATAATCGATAATAGATGCGGCTCGCCCGTACCCGATATGCAAATTGCGTTGCAGGAAGGCTGTTGTTAGATATTTAGTATTTTTTCGCAGCGCAACCCGAACTGCTTCAATTACGATATCTTCCGTCTTATCATCTTCAGACGAATTAATGATATCTGGATCTAGTTCGACGCCTTCTGGTACTTTAATTTCGGAAAGCGACTTAATTGCAATATCAATCGTATGATTCTTATCATCGCGCTTTGCAATTTTATTATCGATCATTGTATCAATTACGAGCGCGGCTTTGCCATAACCAATGCGGTATTTGCGCTGTAGAAGAGAAGTACCGATATGCTTAGTTGGATTCTCGAGTGCCCAACGGGAGATGTTGAAAATGATTGCCCAAATATCATCATAGCTAGTAGAGATTTGGCGTGCAGGAATGCCGGCATAGGTTGTATTGCTTGGTACGTTGTCGACTATCACGCTACCTGCGCCCACGATGGCGTTCTTGCCAATCGAGACGCCTGGCAAAATCGTTACATTGCCACCAATCCAAGCATTATCGCCAATTGAAATCGGTAAAGCTTGTTGAATTCCTTGATTGCGTCGATCGACTTCTTTCGGATAAGCAGAAGTATAGATATTGCAGTTCGGGCCGATCTTTACGTTATTACCGATTTTTACGTTTGCTGAATCAAGAATCGTGAGGCCAAAATCCGAGTAGAAATTATCTCCAATCTCAATATTGTAGCCGTAATCACACCAGAACGGCTGCTCAACACGAACGTTTGTCCCAGCTTTGCCAAGAATCTGGCGAATTTGCGCATCGCGTCCAGCAAAATCTGAAGCGATAGTTAAGTTATGTTTCTGTAATCGAGTGCGCGTAATCGTACGCTCGTTTAAGAGGTCGTCGGCGTTCGGATTATACCATTGCCCACTCAGCATTAATTCCTTATCAGTACTCATAGTATAAACGCTTAAGTTTATCTAATTATAGCACTATTCGTGCGTGAAATCGATGGCTGCCGTAGCTGCAATTGCACCATCGGAAGTTGCAGTGACCAATTGACGCAGTTCCTTTGTACGTACATCCCCAGCTACGAAAAGACCTGGAATATTCGTCTTGCAATCTTCGCCAGATGCTACATAATCGTCAGTGAGTTCAAGCCCGTCTACTAAGCCGGCGGCATTCGGAATGCGTCCGATTGCTACGAAGAGGCCGCTAACGTTAAGCGTATGACCATTGTCGGTCTCGATTGACTCGAGATGCTTCTCGCCATTAAGTTTCGTAATATTCGCGTTCAAAACCAGCTCAATATTGTCTTTAGTTTTGACTTTATCGACCAAAGCGGCATCAGCGCGGAATTCATCGCGGCGGTGAATCAAGTAGACCTTATCGCAAATACCAGATAGGTAGAGAGCTTCATGCAAGGCAGAATTACCACCGCCGTTCACGGCGACAGTCTTGCCTTTATAGAAGCCGCCATCGCAGGTCGCGCAGTAGGAAATACCTTTACCAATAAACGAATCTTCGTTCTCGAGACCAAGCTTGCGCGGAGAAGTGCCAGTCGCAAGAATCACGCTCTTGGCGGAGTATTCTTCGTCTTCTGATTCGACCTTGAAGCCGCCCTCGATTGGCGTAATATGCGTAACTTCGTCGTATTCAATCTCAACGCCTAGATCTTCAGCTTGCTTTTGGAGTGTTTTGCCGAAATCGGCGCCAGTGATATGTGGCGCGACGGGATAGTTGTCGATGTGAGAAGTATTAATAATCTGACCACCGCAAGCTAAAGCCTCCAAGACGAGCACTTTTTTATTGGCGCGCACGGCGTAAATGGCGGCCGTCAAACCAGCTGGTCCAGCACCGACGACGATAATGTCATGCATAATTATTTCTCCAACATCTTAATTAGACGCTTCTTTGGCTGAAGGCCAATTTTGCGATCGACTTCTTCGCCGTCCTTAAATACGACCAAGCACGGAATGCTACTAACTTCGTACTGTTCGGCCAAGGCGTCTTCGTCATCGATATCTACAGAAACAATTTTATAGTCATCACTCTCTTCGGCCATTTCTTCGAGAATTGGATGTAGAGCCTGGCATGGCGGGCACCAAGTAGCATTAAAATCTACCAGGACTGGTTTGTCGGATTTAATAACTTCTTTTTCAAAATTATCTTTAGTGCCTTCAATTATGCTCATAATAACTCCTTTATGTCTTTTTCGATTTCGTCTGGGTTACTGGTTGGGGCGAAACGCTTAACGACTTTGCCGTTGCGATCTACTAAGAACTTCGTGAAGTTCCACTTAATATCACCTTCTTCCTTGCAAGTGTTGCTGATTTTGGCAATCATTTTCATGGCGGCTTTATTCTTTACGCCAGAGACCTCTTCGTCCTTTTGCTCAGATTTAAGATAGGTAAACAGAGGATCGGCATTCTCGCCATTTACGTCGATTTTAGCAAATTGGTCGAACTGAGTTTTATACTTACCAGTACAAAAGGCGTGAATTTCATTATCATCACCCGGCGCTTGGTGGCCAAATTGGTTGCAAGGAAAATCGAGTATCTCTAATCCTTGCTCGTGATAGGTTTCGTATAGTCTTTCTAGTCCTTCATATTGCGGAGTGAAGCCGCAACCGGTAGCGGTATTAACTATCAATAAGACTTTACCCTTAAAATCGTCGATGGATTTTTTCTCTCCTTTACGGGTTTTGACCGCAAAATCATAAATCGAACTCATGGAGCCTCCTCTTTGTTCTATTATAACAAATCTCATATTTTACAAATGCTAACAGATGTGCTAAAATATCCCCAATATGGCAAAGAAAAATAATACCAAGCGCAAGCTTGTTGGTTTGGTTTCTGAGGAATCCGGTATTCGTCTT
>CAMZHH010000013.1 GCA_947306745.1 uncultured Candidatus Saccharibacteria bacterium
CGTGGTAGGAACCATCATAGAGGGTAGCCTTAACGTCGAGTACTGGGTAACCAGCGATAACACCACCTTCGAGGGTTTCCTTGATACCTTCCATGACTGGCTTGCGATATTCGAGAGGCACTACACCACCCTTAATCATATCGACAAACTCGAAGCCCTTACCAGGCTCATTTGGCTCAAACTTGACCCAAACATCGCCATACTGACCACGACCACCAGACTGCTTGATGTGCTTACCTTGTGCTTCGGCAGTACCGCGAATGGTTTCACGGTAGGCAACCTGAGGCTCGCCAGTGTTACATTCAACGTTAAATTCGCGTTTGAGACGATCGATAATAATATCCAAGTGAAGCTCGCCCATACCAGAAATAATGGTCTGGCCGGATTCTTCATCGGTGTGAACCTTGAAGGTTGGGTCTTCTTCGGCAAGCTTACCGAGACCGATAGCCATCTTTTCCTGGTCAGCCTTAGACTTTGGCTCGACAGCGATGGATACTGGCGGATCTGGGAATTCGATAGACTCGAGAAGAATTGGATGAGCTGGATCACAAAGAGTGGTACCAGTAGTAGTATCCTTGAGGCCTACGACAGCGGCAATATCGCCGGCGCCGATTTCGGTAATATCATCGCGCTTATCAGCGAACATACGGACGAGACGACCAACGCGCTCTTTGTTGCCAGTAGTAGCGTTAAGGATATAAGAACCAGCTTCGAGCTTACCAGAGTAAACGCGAATGAAGATGAGCTTACCTACGAATGGGTCGGTAGCAATCTTGAATGCGAGAGCGGTAAGAGGCTCTTTTTCATCGCTGCGGCGAACGATATCTTCGCCGGTCTTTGGCGACTTACCAAGAATGGCTGGAATATCCTTCGGGGATGGCAAGAAATCAGTTACGAGGTCGAGAACCTTCTCTACGATAACACCGCGGCCATCGCCACCGGTAACGAGGAAGAATTGACCATCAATCACGCGCTTGCGGAGAGCGGCCTTAAGTTCGTCTACAGTAATAGCATCTTCACCTTCGCTGAAGTACTTCTCCATGAGGGCTTCGTCGGCCTGAACGGCTTCTTCGACGAGCATCGAGCGGTAGTTCTTAGCCTTTTCAACCATGTCAGCTGGAATTTCGCCTTCAACGAGCTCGTGATCGGCGTAATCCTTGTAGGTGTAGGCTTTCATCGTAACGAGGTCGACGACGCCGCAGATATCCTTCTCAAAACCAATTGGAAGGTGAATAGCGAAAGCGTTCTTGCTTAAGCGCTTGTGAATAGATTCGAGGGACTTGTAGAAGTCGCCACCGATTTGGTTGATCTTGTTAATGAAGCAAACACGTGGCACGCCGTATTTGTCAGCCTGGCGCCAAACGGTTTCAGACTGAGCTTCGACGCCCATCTTACCATCGAATACAACGACGGCACCATCGAGAACGCGAAGAGAGCGCTCTACCTCAGCGGTAAAGTCGATGTGGCCTGGGGTATCGATAATGTTAATTTTGTGACCCTTCCAGTAGGCGGTAACAGCAGCGGAGGTAATGGTAATACCACGTTCCTTCTCCTGTTCCATCCAGTCGGTGGTGGCACCGCCGGTGTCGCCCTTTACTAGGTCGATTTTATGCTTGAGACCGGTGCGATAAAGAATCGCCTCGGAGGTGGTAGTCTTACCCGCGTCAATATGGGCAATGATACCGATGTTCCTATACTTGGATAGGTCTGTAACTTTTTCAGCCATATAATTCCTTATTATTTTTAGACAATAGCAATAATTGCTTCATTAAAGCTTTGGATATATATTAACATATTTAAAAACTGATTTAAAGAGGTTTATAAGAAAAATGCCCCGACCGCAGTCGGGGCGATGAGAGGAAGATGTTTTATTTACCAACTAGCTTCATTACATGGTCTACGCCTTCGCAAACTGTGTCTGCGCCAGTCTTTATGGTTTTTACGCCAATGGTAGCCAGTCCGACCACAGCCAGGCCGCCAATAACGGCGAAACCGATTAGAGCCACAGTGATTGCGGCGTTAGTAGCGCTTTCCTTGCAGGCCTGCTTATTTACGTGCAGGCCATCATCTTCCTTGACAAAGTACTTGTCTGCCAATTTTCTAATTCCAGACATATTTATCACCTCCATGTGATCTAAGCGCTAGCCTTCAGGGCTTTCGCTAATCGATAGGTATATGTCTATTATATCACAGATGAGTACTTTTGTCAATCTAACGCGTCGCAATGATGGTACGGCCATTCGAGTCGCACATATATGAAACCGTGCGGTTCGTCATATCGAGATGAACGAAATACTTCTCTTTCTTGTAGATGCGATAAAACTCAAAAATGCCGCTACGGGTAGCTTTCTTTACCTTTATCTTGCCATGAATCAGCACTGGATCTTCGCGCCAGAGATGGACGAGTTGACGGTAGAAATTCAAGATAGACTTTGGGTTGTGATCCTGCATAATATATTCCGCCCAATCAATCGGCTGACGAGCATTGTCGCGTGACATCTGCTTAACGATGCGCATAGCTTGACGCTTTGTCTTGCCCTCTTTACGCTGACGACGGTAAATCATGCGCGATTGCACGCCAGGATAATCGTCGATATTATCGCTAAGCTTCGGATTCTTGGTTCCGAGCTCTTGGCCTTGGTAGATGCACGGATAATTACCCGGTAATGAGAATTCTAGTAGCGCCAACACCTTTGGATCGGCATTAAAGCGGCTCGGACAGCGTGGCGTATCATGCGACTCGAGCGCCAATGAGAACTTTGGCTCTTGGCTCCACTTAGCCAGCTTACGGAACCAACGGCGATAATTGACCGCGCGTGGCTTGTCCTTGATTGATAAAAAGGTATCCGCCACATCGAGCGTGCCGATATTGAAGGCTGCGTCGAATGCCTTCCTGGTCAGCTCATGGAAGCGTGCGTGACTCATAAAATCGCCACCTACCGGTTCGGCAATTGTAAATATCTTGCTCGACCCTAGAAGCTTCTCGAGAATCTCAACGGTTTCTTTGGTCTGGTAATAATTGAAGAAGCCCGACAAGCGTGGCAAGACGCCTGAGCGCAATGCGTCCTCGGCTAATATGTTCGCCGAGTCAACCCGAAATCCCGCTACGCCACGGTCGGTCCAAAATTTAATGATGTCACGAAACTCTCGAATAACGCGTGGATTTTCGAAGTTCAGGTCCGGTTGTGCCTTGTCATAAAGATGCAGATAGTACTTACCGCGAATCTGGTCATAATCGAAGGCTGGGCCACCAAAGAAAGAGTCCCAGTTGAGCGGATGATCCATCCAGACATAGTAGTCTTTATACCAAGGATCGTGACGTTCGGATTTCTTAAACCATTCATGCTGCGATGAGGTATGGTTCATGACTAAATCATGCAAGATGCCGATATTGTATTTCTTGCAGACTGCAACAAGATGGTGAAAGTCCTTCATAGTACCAAAGCGCGGGTCGATACGACAATAATCTGCTACATCATACCCGCCGTCGACCCAAGGACTCAAAAAGATTGGGCTCAGCCAAATATAATCCGGCTGCAACTTCGCGATTAGCGGAATGCGGTCGGCAATATCACTGAGGGTGCCGATAGCCGTAGGATAGATCTGATAAATCAGCTTACGCCCACTCATATACTTAAATTTTAACATAAGCAGCATAAAAAATATCTCCCGCGTGGGGAGATATTTTCCAAATCTGTATTGATTTTAGGCGCGAGCAAAGTGCGCGAAGGCGCGGTTTGCTTCGGCCATGCGGTGGCAGTCTTCCTTCTTCTTGAAGGCGGCACCGGCTTCGTTGTAAGCGTCGATAATTTCAGCTTCAAGGCGCTTAGCGTAGCTCATACCAGAGCGTGCGCGAGCGGATTGAACTAACCAGCTCATAGCGAAGTGAAGTTGGCGATGACCAGCGATTGGGAATGGAATTTGGTAGTTAGCACCACCGACACGGCGGGACTTAACTTCGAAATCTGGGCTAACGTTCTTGATAGCCTGTTCCAATACCTCAACTGGGTTTTCGCTCTTTAATTTCTTAGCAGCACCCTCGATGGCTTCATAAACTGCACGTTCGGCAGCTTGTTTCTTGCCATCAAGCATGGATTTGTTGATTAAACGCTGAACCAAAACGCTCTGATATTTGCGATCTGGCATAACTTTGCGCTGCAAGCTTGCGGTAACTTTACGTGGCATAATTACTTATCCTCCTTCTTAGCACCGTACTTGGAGCGGCCTTGTTTGCGGCCCTGAACGCCCTGAAGATCGAGCGTACCGCGGACGATGTGATAGCGAACACCTGGAAGATCTGGCACACGACCACCACGAACGAGCACAACTGCGTGCTCCTGGAGATTGTGACCTTCACCGCCGATGTAAGCCCAAACTTCCTGACCGTTAGTGAGGCGAACACGAGCTACCTTACGCAAAGCGGAGTTTGGTTTCTTTGGGGTTTTGGTAGTTACTTTGATACAAACACCACGCTTAAGTGGAGCAGCTTGCTTGTAGTAACGAGTTTTGAGCGTATTCACGATTGAACCCAAAGCTGGAGCTTTGCTCTTCTTTGCGGCTTTTTTGCGTGGCTTACGCACTAATTGATTGATTGTAGGCACAAAAAATCCTTTTCCTAAACATTAACTTTTGCTGTAATAGAACTCCGTTGTCCAGCATTAACAAACAGAGTTCACGAAACTCTTGTGATGTATTGTAGCACTTTTCAGATTAAAATGCAATAAAAAATGGAGGCCGTGGTTAGGCCTCCTGCTCAATTTCGAGAAAGTATTCGCGCTGGCGACGCAACATGGTTTTGAGCCAGTAGCTGTGCGCATCATCATAGCTAAGTCTTTCCATTAGCCATTCAATCTTATCGATGGCGCACATATGCGACAGACGTCGATAGTCGCGCGCGACTTCCTTCTCTAGATACTTTAAGGTACTTTTCTTTGGTAGCTTATCGCTCCAAACATACCCGCCGAGGGTCTTATCAATCTTGCGATGGAGTTTCTTGTGCTGATCATAGCGCATGCGCACTACGAACGAATCTCGCAGAAAGATACCGACAGGACCGAGTCGCTCCCATGCGGCTCGCGGATATAATATATGGTGCTTGTTGCTTTTCAGCACAAGCTTATTTCTAATCGACTTGGCAGTTTTATACTTACGCTGCTTCGTCTTGCGTTTCTTTTTCACCCACGCATCACCCGCCTTTCGTAGTGAAAACTTTTACTATTATAACATAAAAAGAAAAAGCCCGCCAGTGGTGGCGGGCGTGTAACGTTAAGACATCGTATTAAGCGCGATGCCGTGGTTCAGGGCGATAGTGTCGTTTAGCGAGCGCAGATTGATTGACAAGACATACAGCTGTGCATGATACGGCGCATACATGCGTACGTTCAGCGCGTTATAGACGACCGGCAATAAGAAACGGTGCGTCTCGAGTACATTCTTGACAATGTTCGGCTCCGGCAGCTCTTCGACCGTAGTGAGGTTATGATAGCGATCAATACATTTGCAAATTAAGGCCTCCGGATTTTCGATGAGTCGCGCGAAAGTTTCACCTTTGCGGATAATTTTCTTTAGCTGTTTAATGTCTTCGCTGTCGTCAGGCTCAAAATCGTAGACGAAAGTCAGAAGATCGACCGCTTTTTGTACGCGCTCATTAAACGGCAATTCGCTCGGACTAATATGACAATCCTCGCAAACATCGTGTAATAGCGCAATGCAGATTTGATCTTCCGTATTAGCGCCAATCGCGATGCTATATCTCGCCACGAACAGCGGATGAATGATAAAAGGCTGCCCGTTCATACGTGTAGCTCCTTCGTGTTTCTCCCAAGCATACTCCAAGGCGGCTTGGGCTTGTGGCATCATGTGACTTTGAAAATAGGCTTCCAAAAACTTGCGCAGATTGTGCTCGTCGTAGCCGTATTGATACAACATTAGCATTACCCCCTCTCGAAATGTACTAACAAAGACGCCAGTTTGACGTCTTTTGTTCCGAGTAGTTTAACAAATTTTAAGCTTTATGTAAATTACCCTCGCGAAGCTCTTTTGCATTAGCGCGCTTATCGTATATTTTCTGCATTTTACTACGGTGATACCAGATACAGAGGCTCCCCAAGCCGGTAGTGACAAAATAGCAAATGACCGCTGCCGCCACCATATCGCGTAAGTTGTTTTGATGGACGATTTTTGTGATGAATGGATATGGGCCCACGACTACGCCGGCGTAATTTAATGCTAGAATCAAGACCGCATATATCATGGTCGGAATACTAGAGTATCTATGATCGCGATTAAAGAAGCGGTGACGCTCTGCAAAAAAGAAGGTCGAAATTGATAATAGTGGACAGCTTAGGTGCAAGAAGAACATTTGTCCCGGCAAGAGCAGCTTCCAGAGCGCGACATTCATGTTCCACGGCAATATAAATAGCACGACCGCAAAAGTTACCGTCATCATGACGACTGACAATTGGCGTAGCACACTCGTAAGATGGCGAATCTTGCCTTTGGCTAGTAAATCATAGACCATGAAGCTCGACGCGACTAAGGTCAAGATGTTGCTCAATACTGTATAGTACTCGAGTCCTGGAGAGCCTAAAATATAGAAGCGTAAATATAATCCCAGTAATTCAGCGAAGATGATTAATAGGTTCAAACCGAGGCAGATTTGTTGCCGTTGATCTAGTTGCCGTTTACGCTTTCTCATATGCTTAGTTTAACCTGTCTTCGTCGCAATGTGCAACTTAACTTTCCTCTAAAGTACACTATAAAAAACGGGAGCTCCCTTGGGGGCTCCCTATTTTTGCGTGCTAGAAGTTACGGCAAAAAGACGTATTTGACAAAGAGTTTGGTCGCAATTGTGCGATAGCGTTCATCGTAAAATGCGCTTCCGCCGTCGATAGAATCATACTTGCGTGTCCGCGCTGAGCAGTCATCTGGATGTGCAGACGGAAAACCTTTATGCATCAGCCCAAACTGCAACATATCATTCTCCAGTCGACCTTCACAAGATGCTCGTACTGCGCCCTCGACACCCTTAAAGAAGCTGGCAGCCTCCGCTTGCGCGATACGCGTAACGCATTCGGTCTTGCCGACCCACGCGCAGTTCATAATCAGATGCACAATATTGGCCGGATCGAGCGCCATGACTTCTAAGCCCGAAATCTGGCGCGATTCGAGGTCGTAATGATAGATATCAAGATCAGAATTGTGACGACCATATCCTTTTAGTAGAGCCCCTCCAACTAAGATAATCTCGTCGTCGCCTGGCTCAGGAATACTAGCCTGAACGAGATTCTCGAGAAATTTACCATCCACTCTGCCAAGCTTAAAGTCCTTACCGATGTGACGATTCTCAGTACGCCCAGCGCGCCAATGTTCACGCATTACAGTCTCTAAGATTGACCTCGGCGCCAGATAACGGGCCGGCATCATAGACATCATTTCGCGAATTTTAAAGGAATTATCCCCACTGATGAGTCTCTCCTTCTCGAGTACGGGAACAGCGTCAAATGCGCTCCAGCAAAGCGATTTATCTTCTCGCATGAGACGAATAATTGATTCGATATCACTATCGGATAGATAGCCATACTTGACCAACCACGGGATTAGATGCATCGCCTTTACGATACGCTCAACGTCCCCCTTGTAGGAATTTACCTCAAGGACGTCACCAAGATTGAAGCATTCACGAACGTCGCCATAAGCCCAGCAGCTACGCCAAGCACTCAGATAATCATTGCGAAACGCTTCCGGCGCATCCTTCAGCAGATAAAACGGCAGGTAAAGAGCCAGTCTGGGCTGCTCCTTGAAGAAACCTGCTAAATCACCATAGAAACTACTTGTATATGGGCCGCCGGCATCTAAAGTCTGGCAAAGCTGATCGCTGATAGCGCTACGAAGCGTAATACGCCCAGCTGTCTGATCATCGTAGAGACGAAGTATATCGCTCGAGGCGATGTGGAGTTGCTCGGTAAACGGTGCTCGAATGTGTATAGGCTTCCTCCTTTGTCCTAGCGTAAAAGTACATATCAAAAAAATAACGAGATACCTATATATTATACCACACTTTCGCTATTTTTTCAAATTAACAAGCACAGAACTGGTGTGGTTAGAAAGATGAAAATTGCCACCCAGAAGGTCCACATCACGCGGTTTTTAATACTTGAGTGCATCAATAAAACGCTACCAATGATTGGCACGAGCGCAAACGGCGCAATAAACACCAAGTTCGTTACGAAGGTTTCAGGCATGGCGGTAGCGCGGAACTTGAAGCCGCCCGGTTCAAGCAGGCGGTTAATCGCGGTCGGAACTGTTACGAGTAGGAATATGATGTCCGCCAAAACCACGCCAATAAATAATCCCGCGGCACGAAAAGTGTCAGATTTCTTGCGCGGCGCATTCTTACCCTTCGCCTCTCGTAAAATACTCTTAATAAAATAATCTTTACTTTCGGTATAGGATTTACGGTCGTGTGGATACTTTTTTGCCAGGTCCTGTTTAAGTTCCTCGTACTCGATGCGTAACTTCGTATTCTCACGCAATGTGTCGCGAAATAGAATCGTATCATGATAGCGCGGCCCTTCTTTTTCCATGACGTGAATGAAATGCGTCACTTCGTCAGGATTCTCGCCGTGCTTGCGAATTAAAATCTCGCCAGGAGTTGAGTCTTCTTTAATCGAGTATTGCTTGAGTTCCTCAAATTTCGGCCGAATAGCGGCAAATTCGCCCAAAGCATTAACCGCTACAGCAATATCAATAATCGGCTTAGCGCTTAAGCCGCGGACGGAAGTAGAGCCGATATGCTCGATCTCGAGTGCAACGTCACCAAAAATCTTTTCAAGCTCGGCTTTCTCGGCTAAAAAGTCCGCTTGCCATTTAACATCGTACTGTTCGAGTTTTACTTCGCCTTTTATCAATCCCATTTGGTTCTATTGTATCAGACAGCATAAGCGTTGTGCTAAAATTTAGATAGATATGATAGACCGTTTGGGCTTAATAAAGGTTCAGAATTATCTATTGCGCAACATGGCGCGTCGGACGACGGCTGCTTGCGACGTGGCCGATATTGTCGGTGTCTATTTCGGAGTGAAACCGACAGCGATTAATGATTTTTCGTCAATGGATTTAGAGAAGGTTGATTTGGATAAGTTCGCTGACTTAGTTCGAAAACTTGGACTCAAAATTTCCTTTGAGCGCCATATGGTCGATGCAACGATTTCGCAGATGTATTTTATCAGTAAGAGCGACAAGAAGTTGTGCGAGTTGCAGGAAGATTTTCATAAGCTGTGGGATACGGCCTATGATGCACCAGAAAAGCCTTCGCTCGATGCCGAGATTGGCCTATTGCTTGGCTATCCGGAAACCGCCGTACGCTATTATACACACCGCGACCGCAGTAAAGCCTTGAGCGAAGCTAGTGCGATTCGTGGCGCGCGAAACCGCCATTTTGCGCATTCGCAATTGTACGAAGACGAGGAGTTCAGGCTATACGATGCTAAGATTCACCGCGCGATGGATAAATATACCCCAAGGGCAGCCAAAATCTTAAAGTCGGACAAGTCAAAACGCTGGCTCTAGACTAAGTCGGAGTTCAAATAGTAATAATATTCGAGCAATTCGCGCGAATAATTTTTGACGATACCGAGCGCTGGTTTGCCAGCTTCGTGGCTTGGCAAGATTAGCATGCGCGTGATGCCAACTTGCTCGACAAAGCTCGGGTTGTGGCTGACCATAATAATCGTACCCTCATAATCGCGGAAGTTTTCGCCGATGATTTTCTGCGTTTCCGGATCAAAGTGGTTGGTTGGCTCGTCGAGGATAATCACATTTGTACGCTTAGTGAGAATCTTGCAGAGCGCTACGCGGGCTTTCTCACCTGGGCTGAGCACGCCCACCTTTTTGTAGACGTCATCGCCGTGGAAGAGGAAGTTGCTAAGAATGGAACGCATTTCGGCGTCTGTGTAGTCATACGACTTAACGTTATCAAGAATCGTCTCGCGTTCATCGAGAATTTCGAGCTCCTGTGCGTAATAGGCTATAGTCGTATTTTGACTCGGAATAATTGAGCCTTCGTCTGGCTTTAGCTCGCCCATAATGAGCTTTAGAAGTGTTGATTTACCGATACCGTTCTCGCCAACGATTAAAAACTTCTCGCCGCGCGTTAGACTAAATGATAATTTCTCGTATAGTGGCGCCTTGCCATCATAATGGAAGGTTAAATTCTGCACCTCGAGTGGCGTCTTGCCGGATTGCTTGCTAGGCGTAATGCGAAATTCAACTTTCTGATATTCTTGCTCGCGGACCTCGAGCTCTTCGAGCTTCTTGTCGAGCATCTTTTCGCGCACGTGCCCCTGGCGAATCAAGGCCGTATTACTGCGCTTAGCGTTACGAGCCCGTTCGACGAACTCCTGAATCCGCTTAATTTCACGCTCTTGCTCGGTAATACGACGATCCTGCTCAGCCTTTTCTTCAGCATACTGACGACGGAATGAAGTATAGTTTCCCTTATAAGCCTTCATTTTGTGCGTGGTTTTGTTCAAAAATAGCGTCTTGTTCGTGACGGTATCGAGGAATTCCACATCGTGGCTAATTACGAGTACCATGCCTTTGTAGTTGCGTAGATAATTCGCCACGAAAGTCTTCGTCTCGACATCGAGGTGGTTGGTAGGCTCATCTAGCAGTAAGAGGCCAGCATTTTCAAATAGTACACGCGCGAAAGCAACTTTTGATTTCTGACCGCCGGAAAGTTGCTTCATATGCATGTCCATCAGGTTTTGCAGGCCCATTTTCTCAATAATCTTCAGCAGCTCATATTCCATGTTCGCAACATCGTACGAATCGATGAGGTCCTGCAACTTCATGATGCGGTCCATAATCGCGTTACTGTCTGGATACTTGGCAAGCTTCTCGTATTCGGCATTGAGTTGCTCCTGCAAATCGTCAACTGGGCGGGCAGCAGCGACATAGTCCCAAACCGTGACATTGTCCGCTTCAGAATTAATGCGAATCTCCTGCGGTAGATAGCCGAGGCGTAAGCCTGGCAGTTCTATGGAGCCTTCGTCGAGCTTTTCGATTCCAAGAATAATCTTAAACAAGGTAGATTTACCGGCACCATTAACGCCTACGACGCCAACTTTGTCGGTGTCTTCAAAATGAAAGCTACAATCGTCGTATAGCTTTGACCCACCAAATGCAAGTTGTAGATGCTCGGCTTTCATATTTACGGATATATATTATATAACATTTATGCTTTTTGCGCTAGTAGTGTATAATTAAATTATGAAGCGTCCGATTCTATTTGGAACGCTGGCGACTGTCACCGCTATCGGCGTAGGAGTATTAATGATTCCACGCCCCACTTTGTTACGCTTTAACGACCTACAGGTTGAAGAATACGAATGGAAAGAAATCATCTCGACGCATAAGGAGAATCCGGAGCTTAATCCGGGTCGAATTTTGTTTGGCAACATTCCACTTCAGCTCGACGCAGACCATAATCGACTCTTCTTTACGATTGCTTCCGACTCGGCGGCGAGTCTGATCCCTACCGTTTCCCTGCCACGCGAGGACCAAATTAATATGGTCTCGCGCGAAAGCAAGCTCAGTATCGGCAAGATGAGCGAGAATGAGCCAATTCCAGTCCTCATCTTTACGCCGCAAGAATATCGCGTGATGGATTTAGTTGTCACTTCGCTTCCGATTATGAATATCGATACGCTCGGTAACGCAGAGTTCGACGACAATGATAGCGAGGCAGAGATTCAGCTCTATTCCGAGAATACCGCCATCGATTCAAAAACGCTGATTCATTTACGTGGCTCAACTTCGTATTTTCTCGAGAAGCAAAGTTTTAAGTTGAGCCTAATGAAAGAAAATGGCAAGAATAATAAGTTGCAGCTGCTCGATATGCGCGCAGATGATGATTGGATCCTAAATAGCCTCTATGGCGACTTTGAGAAAGTACGGAATATCCTTTCGGCGCAATTATGGAAAGATTGTTGCACTGAGCATAATGTCGATCATATACCGAATAGCTTCGAATACCGCTTCGTGGAGCTATTCATCGATAATTCCTATAACGGTCTCTATATTTTGGGCTATAAACCAGATAAGAAGGTGGTTGATTTGCAGGATAATGAGTTGACTTTCAAGAATCGCGACTGGACAAATGCCGAAGTATTACATACGGATCCAAACTTCGAGCGTTACTATTCGGTCGAAAGCGATACAGACGACGAATTAGCGGCGCAAACAGAATTAATGCACTTCCTCGATATTTTGGCGCAAGGCAATACGGACGAGATTCGCGCGAATTTTGACATAATTAACGCGATTGATGTTGAATTGCATGCCATGCTTACAGCCGAAACGGATTATATTAAAGCTGGAAAGACGAAGAACCTCTACGTCACTATCAAACAGCGCCCGGAGCGTCGCTATGTACTGTATACGCCATGGGATTTCGACTTGAGCTTCGGAAACACTTGGCAAGACGGCCTGAAGAATAATACCAGTACGCTTTCCTATGGCGCCGCGCCAGATATCGTGCCGGAATCGGCTGCTATGCCAGTGCCAATTTTGCTCGCGAATGGGGACACAACAATTAGGCAGGAATTAAAAGACCGCTACGCTGAATTGCGTAACGGTGCATGGAGTGATCAGAATATCATGGGCTTGATTAATAACTACGAGGCGCAGATTTTCGCCTCGGGAGCGTATTATCGCGATTGCGAGCGTTGGCCACTCGGTAATTTTATCGAAGGGGCGACAAATTTGAGTAAATTCCGCGATTTCGTGGAAGCTAGATTAAAATTCCTAGACGATTATTACGATTTCTTGCCGGCGGAATGATGCTTCTTGGCGCGATCCTTGGCGTCAGAAAATCTGCGAATTTCGGAATAGAAATAAATATTGCCTATAATGAAGGCCAGCACAAAAATGCCGATTAAAATAGCAGAAACGGTATAGTTAACCATAAACATGGCCGCGAGAGCCGCAATAAATATCATGGCTGGAATGATATAGGCAAAGAAGAAAACTGTCTTGCCGTATAAAGTTTTATGAAATTCGTAAAAGGTTTTACGTAAACCTTTCATATCCAAATCGTATACGCTCATGTTATAATTATAGCAATTATGATGACAATTGAAAAAAGAGTCTCCGAAGAGAACTCTTTTGATGTAACAAACTTGGCTGGGGATGAGGGATTCGAACCCCCGAATGGTGGGACCAGAACCCACTGCCTTACCACTTGGCGAATCCCCATCGGTTCTTATTATGTTAGCATAGACTTTGGAAAAATACCAGTCCTAGGCAAACTCCCGATTTTATTGTATAATATGCTGGAGCCGTTATTCGGCTTGCATATTTTCGAGAGGAGGTGGCTCATGAGAAAGCTACCTATACAAGATGCCAAGAACATGACGACGGTTGATTTGATCGAAGGTCTACGCAATCGTGATTTCTCATTGCTCGAGAGCGCCGGCTGTCACCGACTTCGTCGTGAAATGTACGTACCTGGTTTTCTCTGCCGTTTTACGGTCAACACTGCCTTCCGCCTGTCTGGCGTAGGCAAAAGTAAGACGACGCGCTCCTACAGAAAAGTGCGCAGGAAACTCTGTAAACTGCTCGACAAGGTCACACCGGCCGAAATCAATGGCAACTTCCCGCAAACACACGATCACGCTTTGGTGTTTGGGTTTAATCACCCGTCACTCGGCGAGATTGGTCGTTTTGTAGGTGTATGTATGCGTGATTACGGCCACCGCAAGCATTTATTCCCGGTGAATCTTCCTTGGTACGAAGCGTTGATGCCGATTGTAGGCAAGCTAGAAGAGCTTGGTATTTACATTACGCCGATTATCACGCCGTCCGCCTACGAGAAAATCAAGGCCTACGCCTCGGATGAATGGCTTGAACAGCTCGACATGGCTCGTACTGGCTTTAGTAACCACTACATGAAGCTTTGTACGAAGTTCGCCGAAGAAGGTGGCATCATTTGGGTAGCTCCTAGCGCAACTCGCCGTCGCACTGTCTTCAATAGCGCTGACGAGTGCAGCATGAAAGTTGCTTGCGCGCCTCAGACAATGAGCTTACTCGCCACTGCCTTAGTCAAGGCTAAGATTACGGATTGCGACTTTGTACCGCTCGGCATTCAACCGCCAACCGGCTTCAAGCCAGGCTTGAACCTGTTCAAGACCTATCGCATTTCGGTTGGCAAAGCCATTCCGATGAGCGAAGCGTCCGATCTCTTGAAGCAGCGCTTGCCTTCTGGCCGTGGCCGCCGATTGGACCACGAGTTTCTGTCGCGCATCGCGAAACAGGTCACCGTACTCGGTTCCTCTGACATCATCTATCCCGCATCATAACCGATGCACCACCCCCAGCTGAGGCTGGGGGATTTTTTATTGCCTTTAGCCTGCTCCATTGACTTTTTAGCCAAAGTGTGCTATAATAATATAGATAATATCGTCTTTCTTTGCTCGAAACTTATAGTTCCTTTGGAGGTGAAAAACTTGAAGAAGAGATTAATCTCTGCACTGATTGTTGTCGTTACAGTTTTAGCTACGCTAGGCGTTATAAAGGCCGTGGAGTATTTCCGGGCCTCGAAGTATGATCACGCGCGCATGCGCACTGCCCGCCTGGCGGAAAGCACTACTAATTTAGATTGCGATGCTTTTAACTTGTTCCGTTTCAATACCGATCAGATTCACAGCGACGAGCTGCGATTCCCGGACGGCTTAGCTCTGGAGTACTCGAAGTCGCCCAATAATTCGTTCTGCAACCCTATTGAGTTCATGATGGACTATGAGGGTCATGATTGGGATGGCAATATCGACGACGAACACCGCTTAGTTTTCGTAGACGGAAGCACCGTTGAAGCACAAATGACCAACCGCGTCTTATGGATTCGCTACTATGCTGGCTGGAACGTGAATGGTAATATCCTCACGTCTGGTCCAACGCGCGAACTCTTCATCATGCCAGATGGCACGCGCGTTTGGCGCAAGGACGGTCGCATTACCAGATTCAAAACCGATACCGGAGCGTGGTATTTCCGTGGTCGGACGGCGTACTTCTGTAGTAATACGGAATACTATGACGTGGACTTGCCGTTTAATTATGATGGCATGCAGAGCTGGCGCTCGCTCGATAATGGCGTCTGCACTTTCGCGATCTACGAAGAGCGCGGCTATGTGTTATGGATATTTGCCAATGGTGATATATATCAGTTATACGCCAGTCCGTCCGTCGACTTAGGCTCTGCACCGAGCGATTTCGTGGCAACGAATTTCAATCGCGCCCGAAGCGATGGCTTTATTGCCTTCGATCTGCCCACTGGCAGTATCAAGATTGACATGAACGGCGATGTTATCAAGGGGGATTAATGTCGAAGGAGGTGTTCTTATGGACGAAAAGAAAGTATATTCGTTGATAGTGGTCCTGGTCTGCTTCGTATTGATGGCGCTGATCGTAATTGGAGCCGCAATCTACCAGTGGGTCAATGGCCCTAGCGACGCAAGCGCGCAGGCGACCGAAACGCCCGCCATCGTCGAGACGAATTCCGCATCTTAACCTAGCATCCTCAACTTAGTAATTCACCTGAATGATCCGCCCCAGCGATGGGGCGGGATTTTTTATCCTAGATCTGGCCCAGATTCTAAAAATATGGGATCATATTACTAATGGATAGTTTGGATGAGTTATCGAAATCTTTGGGGACCAGTTATATTAATTCCGAAATCGTCTCCAACGAAGAACTGCGCTCAAAATTATTGATTAATAACTACAAAAAGGGCGAAAAGGTAATTTCCCATTTAATTTCCGGGCTAAGAACTTGTGACGAATTCTACTTTTCGGTAGCCTTTATTACGTTAAGCGGGCTCGCGCCACTATTAAACATCTTTAAGGAGCTCGATGGTCGCGGCATTAAGGGAAAAATTATTACTACTAATTATCTAAATTTCAGCGAACCTAAAGCCCTCCGCAAACTACTAGACTTTCCAAATATTGAAGTTAAAGTCTATGACAAGGATAATTTCCATACCAAAGGTTATATCTTTCGTCACGGCGAACGCTTTGATGTTATCATTGGAAGTTCTAATATCACTCAAGATGCATTAATGAAGAATCAAGAATGGAATCTTAAAGTTTCTTCTTCCAGTCATGGCAAGCTAGTGCATGATATCTTTGAAGAGTTTAATGGCATGTGGCAAGTTTCAACGAAGCTCACTGCGGAGTGGATTTCGAGATATCAAGAATTCTATCAAAATATTCGCGCTATTAATCAACGCTTGATGAATTATTCCAGCAGCGATTTCGTCATTCGTCCTAATTTAATGCAAGAAGAAGCACTCGCGAATCTAAGCGAGCTCCGTATGCAGGGCAAACGAAAAGCCCTGCTCATATCAGCTACTGGTACTGGCAAGACTTATCTTTCCGCATTCGATGTGCGTCAGTATAACCCTTCCAGGATGCTCTTTATCGTTCATCGAGAACAAATTGCGCGCTCCGCAATGGAGAGTTTTAAGAAGATTTTTGGCGACTCCCACACTTATGGTATTCTTTCCGGCTCCTTAAAGAATTATGAGGCGGATTTTATGTTCGGCACAATGCAGACATTTTCCAAAGATGAAACATTGGCCTCTTTCTCGAAAGATTCCTTCGATTACATCGTCATCGACGAAGTGCACCGCGCTGGAGCATCGAGCTATCAAAAAATTCTAAACCATTTCGAGCCTAAGTTTCTACTCGGCATGACCGCTACTCCGGAGCGCTCGGATGGCTACAATATCTATAAATTATTTGACTACAATATTGCCTACGAGATACGCCTCCAAAAGGCGCTCGAGGCGGACATGCTCTGCCCGTTCCATTATTACGGAGTGTCTGAAATCTCTTTTGACGGTGAAACTCTTGACGATAAGAGTAGTTTTAATCTGTTAGTCTCCGATAAACGCGTTGACAATATTATCGATAAAGCTAATTTCTACGGTCATTGCGGTAAGCGTGTTAAAGGATTAGTATTCTGCAGTCGCAACGAAGAGGCGGCAGCCCTCTCTGAAGAATTCAATAAACGCGGCTATCGTACTGTGGCATTATCTGGGTCAAACACCCAGCAGGAGCGCGAAAACGCCGTCGCGCGTTTAGAATCAGATAATAGCGAGGATCCGTTGGATTATATTTTTACAGTAGACATCTTCAATGAAGGTGTTGATATTCCAGAGATCAATCAAATAATCATGCTTCGTCCTACCGAATCTGCTATTATTTTCGTTCAGCAACTAGGGCGAGGTCTTCGCAAAACCGAAGATAAAGATTACGTGGTTGTCATAGATTTCATTGGAAATTACGAAAGCAACTTCCTTATTCCTATTGCGCTCTCGGGAGATAGGACTTACAACAAAGACGCTATTCGCAAATACGTTCAGGAAGGCTCCTGTTTGTTGCCGGGATGCTCAACTATTCAATTCGATGCAATATCCGAAAAGAAGATATTTGAATCAATCAATCGCGCAAACTTCTCCACGCTAAAACTATTGAGGACGGAATATCAATCTCTTAAAGAAAAAGTCGGACGCGTACCGACGCTTCGCGATTTTTATCGTTTCGGCGCGATTGATCCAAAGATTATCTTTGATTATTCGGGTAGCTATTACCGCTTCTTAAAGAAAATTGAGCCAGCCTACTCCGTAACTCTTTCCGAAGAACAAATTCGGTCGCTCGATTTCATTTGCGCGGAGCTTGCAAATGGTAAGCGTCCACATGAGTTGATAATTTTATCAGAGCTTATAGATAAGACTGAACTTCCTATTATGTCTTTAGGCTCCATATTGTTTCACTATGACGTAAAGTATGATCCGGAAGGCATTAAATCCGCCTTAGTAATACTCGGCAATGGATTCTTTAAAGAAGCCGACAGAAATAAATACGGCAATATCCAATACTGTCATTCTGATGGCGTAAAAATCTATCGTTCGAAAGATTTCGAGCGGCTACTGGATGAAAGGTATAAGATTATTTTGCGCGACGTTCTCGATTATGCCATCGATATTTACGAAGAAAACTATAAAGGCAGCTACCGCAATACGAATCTAAAACTCTATGCAAAGTATTCGCGCAAAGATGTTTGTAGATTACTTAATTGGAACAATGACGATAGCTCGACAGTTTATGGATATCGAATCAAACATAATACTTGTCCGATTTTTGTAACTTATAAGAAAAGTTCGAATATCTCTGAAAGTACAAAATACGATGATAAGTTCCTTAATCGTAATACTTTCAGCTGGATGACAAGAAATAATGTGCGGCTAGATTCCACGGAGCCTGTTCAAATTCGCAACTACAAAGAGTCCGGATTGAACATTCATTTATTCATCAAGAAAGAAGATGGCGAAGGATCTGATTTTTATTATTTAGGCGAAGTAGAACCAATAGAGATGAATGAAACTACAATTTTGGATAAAAATAACAGGAACCTTCCGATTGTTAACGTTAAGTTCCTGTTGAAAGATGCGGCCCGTGAGGACGTATACGATTACTTACTGAAATAACTTTTAATCGCATCGACTGTCTGTACATCGGCTGGACACCATTTCATATTATCCAGCTCTTTAATGTGGAGCCACTTCGCGTCTAAATGTTCGAGGAGATCAATTTTGCCACCAGCGAGTTCACATAAATAGCAATGCATTATTAGATGGAACTGTGGATAGTCATACTCGACGGTTGTTAGAAAATCGCCTACTTTGATGTCGGCGCGCATTTCTTCCATGATTTCACGCTTCAAGGCCTGTTGGTTCGTTTCGCCTTTTTCTACTTTTCCGCCAGGAAACTCCCAGTAACCTTTTAGGTCTCCATAACCACGTTCGGTGGCGAGAAATTCATCGCCTTTCTTAATAACGGCCGCTACAACTTCAATAGTTTTCATCGATTTCTCCTCCTTTCAGTAAAGTATATCACTTTAAATAATCTCAATGGCGTGTTATGATAAAATAGATTAAAAGCATAAGAAATATCAAATAAACTAAGGAAATTAGGGTGGAAACGAATAATACCGAACCAAGGGCATATCATCGTCTTGATTCCGTCGAGGAAGTCGATGAGTTTTACCAGGCGATTGCCCGTGAACGTTTAACGCAGAAATTATCTCCAGAGCGTCCATATTGCTACTGGACAATTGAGACTTACGATAAATCCAATGGTATCCGCGGTGGCGGTGGCCTTGGTGTTTTGGCGGCCGATATGCGTCGTGTTGCTGAGCAGTTACAAGTGCCATTTGTCCTCGTGACACCATTTTATCCATGGGAAAGCCATCAGAAGATGGAGAACATGGAGCAGATTGATTACCATACCGAGAAAAACTATGAAGATTTCGGTTTCAACTTCGTCGATACTGTGCGCATTCGCACTGCTCAAGGTTCGGTAGAGCTAGACGTAGTCGAAAAGCAACTCGGTTCTTCCCGCTTCTTATGCATCACTGAGCCAAACTTTGGCGAGCTTTACTCTGGCGAATCCGGTTCCGACCATCGTCTTTATCAGGAAGTTTCGCTCGGTTTTGGTGGCTATCAGGCCTTGAAGCTTGTTGGTCTCCGCCCAGCCGTGATTCAGCTCAACGAGGTTGCAACCTTCTTCGCGGCCGTTGCTCGTCTTGATGAGCTCGTAAGCTCCGGCATGGATTTCTATGAAGCCGTAGTTTATACCCGCAAGCACACGCTTTATACCAACCATACGCTCGTTCAGGCTGCGGAAGCTACCTTCCAGTATGACCAGTTTGAGCGTTATGTATTCCCAAATATTAAGAGCGTGGCCGTTAAGCGTTGGCTCCAAGATAAATTCACGAATGGCTCGATTCGCCTTTCAACGCCTACGGTCGAAATAGCCGAATTGCGCTCTGGTGTCTCGAAGTTACACGCCCGCGTGGCTAATTACCACGATATTAATGGCGCCAAGATTAAGTTCAAGAGCGTTACGAATGGTATCCATCTACGCACTTGGGTCTTGCCTGAGATTATGGATTACTACCACGAACATGGCGTGCTCGATCGCTTCGATTTGCCGGCTGCACGCGGTTTTGAGGAAGCTGTTGATAAGATTACCGCGAATGACATTCGTCACCTCAAGAATCTTGGTCGCGCTCGCTTGAACGAAGTTTTGAGCCATCGCACTGATCAATATGGCAATCCAGTCCATATTCCAGAAGATGCCTTCTTGTTTGATTTCAAACGTCGTTTCGTTGACTATAAGCGCCCAACTTTGCCATTTAATGATCCAGATCGCTTAGCAAAGATTCTTGTCGATAATAATGCGCATTACATCTTAGCTGGTCGTGTCCACATGGGCGACTCAAATATGTTCGGTAAGTTGATGGATACCTTGCATGTAATTGACCAGCATCCAATCCTCAAGGAGCGCGTCCACTATTTGCCAGATTACGACGAGGAACTCGGCTTAGCCTTAAGCCTCGGCGCAAACAGCTCTATTAATACGCCTATCGTTGGCCTTGAAGCCTGCGGTACGAGCTGGATGAAGGATATTGCAAACATGGGCCTTCTTATCTCCACACATGATGGCGGTGTAGCAGATATGCCTTCGGATAATTACCTCACCATAGATGGTAAAAACGAAGAGCAAGAAACCGAGAATCTCTACCGTCAAATGGAAGTAGCCGCGAAAGCCTGGCATAACGACTTTGATTTGGAATATTGGATTCACCGCGAGTTAATCGCATATCTTGACGTGTGTTCCGGCTCTCGCATGATGCGTGATTATTTGAACTTCTTGTTCTAAACTGGTTGACCGCCTCTCAAGCCGCAAGTGGAATGCTTGCGGTTTTTTGTTTGCATATCTTGACGCGGTATGCTATACTCTTGACAAGAGTCCTGAGGGACTATTTTTAATGGGAGTAAATCTATATGGCAAATGTCACTAGAATCAAAGCCAAAGACGACACTCCTTCCAAGAAGCCTGCCAAGAAGGTAGAAAAGGAAGAAGTCGAAGAGGCTGAGGTCATTGAGCGCAAAGTTCGCGTCAAGGCCAAAAATAGTTCAAACAAAAAAATCGCCAAGGCTGACCGCAAGGCTGAAAGAAAAGCCGCCAAAGCCGAAAAGAAAGCAGATAAAAAAGCTGCCAAGAAAAACAAAGAGCCGGGTTATTTCCGTGGCGCTTTCCAAGAACTTCGCCAGGTTCGCTGGCCGGATCGTAAGTCAACCTGGAAGATGGTACTTTCCGTAGTCGTCTACGTTATCGTCATTGCCGTCTTTATCATGTTGCTCGATGCATTATTTACATTCTTATTTAACCAATTATTGGGAGGAAATTAATTTATGGCCGTTAACCGTTATAATGACACTCGTTCTTGGTATGCCGTCAGTACTTACTCCGGCTACGAAGATAAGGTCGCCGATTCTATTAAGCAACGTCTCGACAGTGTCGACTTTGCAAACAAGATTTTCGACGTACTCGTTCCAAAAGAAAAGCAAATTGAAATCAAGAACGGCAAGCGTCGCATCACTGATAAGAAAATCTTCCAGGGCTACGTGCTCGTAGAAATGCGACTTTCGGATGAAACTTGGTATATCATCCGCAACACGCCAGGTGTTACTGGCTTTGTCGGTACTGGCACTCAGCCTACCCCTGTTTCTAAGAAAGAGATTGAAAAGATCAAGAAGCGCATGGGCGTTGAAGATCCAAAATTCACCGTCAACTACGAAATTGGCGAAGTTGTTTCCGTCACCGATGGTCCATTCAAGGGCTTCGAAGGTACGATTTCCGAAATCGATGCCAACAAAGGCAAGCTCAAAGTTCTCGTTTCCATGTTTGGCCGCGAAACCGCCGTTGAGCTCGACGCTCTTCAAGTTAAGAAGATTGACGACTAATAATTCTTATAGCCACCTCCGCTCCCATGAGGTGGCTTTTTGATGTACGCAAAAACCGCCCTAGTCATTCAACTAGGACGGTTCGTAAAGCATCTAGAATTAGTTGTAGATGTTTTCGACCATGATGCTTGGACCCATGGTGGTAGAAACGTAAACAGACTTTACGTACTGACCCTTAATGGATGCAGGCTTCTGGCTCTTGAGGCTTTCGACAAAAGCGTTGACGTTTTCCATGAGCTTATCGGCACCGAAGGAAACTTTACCAAGACCAACGTGAACGATGGCTTGCTTGTCGACGCGGTACTCAATCTTACCAGCCTTAGCTTCCTTAACAGCTTTCTCGATATCGGTGGTAACGGTGCCAGCCTTTGGATTTGGCATCAAACCCTTAGGACCGAGCAAGCGTGCATACTTACCGAGCTTTGGCATGTACTGTGGAGTTGCGATAAGAACGTCGAAGTCGAGCTGTTCTTTATCAAGGCGCTTGGTGAATTCTTCATCTTCAGCAATATCTGCGCCGGCAGCCTTAGCAGCCTTAGCGAGATCAAGCGGGGCGAAGACAGCAACGCGAACATCTTTACCAGTACCAGCTGGCAAGGTAACGGTAGCGCGAATGTTTTGGTCAGCTTGGCGTGGATCTACACCGAGGCGGAAATGCATCTCGAGGGTAGCGTCAAACTTAACTGGGCTAGTTTCGATAGCGAGCTTAATAGCTTCTTCGAGGCTATAGGCTTTACCCTTTTCAACCTTTTCGTTAGCCTTGCGATAGTTCTTACCACGGCGTTCGAGACGGCTACGAGTAACTGGCTTTGGACCAGCTTTCTTTTCTGGTTCAGCGGCAGCTTCAGCTTTGCGAGCTTGGCGTTCTTCTTCAGCACGAACTTCTTCAATGTGCTTCTTGGATTTTTTACCAGCTTTAGCGAATTTCTCTTCGGTTTCAGCTGGAGCTTCTTCTGTAGTAGGTTCTTCTACGACAGGAGTTTCAAGATTTTTGGCTTCTTCTTCGGCCATGAAATATCCTTTCGCGGTACAAACGAGCGATTAACTCTCCCGACCTTTAAATTTAACTTGTTCTATTTTAACATATCACCTCTATAAATGCAAGAAAAAGGCGCCGCCTAGAGCAGCGACGCCACGACCTTGATGATCCCATATGCTACGAGGCCTAAAGCCAACGAGTCGACGCGATCGAGATAGCCGCCGTGGCCCTTGAGTGGGTATTCCAGAATGCGCCAGAACTTGTAGTTCATGAGCTCCTCGTTGGAATCCTTCATCCCGAGACGTCGCTTTGTTGCTGAGCCGAGCAGGTCGCCAATCTCGGCTACGAGTCCACCGCAAAATGCGAAGATGATGAGTGGCCCATTCAAATAGACGCCAAAGATTGCCGGAGCTAAGATGATAGCCATTAGTGGAAAGATTACTCCGCCAATGTACCCTTCATAGGTTTTGTTGGGCGAAATCTGCTTTAGTGCGGCGACCTTGTGTTTACCAAACAATTTTCCAACTGCAAAGGCGCCCACGTCCGATAAAACGCATACCATGATTACCATCACGAACTCGTCGCGACTAAGAAACCAGGCGGCGATTACCACAGCGGCCAGGATAGCGCCCTCTACGACATGAACATACTTCAGCTTGTCCATGTAGGGACGCATACGCCACGGATTAATGTCCGATACGGCGTAGATTTCTCCATAGGCCATCGCCATACAAAACCAGATTAGCAGGAAGAAATACCTGCCACCGTCAATCATATAGGCAGCTAGCAACGCAGCAATGATCCAAAGTGCTCCAATTAGCCTTCCCTTCATATACCCACCTCCTTAAAGTGTGTAGGAATGCAATCAGTAGTAATATTATAACATAAAAAATGGGTGCCGTAAAACGGCACCCGTGCTACCCTAGGAGCAGTATGGCAAAAATCACCAGGAGGCTGACCGAATCGAGACAGTCTAGATATCCGTGGCGAGAGCGCATGAGCACCTCGAGTTGGCGAAGAATGGGTATATCCAAGATGTAATCGCTTGAGTGCTTAATACCCAGTTCGCGTTTAGCTCCAGAACCGAGCAGATCACCTGCCGACGCAATTACAAAGCCGAGCCCAATCAGGATTATGAGTTCTTTTGTAACTTCAACCTGTAGGATTATTGCCCCAAGCAAACCCACAGACCACGTGCAGACCAGTGAGCCAAAGTATCCCGCCCAGGTTTTATTAGGCGAAATATGCTTTGAAAAGATAGGATGAGAACGGCCGAAAAAGCGACCAAATATCAGGCCTCCGGCATCAGATGCCATCGCCATTGCGAGAACGAGTACATAATGCTTGCCGGAAAGCGGCTTCATTACAACCAACGCGGTCGCAATCAGCAAAACTAGCACCATCGGAAGCATATAAAACATCGATGCTTTTGTCGGATAACATTCACGATCCTTTCGATAACAGGTTACCATAATTTCTATAATGGCCATAACGAAGCAGAACGTCAGTATTACTCTAATCGGAATTGCTTTTCCAATTAGACTTGCAATACCAACGGTCGCTGCGATAGCGAGCGTATCGCAAATCTCGCGCTTTAGCGTGAGTGTTTTCATGAGACATACACCCCTCTTCCTTTGTAAGGTACAAGATTTATATATTATAGCGTTTTTCTGATGTTTTGTCAAATGTGGTACAATTAACATAAGAACTATGAATAGGCACGAGAGCTTCCCCACTGACGATGACATTTTGTTTGAAGGTAATGTTTTTGACGTCAGCGATGCTCCTATCTTCGTCGGCTACGAGCATCCCGCAGAAGCTGAAAAATCCCACGAAGAAGTTGCTGGAGATATCGCGCAAGACATTGCCGAGCAAGGCATTGAAGCAGTCGTGCAGAAATATAATGCTGGCGATTACGGCGAAGTCGGCGACCATACCGTAGCCGAAGACGCCTTCTCTGAGATTCTTGATTTAATCGATGAAGACACCGACCGACGTAAGGTTATTGGCCAGCTCAGCGGTTTCGACAGTAGCGAAATGACTACCATTGACGACGCCTGCGCGTACGTCAGCATGCTTCAATCTGGTTACGATATGTTAAATACGAGCCTAGATAGCGTCAAAAAGGAATATCAGGCGCGACGCGAATATATCTTGAATCCTGGTGAACAGGCCGATGCGCAGATGCAGGCATATATGGAACAGACTTTTACACCAGAAGATTGCGCCAAAATCAACGAGATGGTCGATATGGATACCGCTAATTTCATTACACATTTCTCCGACCTATTGATCCAGAAGTACGGCCTTGAAGATTTCGGCGTTTCGATTGATTACGCTACGCCCGGCTCAGCCTACGCAAAGGCTTTTGAGCGCGCGAATACCGGCGAGGATAATCTTCTCATCTCGGCGGGCGCCTACGAAAAGAATTCACGTACCATGGTAATCAATCCACGTCTCTACGAGAATTTACAAAAAGCTAACGATACGCTTGGCGCAGATAGTACGCCGATTGATGAAACTGATTTGAATTTTTATTACGGCACTGCCATTGCGCACGAGCTTTATCATGCACGCCAAGATATGATCGTAGAAACCGACCGCGAGAGCGAGGATGGTAAGAATTTAGAGCTTAACATGGCTTATTATCGAGAACCGCAAGATGGAGTTGAGGCTTACGAAAGCCAGCTCGTCGAGCGCCAAGCAAGTTACATTGGTGATAATCTCCTAATGTACGCGCTAAAAAACGCAGAATAAAAAAATCTCCCCTATCACTAGAGGAGATTTTTTATAGAGATTACTCTACAACTTCGACGCCCATTGAACGTGCGGTGCCAGCAATAATCTTGCAAGCGCCAGCTTCGTCAACAGCGTTGAGCTGATTCATCTTTACGGCAGCAATTTCTTTAATCTGAGCCATGGTAATCTTACCGACTTTCTCAGTGTTTGGCTTGCCGCTACCTTTTTCGAGTTTGATCTTTTCGCGGATCAAATCGTCGACTGGCTGACCAAGGCAGGTCCAATCAAAGGTACGATCTTCGTAAACCTTGA
>CAMZHH010000014.1 GCA_947306745.1 uncultured Candidatus Saccharibacteria bacterium
CGTAAAAAGCCATGTCAGTCGCGTTTCCTTGTATCATAGGTGACGTCATAAGACAAAGAAAACCTCCGATTTCTCGGAGGTTTTCTTTTGTTCTGCACTAGGGGGGGGAGCTTCGTTGGAGTTGTAATATTTACAACAATATATGAAGTATGTGATTTTTTATTCGTCATATTCTTCAGCGAGACGTTTTGATTCGCCTACGGAGCGTTTAGCCTGCTTCGTGAGCTCATCATACCTGGCCTTAATTAGCTCAATTAGCTTTGGGTCTTTGTATTTTCTATAGAGCCTCTCAAGCACGTCCGATACGAGCCCTAAATCCTCAAACTGCGATTCCTTATTAATATACTCATATGTCATCTCTTTATTTGATGTTAGGAGATATACCGCGTCTTTATAGACGTTTTCTCTCGCCTCGTCGTCTTCCCAATCAAGAGAAAGATTCTCCGCAGCAAGCTCTTGCATGCTCAGGCGCAGAAGAAATGCCGATGCTGGAGCTTTCGGCTTCTTTCCTTTGAAGCAGCTAGAGCGAAGTAGCTTCTTGGTCTCTTCGAGGCTTTCTTTATAGAACTCCGCGCCATGTTTGATTTGGTACTCATAGCCTTCTTTCGCACATCGCAGAAAGGCCTGCGCGGTCGGGTAGTCTCGCATATTATCGTCATCTTTCAATAATTTGCCAATCGCTAGGCAGAGGCTCGGATAATCGCAATAAACAAAATAATGCGAGTAGCGAACGTCGAAACTTTCGATGGACTTTCCATCAATCTTATCCGCAGCGCGGCGAAGATACTCAATTGAGCGCTTCTCGTCCTTTTTGCCCCATTTGTCTTTGGAGTAAATATCTGCAAGTTTATACGTCGCATCAATATCACCAGCCTTGGATGCCTCCTCAAATAGCTCCATTGCCTTATCTATGTCTGGAGTCATACCTCTACCATAGAGATAACAATAGCCAAGATTCGTTTTAGCAACGATGCCACCATGCTTGATGGATTCTTCATAGAATTTAATAGCGTTTTCGTATTCGCCATGAAGATAGTATTGAGCGCCAATGCGATTGAGGCGGTCTGGGCTGTCCCCGCGATTATCTGGCAAGGTCTGGTCTGGGTCTTCTCGAACAAAGACAGAAATTGCACTGATATGAACCTCAGTCCAACAATCCTTCCTCTCTAGCTCGTATTTTGTATCTCGTAGACCAAACTGGTAATCTCCGTTCTTCATTTCGCCATCGAGTATTTCGTAGTCGCACTCGCCAGTTGGGCCAGCATAGTCATCGACGAAGCAAAAAGTTACTCCGAGAGGCCCAATACCTTCAGGATTCTTTTCGCTTTTCTTATACCACTCTTGATCCCAATAGCAGAATTCGATTATCAGACGCAACTGATGCTTTTTCTTATCGTAATCAATCTCGACAATGCTGCTATCATGGAAGTTATAGCGTTTAGCGAATTCGTAAAGACTAAAATTTTTATAGCCCGGCTCATGATAAATATCCTCTAGCGGCTTCCAGTCCGGGAAGATCTTTTTGATTTTGCCTGCAAGCTTTTCGTCTGGAGTTATAACGAAAGTATAACTACCGTCTTCAATCTCAATTTCTAGACTAGACTTCGAATCCTCTAGGTGTACTGGGAGCGCATAGTGGGCATTGCAGAACTTATTACTTTCAAGATCATATGGTGGCTCCATAAGAATTTTCTGATTAGGAATATTCTTTTCGAAGGCCTGGAAATATCCCCATATCCACTGTATGTCTGGATGCTTATAGATTTGTCTAACTAGCTTCTCGCCGTCAATTAGGATTTCGCCATCTTCGAGTTCTTTGAATTCGTCATAGTCCGTCGCTGGAATAGCATAATGGATGCGCCACTTGTATGCGCGAATCGTTTCTTCCCCTTCTGCCGGCGAAACAGCGTATCCAGCACCAGAGAACATCAGCTCGTCGGCCGTAATCATAGCAATTGGATAATCAAGCTTGCCGTTCGCTACCGACATCTGGTTCGCTTCAGCGCAAGCGAAAGTTGGTGAGCCATCGGCGGTAATGCGTTGATGTGCAGCGGTATAATTAGTGTCGTTACAGTACGCTATGTCGGCCAAATCGTCGGCGTATTCAGAAAGATTCGCCTCAAACCAAGCGTCTATTTGTTGCTTGGCATTAGAGTCGACATAGCTACCGTTATTGCTGTCACCATATTTTACGTTCAATAGCGCTGCAGAGGCGTCTCCGGTATTTTCACAAGCTTCCGCATCCGACGGCGTGCCGTTGTAAAGTAGCTTAATTGCGCCATCCGCAGTATTGCCCATAATCTGCCAGCAACGATTCGCGTAGATAATATTATTGTCGACTACGCCACGATAGTAGTAGAGTCCCGAATCGTCGTTTTTATAGACGCCGTTACCATTAGATTGACTGGCGTGGTGCTTAAAGTCGATAGAAGAGTCACTACCTAACGATATAGTTTCTAATTCAGTCAAAACCAATCTTGGAGTCGCAGCGTTGGCCGCACCCGAAGATATAGTCATGGCAAGTAATACCGCAACAACAAAAAATAGTTTTCTTCATAATTCCTCCACGTTCTGTATTATTTAAGCATAAACGACATAAACTTGTAATGAATTTAATCGCCAACTAACTGACAATAAAAAATAGCCCCCGAAACCAGCTCGGGGGACTACTTTTCGAGCACAAACACCAGCCATTTGTTGCGATGGTCACCACCTTCCTTATGGAAGTCGATAATGCGGAATTTTGTTTTGGCGATCATAGCGCGAACATCCTCTTCGCGATAGTAGCAGTAGAAACGTTCGGCTCCCATGTGATACTCACCGGGAAAATCTACCCATTCACAATCCACCTCACGCGTCTCACGATTAATAACATTAAAAGCGAAACGGCCATAATTGTTTAACGCATCGTAGACCTTAACTAATAGACGTTCGACATCTTGCGGCGTAAAGTGCACTAACACACGCCAAGCCAAGACGCCATCATACTTACCGGGGAATTCATCCGTCATAGCATCGAACTTGACTACTGGCACGCCCTTCTTAGCGATCTCCGCAATAAAATCATCCGCTACATCACTTGCTGTAACATCAAAATCGATACGACGGAGATATTTTGCCGTCTCCCCGTCTGCCGAGCCGATTTCGAAGATTTTCGCATGGTCAATGAGCGGAGAGAATGTCTTGCCGAGGAATACTTTCAGGTTCATACTCTTGCGTTTGGCCTTTTCAGGGTCAATTGCATCATGTGCGATGGAATTAGAAAGATAGACTTTTGCAGTCTGGTCGTACACATTCAATGTTTTACGATTTTCTTCGCTCATCTATATCACCTCACTTTCAGTTTGCGCATCGAAAATTGTAATGTACGCCACTAATTTGATTATATCTGATATCACTCGATTATTTTCATTTTTTTCGCAATTTTGACGACTAGACCGTCGCCTGTGTACATGATTTTTACGAAATTCAGAATCGTAAAGAAGGCCGCCACGGGGATTAAAATACTCATTGAAACATTTGCGACCACCATGTAATACATGCCGACTACGAGCAGTGTTTCATTCGCAAGCGCCAGCTAAAAACGGCGCCAACTCGTTGTACGTGGCAAATTCCAGGAAATTGCCGCAATAAGAGTAATTACGAGGATTATTGCGCCAGCCTCAGGTCTCGATGCTGAGAGTTTATTCTTTGGCTTTTCGTATAGAGTATGGCCAGTCGATGCAACATTCAAAATGTAGCCATAGGACTGCATAATAGCATTGTCGTCACGCATGGACCTGTCACGTCCGAGCAGATACTTACGCGAAATATCGTCGAGTTTAGATTGGACATTTTCAAGGTAATATTCGCTATTGTATGCGCCATACAGGGCACGATCCTCAACTGAATATATTACTAGTAGAATCGATTCGAATGGTGCGCGTCTAATCGATTTAAGCCGACCATTAGCAAATCCCACTCCTTCACTCGGATTGACTGACGGTACCGCATCGATAATGACGCGGATGGCTTTTTGCTCATCAAATCCCTTGCCGAAGATATCAATCTTGCTTGTAAAAAACTCCGCAAAAGTACCAGTTTCGTCAATGATATACGAATCTGGCTCCACATCAAGCGCGAACGACGGGGTAGTAAAAAGTATCGCACAAATAATCGCAAATAGCGCAGTTGCTATCTTTTTCACACTTTTATTTTAGCATAAGCACGTTCTAATCTTAGCCTTCGAGCTGATTGGCACGCAAAAATTCTTTACGAAAACGTTCTTTGTCACGCATTAATTCCGCGATATCAAACAGAAATCTATCATAATCTACATCTTCGAAATACATCCGCTCGCGCGCATAGCCATCGTTGCCGAATTTCTCCGCCAAATGCGCATACGATTCGTCAATAATCTCGTCAAGTGAGGCTTTAGGACTGTGCGCTTTGCGGTATGAGTAGGTGCGTCGTAATGGCTCTTCGATGCTCGTATTCAGATCAGCCGAAGCGACTATTTTGCCGTAGATCGAGCGTGGTTCGCTTTCGGAGCTTGAGCGATGGTCAAGTACAGCATCCGCCATTACCATAATTTCACTTTCGGAAAAATAATTAATCAGCTGCGCGTCGGCCGCTAGGCGCTCACTAGAAATCTGCTCGTGATGCTTCGCGTCTATATGGTGACCAATGTCATGAAAAGCTGCGACCGCAAAAACCATGTCACGGTTTATGTCCGGCACAGTCTCAGCAAATTTCAAACTACGCTGAATGACGTAATTAATATGGTCAATTTGATGCCCTTCTTCGTTTAGGCGATACTCGGGTAAAATATCGTGCACAATATAGTGACGCAAATCTTCATCGACGTTAGTGCTTTTGATTTCTAGATAGGCTCGAATACGACAAATATCCGCTTGGTCCTTTGGACGCTGATGTTCTAGCTTCCAATCCAACTCGCGTTCAATCTTAATTACAGGATAGCCATCAATAATATCGTAATCACTTATCTGCACTTCGCCACGTAATACTTCGATATCATTGGCTAGGTCGTAAAGGTTTTCGAATTTAGGCGAAGGACGCAAGTCGTAGCTTTCCTTCAGCTTCTCGAATAATTCTGGACCGACGCGTAAATCAATATCAGCTGTACGTTCGCGCAGACCATAAAGTAAGAGCGCTCCGCCGGAAATAATGTAATACTGGGATTTATCGAGTGCCAATTCATCGAGGCGTTGGAGGTATTCTTCCTTGGTCATATCTTTATTATAACGTGATTTGCTATAATAGATAAATGAGTAAGACTCATGGAGTTAAACTTAAGATTCTTTTGGTGGTGATATTAGTTTTGGTAGCCATTGGCGCAACGGCGTCCTGGTTTTATGGCGCCATCAAAAGCCGCACGGTTTTCATTAACGAATGGTTTATTACAGACAACACAATTCGTGGCGTCGACATCTCCAATCATCAAGCCGATGTCGACATGAAGACGCTTGCTGCGCAAGGTATTAGTTTTGTCTATATGAAAGCTACTGAAGGTAGCACTTATACGGATAGCTATTTTGCCGCCAACTGGCAAAACGCCAAAGATGCCGGCTTAGCACGTGGCGCTTATCACTTCTTCTCTTTTGATAGTACCGGTGCCGAGCAAGCGCAAGCTTTCATCAAAACCGTTGGCGAAAGTCTGCATGGCGATTTAATTCCGGTCATCGACGTCGAACTTCATGGCAAATACGAAGAGAATCCACCTTCAAAAGAAACCGTCGTGAGCGAGCTAAAGATAATGTCCGACGCGCTCGAAGCGCAATATGGCGCTAAGCCAATGATTTACGCACAGCGTGATTTGTATGATTTGTACCTCAAAGGTAATTTTGACGAGAATCCACGCTGGGTACGCAGTATTTATTTCCCTGCCCGTTGGGAGAATGGCGACAACTGGCTAATTTGGCAGTACAAAGACCGAGGCGAGCTTCAAGGTTATAGCGGTGGCGAAAAATATATCGATTTAGACGTTTTAAACCCACACAAAACGCTCGATGATATACGTATCAAATAACCCCTCTGGCGAGGGGCTATTTTTTAAACGGCGTTGGTTTTTGTTTGCGGCGTCGACGGTGTTTGTAAGGATGGAATCTCAGGCTCGTCGTCGCCCTCATCTTCGTCTAGACTACCGTCATCGATGATTGGTGCTTCTACACCTTCGGTACAATGCGTACTATCGGTGCCATAGGTAAAGTTCTCGAGCGTGCTATGGTCCGAAGAAACGCGATAGGAAACGCAAGTTTTATCATCGGAGAGGTATACGACGTAGTAATCACGGTAGCTTTCGACAGCAATATTTGCATAATCGCCCTTACAGTAGTTGGCTGGCAGCCATTGGAATTCGTTTTCGTAATCGATGTCGTGATTAAAGTAATCTTCAGCTACGTCATACATATTCATACAATCTTGGCGCGAGATGCCATTCTTTGCGAGCATACCAGTATCATTCAACATATAAATAGCCTGGAAAGTGCGCGCTTGATCTTTCGTCATAACAATATCGTTCGTCATATAGCGCTCATCTGGTGTATATTCGAGCCCCTCCAAGGCGCTAAATGCAAACATCATTAATCCGAAGAAGACAAACATCGGTAGCAGGAAAAGTATCACCACGATTACGATAATTATAATTAAGACAGTCTTATTACTGTTCGCCGGCTGCGGCGCGGTGCCTGGCTGGATTGGGTCTTTAATAACGTCATTATTCATAAAAACATTATAACAAAATGCTTGCGTTTCGGCGCGCGCTTATGCTAAACTTAACTCAGTGTAGAGTGAGAGACAAACAAAAAAACTAAAAAGAGGTGTTTAAAATGAAAATCAACATCGTCTCATTTCAAGACGAGAGTTCACGCGTAGTTGTGAAGCGCGCCGGATTTTCGTTATAGTTTGGGAGAAAAGGATCGCGCAATGGAGTACGATCCTTTTTTGTTATCTTAAAAATAAGCATAATGTCTTGACTTTTTTGCAAAAGTGTGCTACAATATATTTGTTGGCATTAGTCAAGGTACTTTGAGAGGAGGTTGATGACATGAGAGAGATAAACAATGACTCTTTTGTCTTCACCGCACTGAGCGATTTTAGGCAGATTGACGATCCGAAGGAGCAATTAACTAAGGCTTTGGAATACGGCATTCGCATTATTGGCAATGTCGGTTTGGAGCGTGACGATTGGGACGTTGTGTCTGGGCCGTTTTGGCGTTTTCGTTTGCGCGCCGCCAGCTTGCTTGAAGGATCGGATAATAATTGTAGCTTCTTCATTCGAAGAGTTGAAGCCACGGAGGGTTCGAATATAAAGCTATATTATTATGACCTAAAAAGCCAGACCGACTCAATTATTGAGATTAGGCGTAGGCCTGGCTTAGTGCTCGTGTTTCGCTCCGGCAGACACGCTCACAGTAGGTTAGACGTGCATTCCATGTGTTCGCGCGAAAAAAAGCTTTGTTTCCTTTCGAACGGCGATCGATTTGAAGTCGATTAACTGTTTTTTTGACGCTTAGTGCCGCCGCGGTCTGTTTGGCCGCGGCATTTTTTATTTCTTGCGATAAATCTTAATACAGCAAGCAGCGTACTTTTTCGAACTTAATAATTCCAGATATGGAAAAGCTGGCGGTTCCGGCTCTTCTGGGTGCGATAAGACAAAATAACCACCTGGCACGAGGTGCCGAATTAAGCTCGCTACTACCTCGTATTGCGGATTATCATACGGCGGATCGGCAAAAATAATCGTATAATCGCCATCTGGTGCTTTTAGGATCAGCGAATCAGTCTGCTGAAACTTAGCGAGGTTGTTCTTGATGCACTTAATTGCCTTCGGATGGTTTTCTATGAAATCTACCCGTGCGGCGCCAATCGAAAGCGCCTCCAGGCCAATTGCGCCCGAGCCCGCAAAAGCGTCTAGTATACGACGGCCAGGAATCTCGTCGCGCAACGTGTTAAAAATCGCCATTCGCTCACGTTCGCCCATCGGATGGGTTGCGTTCGTCTTTGGCGTATCAATATACTGGCCACCAAAACGGCCAGAGATAATGCGAATTTGGGAATTATTTTTTCTCATTCTTTAGTTCTAGTTTAGCTTGGTTTACGGCAGATGCCCAGCCTAAAGTAATTGCGCGGACGATTTCCGGAATTAACACTTCCCTCGTATCAATCGCGAGGTCGGTCGTCCAACCTTTATCTAAGAAGCGTTGATACATATCCAAAGCCACAACACGCTCAAGACCAGCATAAAAAGCCTTCTCAAAATCTGCGTTCTCTGCATCGCTACGTTTAAAATCTTTTGGTTGCAAAGAAACGAGACGTGCCGGCGTGATAATATATGCTACACCATACTCAAAGGCGATATGCTTCGTCATTAAGCCACCGGCGCCAAGGTAGAGCCAGTTTTTGCGCATCGTCTCAGCGAAAGTATCACCTTTTGACACACCTTTTAACTTCACGCCGAAGACCTTTACGTAATCCGCATCACCCACTAGCTCATCGCGTTCTTCACGGAATGGATAATGATGCGCCGGCGTTAAGCCATCCGTAATCGCATGCGCCATCCAGGCCGCCTCAAAACTTGCGCGGACGCGGTCGCCCTTCTTTAAGGCCTGCACGAGATTATAGTGATGGTCACGAATATAGCCAATCAGCACGCCATCGTCATTGTCGGGCAAGATAAAATGCTCTGGCTCATCGACGCCCGGCGACTTGCGCTTCAGACCGTCTGGGCCTTGCATGCCCTCGAAACGCAGAATCTCCTTCGCGATTGGAAACGAGCGAGCGACAGGCAAATTCTGCCCCAAAAGGAGCCGTGCGGACTTATCTAGTTTTTGGTGCGTGCCGATTAATTTGCCAGATCGTTTCGATCCTGACTTCACGCATAATGTTGCATACATAAAACTTAATTCAAGGTGGTTAAGCGTTGGTATTTACGAACAGAGTCGCTCAACTCTTTATATTCTAACATATTATAGCCTTCTTGTCTAAATTGCTTAACCAACATGTCGGCTTTATGGACGAGTTTCGTATCTGTGATTGTCGCAATCCTGAGGTCGAGCGCGCCATGCTGCAATGAGCCATAAAGCTCGCCTGGACCGCGCAATTTTAAGTCCACTTCAGCTAAATAAAAACCATCCTGAGAGCGCTCAATTTCGCGCAGACGGCGCGTTGGTGCGTCAGAGTTAGAGTTAATTAGATAACAGTACGAAGCCGTACTACCACGCCCTACGCGACCGCGAAGCTGATGGAGCTGCGACAAGCCATACTGATCCGCGTCGGCAATTACCATCACTGTTGCATTTGGTACGTTCACGCCCACCTCAACTACCGTCGTACTAACTAAAATATCTATTTCGCCGTTCGCGAAAAGTGTCATGATTTCATCTTTTTCGGCCGGTTTCATTTTGCCATGCAAATAAGCCACATTATAATTCGGGAATTGGTGTGCAATTTTCTGCACCTCTTTTTTGACGCTAGATAACTCACTGGCGCCTTTATCGTCAATTTTCTTACAGATGTAATAAACCTGATGCTTAGCGAGCAACTCTTTCTCGATGGCGCCCCACATTTGCTTGGTTGAATTCGGCGAAACAATTTTTGTCGTAATCGGCTGACGCCCGGCTGGCAACTCATCCAATATCGATACGGCCAAATCGCCAAAGATCGTCAACTGTAAGGAGCGCGGAATTGGCGTGGCGGTCATCGATAACAGATGTGGCATCGTATGCGCCTTGCTGAGCAATTTCTGACGTTGCGCCACGCCGAAGCGATGTTGCTCATCGATAATCGCAAGACCAAGATGCGCGAATTCCGTATCGTCCGTAATTAGCGCATGTGTGCCGATTACTAGATCCACCTCGCCAGCCTTAATATGCTTCTTGAGCTCGTCTTTATGCTTTGTGGAGCCGGTTAATAACGCCACGCTGAGCTGGCCTTTAAATAGATTCGCCAGTGATTCGGCGTGCTGCGTTGCGAGTACTTCAGTTGGCGCCATTAGAGCCGTCTGATAGCCACCCTTCGCCGCCGCGAAAGCACTTAGCGCCGCCACCATCGTCTTGCCAGAGCCAACATCGCCTTGCAATAGGCGATTCATCGGGATATCGGCTGCCATATCTTGTAAGATTTCCCAGGTTGCACGACGCTGGGCGTTCGTGAGCTTGAATGGCAGCTTCTCGACGAATGCTTTAAACTCTTCCATGTCGCATTTTATCGGATCGGTGCGGAGCTTTTGGTTCTCTTCCCGGTTCAAACGCGCCGCCAGAAGCAAGCTAAATAATTCCTCAGTAGCCAGATATTCTCTACCAGCACGCGCCTGCGCCAGGTTTTCCGGAAAGTGCACTTCAAATAGCGCGTCCGCCCGACCTGGAAAGTTTGGAATCATATCTGGAATTAGCGCAATGTTATTATCTATCGTCTTGATGAATTTTTTAAAATCTTGCGACTTCACTGAGCCGCGAGCCGGGTAAACTGGCTGAATTTTATAAGTATTCAATTTCGAATCGTAATCTTTCGAGGAGACGGCGGAAGGGTTCGAGATCTGATAGCGGCCGTAGTTCAGAGCCATCGTACCAGTAAAATAATACTCAACATCTTTCTCGAACTGCTTGGCACGGTACGGCTGGTTAAACCAAACTGCTCGTACGGCGCCAGTCTTATCACGTAAAGTCGCTTCCGTAATTGCAAGATTACGACGCATGCGACGCGTCTTAATCTCTTCCACGCGCGCTCGTACAGTAACATTGCCCGGCTTCAAGTCAGCGATATTCTGCGCTTGCTGAAAATCCTCATAGTCGCGCGGCAGATGATAAACTAAATCGCGCAAAGTAAAAATACCCGCTTTGTGTAATACCTCAGCGGTTTTTGGCCCAATTCCTTTAACCTCTTGAATCGGCGCTCCCAAGTCCATATCTATATTATATCATTCGATGTAATGTCCGTTTCCTCGGCCATGCCGACAAGCAAGCTTGTCGTCGCGACGCTCGGAATCCGGAAATTATATCTTATTCGTGCGGTTCAGTCGGGGCGTTTTCGGCGCGCCATTTGGCAATTTCGCCATGATTGCCAGAAAGTAAGACATCTGGCACACGCATGCCACGGAATTCTTCTGGGCGCGTATATTGTGGGTATTCGTAATTATCACCGTCAGAAAAACTCTCGATTTCAGCCGAAGTTTCACCGCCAAGTACGCCTGGAATTAAACGCACGATTGAATCTACCACGGCCATGGTTGGGATTTCTCCGCCAGTTAAAATAAACTTACCGAGGCAAACTTGATAATCAACAAGTGTCAAAATGCGCTCATCATAACCTTCGTAATGTGGACAGATAAAGATGAAGTTATTGCCACTACCGGCGAATTCACTGGCACGCGCCTGGTCCCAAATGCGGCCTTTCGGCGTCATTAAAACAACCTTCGCGTCTGGGTTACGAGTTTTTGCGTCTTCTACGGCCGCAAAAATCGGCTCTGGTTTCAAGAGCATGCCGTCACCACCACCATACGGTGTGTCATCCACCTGATGACGCGGGCCGAGACCAAACCGGCGCAAATCGATTAGCTCGAACTCTACTAAACCACGATCCTGCGCTTTCCAAAGCATCGACTGGTTAAAAACCTTGTCGAACATCTCTGGAAAGAGCGTGATTATTGAGATTTTCATTGTTTGGAAACTTTCACCATGGCTGGGCGCAAAACTTCGCCATCGTAGTAGTAGCCGGCGCGTAAAGTTTCTTCGATTACTTCTTCGTCGCCATCACCATCTACCATTACAGCGTCATGCAGATCAGGATTAAATGCCTCGCCTTTGTTAGAGGCAATCTTCGTCAAGCCGAGCTCTTTGAGCGTCTTTTCAAAGTTCTTCATGATTGGCGCCATCGCTTCAGGTTGCGCAGCGGCGGCGCGTTCAATATCATCAAGGAGCGGTAACACTTTCTTAACTGTTGTCATTTTTACAACATTACCGTAGTGTTGCTTTTGAATATCGCTCTGGCGACGGAAATTCTCAAAATCAGCACGCGTACGTTGCAGATCATTCGTCAATTCGGCAATTTTCGCATCCTGCTGGTCGTCCTTGTCGCTCTTTGAAAAGAGTTTAGACTTCTTTTTCTTCTCGATATTAGCGCCCTTCTTTGCGGCGGCAATTACAGCCTCGCCGAGATCTTCAGTATTTTTATCATTCTGAGTAAGGTCAGCGTTTTCTTTTGTAGTATCTTCGCTGGCTAAATTTTCATTAAAATCTTGATCTTCGTTCATAAAATAATATCCTCCAACATTAATCCAGCATGACGCACAAGCGACATGACGCGTTTATATGATTGACGAGTCGGCCCCAATACTCCGATATAGCTACGATCAGAATACGGCGAACGGAAACGTGAAATAATCAAAGAAACATTCGAGGCCTTACCAACTGGGTTCTCAGTGCCAATATAAACATTGATTGCCTCGTTTGGCTGCACTTCGCGAAGCCATGGCTTGATATTATCAAGTAATTTACCGACAGCTTGGACGTGATCGGCCTGTGAGAATTCTGGCTGCGAGAAAAGATTGCCGAAGCCTGAGATATAAACCTGATCACCAATCGTGGCGAGGCCTAAATTGCCAGTCAAGGTGACTAAGCTATCTACAGCGGCGCGAATGGCATAATCGGCTTGACTCTGCGCCTGAATACGCGTAGCTAGCGCACGCGTGTGGCGTTCTTCCGTAGCATAAAGCGGATCTTCATCAATAACGTCACCCTTCTCCTTTGGATGATCAATTCGTTCCTGGAGTGAGTTGACGTAAAGACGGTAGCCGGCATCGGTCGGCACACGACCAGCAGAAGTGTGAGGCTGCGTAATGTAGCCCATCGCTTCAAGTTTTACCATTTCGGCTCGAATTGTAGCCGATGAGCAATCAAAAAGCTTTGCTAAAGTTACGCTTCCGACTGGGGTCGCTAACTCGGCATACTCTTCAATGATTGCGTAAAGAATTTCTCTTTGACGGTCTGTCATACTTCTATTGTATGCTTTTTAGCACTCGTGGTCAAGGTCTGCTAATTCTTCGAAATATGATAGAAAGTATTGTTTCTATTCAAAGTGGCGCGCATTACTTCTTCGTCGATATCCCAGAGGTAATCATAGAGCGCACCCTCATCAATATCATCTTCGCTGATGCCGTCGTAAATCTCATAGGAGCCATCCTCATCAATAAAGACTAGATACTTACCATCTTTAACATAGAAATCTTCTTTTGCATAAGCAATCTTTATCTGGCGACCAGACGAATTATATGCGCGAACTTCGTTGCCATTTTCATAGCCGAAGAAGAAGTTGCCGTATTTATATACCTTATTGGTACCACGTACTACCTCAGTACCGGTAGCGACATTAATCATACGATAGTTACCGCTACCCTTTACGATGATATAGCTGCCCTTGATGCTAGTTTGATTCTTATAAACATCATCATTAATATCGCGATAAATCGTATCAAAGTTATATGAAGTAAGAGCGCGGTTTTCTGTAATACTATACAAAGCAGACGCGTCAGACTCTGGATCAAGCTCTGCCAACAAGCGGTCACCCCAATAGAATGGCGTAATTGCATGATAATCTTTTTCCTCAATAGAAGTTAAAGTTGCTTCCTTCTCTTCAAGGTCATAAATATAGTAAGCCGTATCGCGAATAATAATGCGGCCATCCGGCAAGTCTACTACCTTTGCACAGTTCGTAGTAGTACATTTATAGCCGTCAATTTCTGCGAGTTGAGCTGGATCGATAACTTCTGAGTCTTTGCCTGGACCAGCTGGGCCTTGGGCAAGAATAATTGCATTAACAACTAGCCAAGCTATCACACCAAGCAAAACGATAAAGATAATAACGCCAAAAATCGTAACACTAGTCCTCTTTGCCTTAGTAGCGTTCTCTTGCGCTTTTTGCTGACGCACAAGTGCCTCATTGTAGGCGCGCACCTGCTCGAGCTCTTTCTCGGCCTCCTCGCGAGCCGACTCAACAACACTCTGAGTCTGCACGTTTTCAAGATTATCTAAGCCTGGTTGAACGACTACGCTACTCTGCGGATCGCCATTCTGATTCTGCGGTGGAGTATTTTGTCCGCCATATTGGCCTTGGCCTTGTGGCATCCCACCGTTCATTGGATTCTGATTGTCCATTATTTTTTTACTCCGTATATGATATTATTATACCAGTTATGGATAATAATATTGAAACAATTCGTCAGTGGCTAGGCACCGGAAGTATAAACGTGTTTGGCTTGCCCTTTTCTGGAAAAGATACCGTCGGTATCAGATTAGCTGAGACTATTGGCGCACGTTTCCTGAGCTCTGGCTTGATTTTGCGCGCCGCCGAAAAACAAGATCAAGATCTTCTCAAAGAGATGAGTGCTGGCATGCTTGCGGATACAAATAAATTCCGCGCCATCGTATTGCCATACCTCGCTCGGCCAGATTTGAAGGACTTTCCGCTCGTATTGAGTAGCGTCGGTCGTTGGGAAGGCGAAGAATATGATGTTATCACCGCCGCTAATGATGCCGGTCACCCAATTAAGGGCGCAATCTTACTTAACGTCTCCGAAGCAGAAGTAAAGAAACGCTGGGAAGATGCTCGCATCATTCAAGATCGTGGCCAGCGCGAAGATGATCGCGAACGCAAAGTTCTTGATACGCGCATTGAAGAGTTTATCTCGAAGACTATGCCGGTAATTGAGACTTACCGCAAGCGTGGCCTCTTAATTCCAGTTACAGCGCACGGCACAAAAGATGAGGTATTCGCCAATACCATGAATGCCATTCTGCAACATATCGAAAACCTCAAACATTAAGATTTTAAAAATACCCCTCCGAGTGAGGGGTATTTTTTAGTCTCTTTTGAGCATTACGGTAAAGGCTTCGCTTGGGATATCAACCTTGCCGAAGCGCTTCATGCGAGCTTTACCGCGCTTCTGCTTCTCTACCAATTTAGCCTTACGGTCACGGTCACCCGTATGAATCTTCACCGTCACATCTTTGCGATAAGCACCAAGCGTCTCACGTGAGATAATACGCGCGCCAATTGCTGCCTGCAGAGCGACTTCGAAGTTTTGACGTGGAATCACTTCCTTCAGCTTCTTTGTAACTGTACGACCGATGCCATCCGCTTCGCTACGGTGTGCCATCACGCTTAATGCATCAATGCGTTCTCCGGCGACTAAGAAATCAATACGAACCAAATCTTCAGCATGATAGCCGCCGAGTTCATAATTAAACGACGCATAGCCCGAAGTAGCAGATTTGAGCTGGTCGTAAAAATCAGTCAACAGGTTCGCCATTGGCGCCTCGAAATCAATTACCGCGCGCGTATCAATATAGGAAATGTTCTTTTGTACGCCACGTTTGCTAACGATCAGTTCTAAAATTGAACCGATATATTCCTTCGGTGTAATAATTTCGCCTTTTGCCCACGGTTCACGAATCTCCGCCACGCGCGTAACATCCGGTAAATCCGATGCGGAACGAATATCTAATTCTTCTCCGGTAGTGAGCAAGACATGATAATCCGTAGACGGATTTGTTACGATTAGATCAAGCTTAAACTCGCGTTCAAGGCGCTCGCGAATGATATCCATATGAAGTAGGCCAAGGAAGCCGATGCGCAAACCAAAGCCAAGCACTGGCGAATTCTCTGGCTCAAATTGCAAGGCTGAATCGCTTAATGACAACTTTTCGAGAGCTTCTTTGAGGTCTTTATACTGATCATTCGAGACTGGGAAGAATCCGGCGTAGACGAACGGGCGCACATTCTTGTAGCCTGGCAACGCTTCCTTAGCTGGCGCTTTCGTCAAAGTCACCGTATCGCCGACTTTTGCTTCGCGAGTGGCCTTCAAATTCGTTACGATGTAGCCAATTTCGCCATCTTTCAACTCGTTGCGTGGCGACATCTTCGGATTCAAAACTCCCACCTCGAGCGCAATATCATTCGATCCGGTCGCCATCATGCGAATATTTGCATTCTTCGGCAAGTTGCCATCAAACATGCGAACGTACAAAATCACGCCACGATAATCATCAAAGTAAGAATCAAAGATTAAAGCGCGCGTTTCATTACTATCTGATTTCTTTGGAGCTGGTATGCGCTCAATGATTGCGTCGAGCACCTTGTCGACATTCTCACCGGTCTTCGCAGAGACTTTAATAATCTCCGACTCATCACAACCGAGAAGATTCACAATTTCCGCCGTCACGCGAGGAACATCACTAGCTGGAAGATCGATTTTATTAATCACTGGGATGATATGCAAATCTTGCTCCAATGCGAGGTAAACGTTTGCCAAAGTCTGCGCCTGAATACCCTGCGTAGCGTCGACCACCAAAATAGCACCCTCTACCGCCTGTAAGCTGCGCGAAACTTCATAAGAAAAGTCAACGTGACCTGGCGTATCAATGAGGTTCAAGGCGTAACCCTTATACTGCATGCGGACTGGCGTGAGTTTAATAGTGATGCCCTTCTCGCGCTCAAGTTCCATGGAGTCCAATAGCTGCGACTTCATTTCGCGTTTTGCTACAGTATCGGTAATTTCCAACATGCGGTCAGCCAAAGTCGACTTGCCGTGGTCAATATGCGCAATGATGCAAAAATTTCGGATCTTCTCTATATCCATGAATATATTTTAGCATATTGTCAAGCGCATTTACAGGGAGGTTTTGCGCTGTCTGCTAAACATAGCTACATAATAAATCACGACGAATATTAGTACGCCGACCGAGATTAAAGCGGCAGTATTATTTCCTAGTGCAAAAAATGCTACCGCCGCATAGAAACAAAGCGTCATAATAATACAAAAGATAGTCTTTAAGCCACTACGCTTACTGATTCGTTCCACTGGCACATTACGTAATTCGTAGATATAAGCTTTGTCATTATAAATATATGCCGTGGTATCGAGCGGTAAATCGGTTTTTAATACCGCTGGAGACTCTTGAAATACTTGCGACTCGAGACGTTTTATACTCATTATGCTCGGATCTTCATATTCAACCACGTAATGAAAGACAAGCCTGCTCGTCTTGCCGAAGCCTACTCTCTTCCAATACAAATCTACAACCTTAGCATCTACCTGAGTTCCTTCACTAACTGCTTTTTTCTTGTTTGACTCAGATTCTACTTGATAAAGCTTGCTCATAAAAATTTTCCAGGCAATAGGCGCCACTGAGAGGACTGCGAATAAAATACTAATCGACGAATTATTCGTCACGAGATCTTGGCGCCCAGACAGGAATAGCCAAATAAATGCCGCCGGAACAAGTATTATCATTATGAAGTCTAGCCCGATTATTTTAAGACGATAATCGCGTATTTCTAGTGTACAAGTTTGCTTAGGTGTTTTTTGATTCTGCAATTTTTTGCTCGGCATCCATACCTACATTTTAGCATTAACACTATCGATTTGAGAAATGCCCCCATTTCGCACGTTCTTCAAAGCCCGGTTTCTGCAATTCGAGTTCTTTAATAATATTGCGTGGCGACAAATCATATTCCGTAATCGCGCGAATCTTACCGTCAATAAAAGCCGTAGCATCTACTGGTTCCACCCGGCCAAGCGCATATGAGATATATACGTATACCTCATGCGCGTCGTATTGTTGTAAATAATCTACCGCAATCTTGCGCGCATAGTAAGCTGCCGAACGATCAACCTTCGTGCCATCTTTGCCTGAAAAGGCGCCACCACCAATTGGTACGCGTGGACCATAATTATCGACAATTAATTTGCGCCCAGTCAAACCCGAATCCGCATCGAAGCCGTTCATATCCCAATCGCCAGCCGGATTAATGCTCACGCCAGTTTCCTTGTCGACGATAATATCTTTCGGTAATTGATTAATCCAGAACGTTAAGTCGGCACAGAGTTGTTTAGTAGCAACCTTCGACCAGCTAATCACGATGTGTTTAATATGCGCAGAAATATAATTCCCCTTCGCGCCATATTTAATTTCGACTGTTATTTGCGTTTTGCCATCAAATGGATGGGAATCATATAGAAACTTATTTAAATCACGCGCCAATACGTATTCGAGTGGCAAATATTCCGCAGTTTCCGCGCAGGCATAGCCAACCATAATACCCTGGTCGCCGGCGCCACCTTCATCGACGCCACGGGCGATTTCTGGACTCTGTTTAACGATGCGTTCGATGACCTCATACTGTTCTCCAGCAATACGATGTGCGATTTTTACAACGTCAACTTTCGCTTTGCTTGTGACTTCGCCTGTAATAAAAATCGTACCATGACCGCCAGCTACATCTACTGCGACGCGCGCGGATGGATCCTTCACTAAATGCGCATCTAAAATAGCATCCGAAATCCGATCACAGATTTTATCCGGATGCATAGGCGACACAAATTCAGCCGTACGAGTAATGATTTTAGTATTGGAGCGACGCGCGCTCGAAGATAGAGTTTTCGTCATATCTTTCCTTTCTGGGCGGAATTAGCACCTTGCCTTACGGTAGGTTGCTGGCAGGTCATCAGGCCGATCCCTCGCTGCACTCTTGATACTTAAATTATTAATACTCTATTATTATATCACTTAATCAGCTGGAAGATAATCACGATTGTTGCAAGAGCGATGCGATACCAACCGAAAATTTGCAAACTGCCGTCTTTTTTGAGGAATTTCATCACAAAGTAGATGGCGGCAAGGCCAGATACAAAGGCGATTAAGTTCGAGATAAGTAGCATCTGCCAGTTGGCGGCGATATATGCGCGCGAAGAGCTAGAGATTAATTGCTTACACATTACGCCGAGCATAATTGGAATGCTGGCCAAGAATGAATAATTCGCCGCTGATTCGCTGTCCATACCAGTCAAACGGCCGGCTACGATAGTCGAGCCAGAACGCGAAGTACCAGGAATCAGAGCACAACATTGCGCGAGACCGATGTATAAGGCACGCTTTTTGTCGAGATGATTTTCATCTTTTACTTTTTTCATCTTCGGCAATTTATCGATAGTAACCATTAATACACCAATTACCGCCATCGCCACGGCAATCGTAATCATATTTGAGAAGAAACTATTACTTTCGATAATATCCGACAGCAGTAAACCTGCCAGTACTGCCGGAACGGTCGTAATAATGATATTAACTAATAATTTGTAATTATGTTTGACGAAAATATCTTTGCAAATTTGTACGATGCGTTTGCGATAAAAGAATAGCAAAGCTAGCAAGGTGCCGAGGTTAATGAATTCTAGGAATAGATGGAAGTCTGCCGTACGGCCGCCCATGATTTCTTGAACGATTTCCAAGTGGCCAGAGCTAGATACGGGAATAAACTCCGTTAAACCCTGCGTTAAGCCAAGCCAAAAACTTTGATAAAATTCCATTAATTTGCCTCGAACTTTCCGGTATGTTTGCGGCCATCAAAGATCATGGTCGGGATACCTTTTGCATGAATATTATTTTTTACTAAATCGTCGTGATGTTTGAAAATTTCTGAAATCTCATCAGTTTGCGCGAGCTCATCAATCTTCTTAATCTCGTCATCAGAATAACCGAATTCTTTGAGCCAATCCTGCAAAACTTCTTTGGCCTTTTCGGCAGAATATACATCGTTGAAGTTTGTCTGATAGGCGGAATGCTTATCGTCTTTTTCCATAAAAATGCGATCGATGATTTTCAGACCAGCACCATTCACTTCGCTCTCGATTTTTTCGGTTGCATAAATGTAGCGCACGATTAACTCCGAGCTCGCAAACTTATAGCCATCATCGGACGGAATCGCATATGGCACGAGCAAAACGTTATGTGATTCAAAGAAACCGGATTCTTTCTGAGCTTTATATGATTGCAAACAAACCACGCAGCCTGGATCAAAGATATCAATAGCATCAATATCGCCGTCTTCTTTAATGCGGAGGCCCTGAAAATCAAAATTGCTTACATTCCAATCGCGGAATTTATCCGGCACTGCGCCAAAGATTTCGCCCCAGTCAGCAAACCATTGGCCGACATATTCAATTGGATTGGTCGGTTGACCACTACCATCGATACTACAAACTTCTGCACCGAGCGCACAGGAATCTGGATGTTGTACATTACAGGTGCCAAGCGTCCAGAGCGCGAGACCAGCTTTGGCGCCTTCTACGAGCGACCAAACTGTGATTAATACCACGAGAATTGAAGCAACTTCGATACCTATCGAAACCGGTTTTACGAGTTTTGGTTTCTTTAATACGAGCTTAGCTAAGATAGTATTCTTAACATCATCGCCGAAGCCGGTTTCGCATTTTTGCAAAGTGACGCGCTTACCAAAACATCCCCAGGATTTCTTCAGAGTTTTGAGATAGCGTTTGCCAACTTTTGGCTTAAAAATTGAAATAAATGCGACAAAGATGCCAACAATCAAAAGTATTATAAATGCTGCAATACAGACCATTACTTCGTCATCCTATCGAGAGTTTCGATGGTTTTATCAATATCCGACTCGCGGATATGATAACCAAGCGAGAAACGAATAAGTGGCGGGTAATGCATCTTGTGATCGAGATAATAGTGGACACAGAAATAACCCGTGCGTGCCATGATGCCCGCAATCGATAAAGCTGAGCCGGCCAAATGCGAATCGAGACCTTCAATATAGAATGATATGGTTGGGCTCGGTTCTTTATTAATAAGATGAATCTTTGGGTTATCTTTTAAGTACTCAAAGAGACGCTCTTCGTGCGCGCGCAATGCTTTCTTGGCAGATTTTGGCACTTTGTTGAGCCATTTAATTGCCGCGTTCAATGCGCAAATCTCGCCCCAGGCCTGCAAGCCAGATTCGAACTTAGTATAAGAATGCTCCTTGGATTCAGCGGAAAGCTTGAAGCTATCCTTATCCACGTCATCGACCATGCCGCCGCCAATGAAGGTCGTATCAATCTTCTTAAACAAATCGCGACGGACAATCATAATGCCAAGCGAGGCGCCATACATCTTGTGCGCGGAACTACAAATCGCATCCGCTTCGGTCTTTTCAAGACGCTCAGAATTATGCGCCAAGCCCTGCGCGGCATCGATAATAATCGTACCGCCCTGCTGGTGAACTTTCTTCACCAACTCTTTAACGTTAAGCAACTCACGGCCATCAATATTCGAAACACTGTTTACGACAACGAGCGCCTTTTTGAAATCGTAGGCATCAATATTAATCGAACCATCTTCCTCGCGTTCCATAATTTCGCGCTTGATTTTATGCTTCTTGGCGAAAGTCATAGTAGCTAGGAACGGAGAATTATGCTCAATATCAGAAGTCATCACTTTCTTAAATAGGCCCATCTTAAACTGGCTTAGCAATAGGTTAATACCATAAGTCGTATTTAAAGTGAAAGATACGGAATAATCTTTGTCCTTGAGTTTCAGGTATTTGAGGAGGAGCTTGCGAGTCTCTTCGACAATTTCGTCAGTCTCGACACCCCATGAATATTTAACGCGTTCACCACAGGAATTGTGCTCGGTATAATAACGGTTGATAGCGTCAATAACTGGGCGCGGGCGTAGCGATTGGCACGCCGAGTCAAGATATACATCTCCCTCGCGCAAATAATCAAAATCCTCCATAATATATCTATTATAGCACTATTCTTTGTCTTCTTCGGCATCATCTTTCTTCGAGCGGCGAAGGAAAATGATGGCTAAGAATAGGCCAAGTACGGATATGATAAGAATCGCAACCGATTGAATGATGAAATCTTCGGTTTGCGGACCATGGTTTGGCGTTGGATCGACTGGGAGAGGTTTCGGCTCGTCTTCACCCGGTTCTGGGTCAACAATTTCGCCATCTACATAGCATTCTGCCATGAATACCCAATCCACATTTCCGTCGCGATGCATATATTCATTACCGAGCGTAATTGGCACTTCAAGAATCACATTAAGTGTAGTTGATTCACCTGGCTTGTAGGCCCCTAGCGATACAAAATCACCCAGACCATCAACTTGATCCGGCGAAGCTTGATAGATTACTGAGTCGCCATTTTTGACGGTCATATTTAGTTGAGCTAAGAAGTCTGTCATAGTCTGATTGTCGATTGACTCAGCCTTGAGGTACAGCTTCACCGTATCGCAGTCATTAGAAGCGTTACGAACATTAATTTCTTCCGTGCGCGTGTCGCCCGGCATTAAGCCTTTGAAATTATCGAAAAGATCCGTATCCGACCAGCTCGTACCAGGATGAAAAACAAAACTATCAGCCTGCCCTAAGAAATAGACCGACGAACGCAACGCGCTAGCCGGCATCGCCAAAACTAGACTCAAGAGTAAAATTGCGGAGATGGTTATAAATTTCTTCATTTTTACTCCTCAGGCCAACCTTGGGCTTCGAGCGCCGTGGCGCCATTGTTAGCTACCTGTACCGCTTCAGCATTAATGTCAAGCGAGAAAGTAGTATTTTGATACTGTTCGGAAAGATTCTCCGGAATGGCTACCGTTGTAAATAGCGGCTCCGTAGTTTGGTTTGCGCTCAAAATGTCATTGTAATAGTAATAATCGCCATCTTGGGTCCACTTCGCTGTATTAATATCTAGGCTCAATACCGAAACTGGAATTGTGATTTGACTATTATTTGCCGTTGTAGCGCTGACGGTAGCTTTAATACGGATAAAAGCGTCACCTTCGTCGATGTTTACGACTTTTGGAATTTTGCTAATTTTGTCACCAGGCATTACACCGTCAACATTGCGGAAAGGAACCGCGCGCCCGTCCACGCCAATCTCGTTAGTATCTTCAATCAAACGAATTGCGATACCGCTTGACGTAATAACATTACGAGCGCGCTCAGAATATGTGAAATAAGCAGAAGTACCGCCAATAGCCAAGGCGCCAAGTAGCACCACTAGTGTGATTGCGAGTACTTTCTGCTTATTCATTTAATATATTCCTTATTCCTAATTAGCTTTGTGCGTCAAATGCGGCAAAGGCGTCTTCGGCGTTTGTGAAACCGGTAGCTTGAATTGCATCAGCTTCAAAGATTACATCAAAGCTATCAACATTTTTGAGATCTTCGCTGGTGGCTTTCTTATCGATAGCGATGTTACCCCAAGCGTTCCAGAAGGTCATTGCACCTGGTTCGAGTGGTTTATCGTAAGTAAAGTCAAATACGTAGTATTCGATATCGCCAACCTTCTTAGTAACATTAGAACCAGCATAGTTGTTAGCATTGTACCAATCAACAGCTTTCGACTTGACGCCATCTCTTAAGGCGGTGCTGGTCCACATGCTTGGGCCATTGTCGATTACGGCAAACAAAGTCTTTGGAATCAAAGCACGAACGCGAATATATGCAGCGTTCTTGCCGGTGTTGATTACATATGGAGCCTTACGAACGCTAGAGCCAGGAACCATGTTGGTGGCATTGGTTTCGTAGTAGCCGTCAGTTGCTTTGTAAGTATCAGCGTCAGCCTTGATTTGTTCATCGGAGAAATACTGACCAGCCCAGCTACTGTTGGCTTTGTCTGGAGTATTAGCTTCGGTGCCGCTCATAGTTTGGCCTGGAGTCCAAAGTGGCGAAGTGCTCGTTGCGCCATTAGCAACACCAGCATTTACGCGATGAAGCTGAGATTCGATTAAGTCAATTTTGACGTTACCGATAGTGAAAGTATTCTTTTCAGAATCTGTATCAGTAAAGTAAGCCAAAGTGCCCATCGAAAGCACCAAAGCTGCAATGCCAAGAACGGCAGAAATTGCTAAGATTTTCTTTTTCATTTCACACTCCTTTAATTATTAATCATATGTAGGCGCCATGTTTTCAAATGCAGATTTTGCATCATTGAAACCGGCGGTCTGAATTGCATCGGCGAAGACGTAGATTTTAAAGGTGCCATCTTTCGCCAAAAGGTTTTGACTTATATACTCATCAATCTGTTCCTGTTTGAGTTGCGGAACGATTTTTACGCTACTTAATGCAGGTTGTGTGGACATTGCACCAGGTGCGAGCGGGACCTTGCGAATCATCTGATATTCGTTATAACGAATTCGTTGGCCGAAATCGTTAGTCAGATAAACATCGCCGGAACCGACCAAACTTGGCGCATTCCATTCACCGCTACTAATGGCAGCTTCGTTACGAATCACATTAAATACGGTGTGATCCGCTCCGTAATTGCCCCAAATTGTAGCAGGCATCAGATAGCGAATGCGTACATAGGCGTCAACATTTCCCGTGTTTTTAACATACGTATTCTTTGCGTAAGTCTGACCAGGCATAGCAATTACGCCGTTGAGCCAGTCTTGGTAAGTCGCCGCGTCGGCAATAATCTGCGCATCGGTATTGTCGCCACGAGCTAAACGAGATTCGTAAAGCTCTACTTTGACTTGGCCGAGCGTAAATTTATTTTCAACCTTTTTCGTATCGGTAAAATACGATAAGGTCATGCCGGAACCGACGATAGTAAGAATAGACGCAACCAAAGACACGATGAAAATTCTACCTTTCATTCACCTCCTTTCTCCCTATTAATGTACAATTTTTTGAAATAACTCCAGATTAGTCCAGTGGACTATTTTTTGTCTTTTTTGCTCGCAGTTTTCTCCTTTCCCTTATTAAAAGTTGGCGCGATCACCGCGACTAGTAGGAGGGTCCCCACTACAAGCGCGATATATAAGCCTGGCGGATGTTGAATATAAAATGCCAGATAACCAAGGAAAGGAATTTGAAAGGCCGGCTTGCCGAGCACATTCTTATTGTGCACGAGTGCGCCATCTGCAACTTCGTTCGCGTCGCCTTTCGTTCGAAACTTCAGCGTATTATTAGTATTTTCAATAGCAATAATGCGGTGCGTGACGACGGTATTGTCTTCGTCGGCCACAAAAGTAATCACGTCACCCTGACGAAGCGTAGTCGGATCTACGCCTTTTACGTAAATCAAAGAACCGACATGATATTCAGGTTCCATTGAACCCGACATGACGGTATATATTTCATAACCAAATAGCCTAAAACCAACAAGAAGAATTGCACAAATGAGGAAGACTCCCACTACGATGGTGGTGAAAATACCCCAATACCTCCGTATAACTCGCTTTTTATCCACGTTTTAATTATAAAATACGCTTCTGTTTTTCTGCAAGAAATTTTTCAGCATTTTTCAGATTTACGAGGCTAAATTGACTTTATTAAGCATATGTGGTATAATTAAATTATTAGCTAAACTTGCAACTAATGTACTTTAAAATTCTCAATTGGAGGTGAGTCCTATGAAGAAGTTGTCTCTTTTAGCTCTTATTCTCCTCGTAGCCGTTGTTTTCTGTACTGGTTGCGAGGGTGATGCTGATGAAGCGAAGCAGCCGAATGAAGCTGCCCGCGATGTAGTCGATCCGCACGGAGAAGATGAACCAATCTTCCACGAACAGGTGATTGAGGTTCCAAATCCGGAAGAAGCTGGTGAGATTGCGGAATCACCAAATCTCATCATTGAACAGCCTGGCAATTTCGATCCGTACTTGTTCGACGACGACGAGAGTCCTGCGACGAGTACACCAGACAATGAACCGGGAGTATTCCTTGATGACCGCTACGACATCCCTAAAGATGATTTCGACACTCTCATCGACTCCTTAGTCGTAGAGGATGGCACCTACGTCATCTGTGGCGGCAAAGCAGCCTTCTGCCAGGAAGGACGCGAAACCTACGTTTGGG
>CAMZHH010000015.1 GCA_947306745.1 uncultured Candidatus Saccharibacteria bacterium
TTTCCTTAACGGTAGCTGGAGCACCATCAACGATAGCCTTAGCTTCGCCAAGACCGAGACCGGTAGCTTCCTTAACAGCCTTGATGACGGCGATCTTCTGAGCACCGGCGTCCTTCAAGACAACATTGTATTCGCTCTTTTCATCAGCGGCAGCAGCACCACCATCAGCAGGTGCAGCAGCAACGGCAGCGACAGCAGCAGCTGGCTCGATGCCATATTCGTCCTTAAGGACGTTCTTAAGCTCGTTAACTTCGAGGACGGTGAGCTTAACCAATTCCTCTGCGATTTTCTTTACATCAGCAGCCATGTTAGACTCCTTTATTGAATTACAGTTATTAATAAAAATTAATTGGTTGCTTTTTCGGCAACGCCGTCAAGCAATGCGTGCAAGTTGCCAGAAAGACCATTCGTAATGTCGTTGACTGGGCTGAGGAGCATGTCGACAACCTGGCCAATGAGCTGTTCCTTGCTTGGAAGCATGGAAAGATCTTTGACGTCTTGCTCGGAAAGGTTTGCACCTTCGCCGCTAAAGGCACCTTTGAGTTCGAGAGCTTCGTGCTCTTTGGCAAATTTTGCCAAAACCTGAGCTGGAGCAACTTCGTCGTCATTCGAGATGGCGTAAAGAAGCTGACCTTCGAGTGCGCTCGTGTCGGTGTCTTTGTAAACCGCGATATTGCCCATGGCGACACGGACGAGGCGGTTCTTGACGATTTTAATTTTGACGTTGTTCTCGCGAGCAGCCTTGCGAAGTTCTTGCATTTCCGCGACCGTGAGGCCTTGGTATTTTGCAAAAACGGTCATCTTGGCATCGCTCAAGAGCTCGTTTAAGTCGGCAACCAATTGTTGTTTCTTATCTTTGCTAATTGCCATAGATAGAAATCTCCTTTTGGTATTAATTTTTTATAGCCAGAAAATGTTAAGGGGTCGTCACCAATATAAACTACAAGAAATAAATCTCCTCGGCGGCATGATTAAACCCTGTGGGTCGCCGCTGTCTTTGGTAACTTCTAGTATTATAGCAAATTTACCAGTCAGAGTCAATGTTTTGCACCATCGGTATATAATATATCTATGATACATATAATTGCTGGTGGAAAGAAACATGCGAGCTGGCTCAAGGAAGCCTGCGACGAATACGAGAAGCGTCTGCGAAAGCCGTGGAATATCGAGTGGCAGTTTGTAGACGAAGAGAAATTACCAGAGCGCGTGGCAAAATTGAAACCAGACGATTATATGATCCTTTTGGACGAGCGGGGTGAGATTTGGGATTCGCCGCAATTGAGCCAGAAACTAAAAACACCACTCGAAAGTGGCAAGAATGTCGTATTAGTGATTGGCGGTGCGTTTGGGCACTTTCCGCCCGAGATGACGGCGCGTGCGAATGCGGTTTGGAGTTTGTCAAAATTAGTATTGCCACATCAGATTTGTCGATTGATTGTGACGGAACAGACTTATCGGGCGCAGGAAATTGCGCACGGTGGCAAATATCACCACGCTTAGGCATTAAAAATGGCGCCGGATGGAGAACCGGCGCCGAGGGTTGGGGCTGGTCGGCTTGTGGCGATGCCGACTGATGGTGGTGGAGTATGATGATGAGTGTGGATCGATGGGTTAGACTGCCTGGAGGCAGTTACGGAAGTGCCGGGTCGCGTCGGACGCCTCGTTGGTCATGTTCGCCAACGGTGTCTGATCGATCGCATCGAGCAACCACTCGCTGTGAGCCTTGATGGCGTCGACCTCTTCGGCAGTGTTCTCCATAGCGCGCATGGCGCTGTCCAGGTCCCTACTGCGGAACTGCACGGGAATCCCGTAAAGGGCGGCCAGCAATCTCTTGCGGGCGGCGAACAGCTCCTTTTTATCCTGTGTATAGTGAACAGAAACGCAGTTATTCAACATAGCTTCATTCCCCTTTCCTAAAGGTACTTTTGCGCCTTTCTCTCTTGTACGCAAAATGTGATGTGTAACTGTAGGCATAAAAATAACGCCTACATTGTTTATTATAGCACAGATAGCTAAAAAAGTCAATAGAGTATAATAAAGATATGAGTTTTAGCTATACGGACGAAGAGGGGCGCGATTCGACACATGATGCCGCCAAGATGATTGTGACGGATATGTTTGAGACGACAGAAGATGGTTTAATTTCTACCGGGATGGTAGATTATGGGATTTTTGAGCCGGGTGATGAGGTTTTGATTGTTAAAACTGACGGTTCTGGCATCAAGACCACTATCAATAAGATCGTTGTGAATCGCAAGAGCGTCGGTAAGGCTGAGTCGGGCCAGAATGTCGGTATTGTGCTCGAGAAAGTTGAGCGCGATCAGCTCGCAGCCGGTGACTACATTGTAAAAATATAGATTTGATGTTATAATATTAGTAATTATGGCGAACGCATATGACTATGTTGCCAAGTTTGGCAAGCTGAAGTTTGAACAGAAGCCTTTTAATGAGGTGGATAATCTTGTCTTTTCCCTGCTCACTTATCTAGATTTTTCTGGTACACGCATCAATGAAAACACACGTACGCTTGAAGAGGTTGGACGCGAATATCTCGCAAAGCATACTTATAAAGAGGTCGCGAAGCTTGGTATTGCAATGGGTACGGCTTATGAAATGCTGCAGAAAGTTGTGGACCAGGATCGCTATCGTCGTTTGGTGGTATCGGACTATATTTATGATACCGCGAGTAATAAGCAATTCTGCGTGATGACTTTTCATCTGACTAAGAATTTGGATTATATCGCTTTTGAGGGTACGGATCAGCTGATTTCGGGTTGGCGCGAAGATTTCGAGCTCGCCTGGTCTTTTCCGGTGCCGTCACATATTGAAGCGGTAAAATATCTCAATGACCATGTGCACTTGTTTGGCCCGAATGTGATTATTGGTGGCCACTCTAAGGGCGGTAATTTAGCATTGGTCGGTGCGATGTATATGAAGCCGCACAAGCTATGGAAAGTGAAAGCAATTTACAATAATGATGGTCCAGGCCTACGCAAAAAGGAATTTGAATCGCGTGAGTACGACCGCATTAAGCCGAAGTATATTCACATCGTGCCGCACTGCTCGATTGTGGGTATGATGATGCGTAATGATATTTATAAGGTGGTGAAATCTGAGCGTGAAGATATTGTGGGGCATTCTTTGGTGACCTGGGAGGTTGTAGATGATCATTTGCGCCATGCTGTCCGTTCGGAGCATAGCAAAGAAATCGAGCGTCGTTTGTGGCAGTGGCTTGACGATCATAATGACGAAGAGCGCAGAAAGGTGACTGAAGCGGTCTTTAATACGATTGAGGGCTGCGATATTTTGGACACAATGGCGCTGTTTAAATTCAAGAACATGGTCAAATTATTCCGCCAGTCTAAAGAGCTAGATAAAGAAAGCAAAGATTTGGTGATTGGCCTTTTCAAAATGGTGGCCGTTGGTAAAAGATAAAAAGATAGCCCGAGCGCAACCAGCGCCCGGGCTTTTTAATAAGAATGTTTCGGGTTAATCAATGTGATATTTGCCGCGCAACCAACGCAAGCGCGGATACTGAGCGACTTTGAGCATACGATGTTGCATCATAAGGTCGAGCAGAAGACCGAACTCTTGAGTGTTGAACTCTGCGTGAGTGACGACGAGGCTGAGATATTTGTAGTTCTGCGGTTCGGCATAGGCCTTCAGAATCAAGGCGTGCTCGAACGGCAGTACCAGGTTGTAGATATAGATCTCGCGGATGCGCTTGTGATAGACACGGCCAGGTTTGCCCAGCTCGGCGGCATGTTCGGCGATAATGTCGGCAGCCCAGTCGGCGGGATTGTTGAGCATGTCCCAACGTCCCTTATCGTCCTTGACGATAATGACGAGCTCACCACACGGTTTACGCAAGAAGTCTATGCCTCTGAGCTGCTCGGCGCAACCATTGAGTACCTCCTCTGCGGTGTCGTACGGACCATGTGAGCGGTCATAATTGAAGTGATACAAGTTGCTACAGTCGGCATTCTCCAATGCCAAATTCCCGATATTCTTCATAAAAGAACCACACTCCTCTCTATGGGAAACGTATTCTTTTATTATATCATAAAAAACCGACCTTTGCAAGAGGTCGGCGATGTGGGGCCTATCTGTAGGATTGAATGCGGCGTTGGTAGCGCTTTTTGAGCCAGGCTAAATCGTCATGCAACTCAGGCATGATTAGGCAATGATGGCTAAGTAAATCGATTAAACGTGGTAAATCGTCGGTAGTAAAATCGGCATAATCGACGTTTAGCAAATATCCGCCATCGTGCGCTTCGGCGACTACGGTTCCCTCAAAGACTTTATAATCGTGATCATAGTTGTCGATATTGTAGATATAGACTTTATGTAAATTAGCCCAGCGGATATGTTTGAGCCAGCTAAAGTTGTCTAGCTTTGCCGCGATGAAGCGATAAAAGATATTGTCGGTGCGCAGTGGCACTTCCCATAGACCTTCGCGGTCTTCCAGTATAATGCAAAGGCGCGCTTCATCCCACGGGATGCGAAACCAGCGTTTGCGGCGCAGATAATGTGCGCAACTATCAAGCATCTCCTCGGCGGTAACTTCCGGCTTACCGGGTGCGAGCAATCATCCTAAAGCGATGGCCGAACATTCCTTTACGTTCGGCGTACAGATAATTTCCAACATATTTCATAAAAAAGAACCACCTCCTGTATATATTATAATATAGAAAAGGTGGTTCGTCAATGTCAGGCGCGGAGCGCTACTCGACGTGCTTGCAATCTTTCCACTGGAAGATGATACCGACGGCGGCGAGGGCGACTAGTAAGATAAGTGCCCATGGCTGAGTTGGTATATTAAAGGCGGTAAGTGCCATGGTGCTAATCATTTGTGCACCTTTAATGCTAGAAGCAAAGATGAACATTGGCTTGAGCAACCAGACGGAGATTACGCCTGCGACTACGCCGATAGCGACGGAGATGCCGAGATGTGCCATTGGATCGGCAATGGCGAGTGCATCATAGGCGGCGGACCAAAAGGCGAAGCCGACAATTACGAAGACGGCTAGGCGTTCGAGTGAGATGGCGGAGACGCCGAGGATGGCGCCGGCGGCTAGCTTGAGCACGAATTGCCAGAATGGATCAGCGACGAGGCTTGGCGCAAAATGTGCCGCAATGCTCCAACCGACCACGAAGCCAATGATGGCAATCGCGATGCGCTTAGCTTTGTAGCCAAAGAATAATAATATGACGCCAAGAATAATGGCGATGATAGTTTGTGGTGCGCCAGAGATGAAGTTGGCGAACTCTGCTAATGCATTTTCCATAAGCTTATTTTAGAATAATTATCCCCACTACCGCAAGTACGGTCGCGAGAAGGTGTGCGATGACAACGTGGCGATGGATGTTTTCGCGGCCGAATTTTGGCCAGATTAACGACAGTACAATGCCAAGTAAGAATGTAATGATGAGTTCGGCGGCATTACAGGTGACGCTCACGAGTGCGGTGACGCCGAGGATCATCGCGGCGCGACTGGCTAGTTCGGCGCTAGTACTGATGGCTTGGTTTGCCAAGACGGCAATGAGGAAACGTTTGCGCTTGCGACGCCAGATATACTTAAGGCGTTGTTGCCAAGGTTTATTGATGGCCATTAAAGTAACGTCGCTCACGCCGCGGCCTAAGAGATACCAGAAGAACATCGTGAAGAAGTTTATTCCTTCGCCGAAGTGCGTAGAGAGCAAGCCGGAAGCGACGGAGATGCTAATGTAAAGTAAGAATAACAGCGCGGCGGCGACTTCAGTGCGGCGACTCTTTGGGCGTTTGCGTGAAAACACGACAATAATTGGCGCGGCCAGGATGACTAAAAAGCCGAGGATTTGTTCTAGCGTAATACTCTGGCCGAAGATGACCCAATCGGCGACTAAGTATAGTACTGGCATGATTTGGTAAAAGATGGCGGCGCCAGTGGCCTCTTCGTGTTTGAGTCCAAGGTAGTACGGAATGCTCGCAACTGAACTTAAAACGCCAGACAGCAACAGTAATCCAATTTGGATCAGAGAGGCGTTTTCTAGAGGCGCGAATAGAAAGATGCCAAGCGCGATAGCAAGGTAGGAAAAGCCATTGACGAGCTTCATGGCTTGCGGCGTTTTATTCTTAAAAATTACATCGGTAAGGTAGTTATCTAAAAATGCTCCTAATGACCAGGCGGTAGCGGCATAAAGACATAAAAATAACCAAAGCATTACCATTATTGTAGCAAATTATTATGTGAAAATGCTCAAGGTTTTGTGCTACAATATTCTTATGTTAATGAGGATTAGTTGTGGGCTTATTCGGTGACCTTTTTAAGAAGCCAAAAACCGACGCAATTTACGAAATAAAATCCCCTAACAATCGGGTGGTAGCTACTTTTATGCTCGATCACGGGCAGATTTCGTATTTTGTGAAAAAGGATGACAAAGTTATTTTGCGCAAGTCAAGGCTAGGCTTGTCACTCAAAGAAGCTTCTCCGTTGGTGGATGGCTTTAGTGTAGTACGCGCTTATTCGCGTGGTATTGATGATACTTGGAAAGCAGAATGGGGCGAACAGCATACTATTCGCAACAACTGCAATGAAACCGCTATCTATCTAGAAGAAGTCGAGAAGCCGAGTCGCCTCCTCACGATTCGTTTCCGCGTCTATGATGATGGCGTAGCTTTCCGTTATGAAATTCCAGCGCAGCCAGAAATGGAGCGCATGGTAATTTCTGATGAGTTGACTGAATTTTCAGTTGATACCAACTCGCGTTCGTGGAGTATTCCGGCCTACCAGCCAGATCGCTACGAGTATGATTATATTGAACATCCTGTGCATACTTTGACTGAGTCGGTGCACACCCCATTAACTATTCAAACCCCAACTAATCACTTCATCGCCATTCACGAAGCCGCCCTTTACAACTATGGTGGCATGACTTTGAAGCTGAATGGTACTTCTCTTAAGGCAGATATTACGCCACTTTCGGATGGTATGCGCGCTTATGTTGAGCTGCCATTCTCTACTCCTTGGCGTATGATTATTATTGGCCAAAACGAGCTCGATTTGACTGTTTCTCGCATGATGCTCAACTTGAACGATCCGCCACGTGAGGATTTCTCATGGGTGGAACCAACCAAGTTCCTTGGTATTTGGTGGGCTATGTATGTCGGCGAATGGACTTGGGCTCCGGGTGAGCGTCATGGTGCAACGACCGAACATGCCATGCAATATATTGATAGCTGTAAGAATCTCGGTATTCATGCTCTGTTGATTGAAGGTTGGAATGATGGTTGGGAGGGCGACTGGCTTGAAAATGGTGTGTCGAATAAATTCATGCAGGCTACGCCAGATTTCGATATGCAGATTGTGGCAGATTACGGTCACGCCAATGGCGTTGAGCTAGTTGGTCACCACGAGACAGTTGGCTTTATCGATAACTATGAATCGCAGCTTGAAGATTCGTATAAGTATCTCAAGCGCTACGGTATTCGCTATCTTAAGTCTGGCTATGCTGGCTCGAAGATGACGATAAACGGTCGCCGTGAGTATCATCACTCGCAGTTGGGCGTGTTGCACTATCAGCGCGCGCTCGAGCTAGCTGCTAAGTATCGGATTATGCTCGACGTGCATGAGCCGATTAAGTCTACGGGCATTGAGCGCACTTGGCCGAATTTGTTAACCCGCGAGGGCGCGCGCGGTCAAGAATATGAAGGTGGTGCTTTGGCTCCATCGCACGCCTGCTACTTGCCGTTTACGCGTTTGCTTGCCGGTGGCATGGACTATACGAGCGGCATTCTCGATGTATCAAACTTCGCCAAGCGCATGGCGACAACGATTACTCGCCAGTTGGCTTACTATATTACGATTTACTCTGCGATGCAGATGGCGGCCGATCGTCCACAATTCTATGAAGTACAGTATCCTGATCTTTGGGAATTCATCCGCGATGTGCCAGTACGCTGGGAGCGCACGGTGCCATTGCTGGGCGAGATTGGTAAATACTACGTAGTTGCTCGCCAGGAGTGGGATGGTAAGGACTGGTATGTCGGCGGCGTCACGAACGAAGAAGGACGCAAAGTTGAGCTTTATATCGACTTCCTTGAGCCACAGGCAAACTACACCGCAACGATTTATCGTGATTCCGAAGATGCGCACTATCGTGACCATCAGCTTGGCTACGTGATTGAAGAAAAGGTGCTTCGCCAAGGGGATCGCCTTGAGATGTATATCGCGCCAGGTGGTGGCTTCGCGATCAAGCTACATAAGCAATAATTAATATGCTCCTTCGAGGGGCATATTTTTTAGTTCACATAATAATATGGAAGCGCGAATCTCTTATCGATGCGGCGCAGGTTATTTATGATTTTCGGCTCGAAACCGCCAATGAATTGTTCAATTTCTTTTGAAAATTCGTTTGAAATGAACAGAGTTAATCGTTGTAATGTGGAGATGTCGTAATAGCGCAATTTGCGCATGCGTTGCTTGCCGTAATAATCGCTATAAACGTGGGGCGCTTCGATATATTCCTCGCCCAGGTGCGTGAGGTATTTGCTAATGGTCTGCTTGGTGACGCCAAAATATTCCGCCATGGCCCGCTGGGTGAATAGGTAGCGATATTTACTGAAATCTAATTCTACTAACATTGGTAATCTATGATCTTGCATGGGGACGATACTACTGTCATTTGGCGATGTCGCAAGCGTAAGTTTTTTGTATTGGTAAAAATGTGGATTTTTCGTGCCTTTCTAAAAGTTTGGCGCCTGAACCTTAAAAACGCGGATTTTTTGAGCCTTTTTGAGTACTCCTAGCTAACGTTAAGCGATTTTATCTGTTAGTTTCGATTCGGTTCGTCAATAAGTAATAGATAGAATCGATTGATGGTCAGTTTAACGTTAAGTGAGATTCTTGGAGTTTTTGCCGTTGGTATGGTGGCTAACGTTAAAGCTATCGTCTATGAGTAATAGATGAAGCTAATTGACGATAGAAAATAAAAATAACAGAGGTGGAGGTTTAACGTTAGCTAGGAATCAAAAAATCTCTCAAAAAATTCTAGTTTTCAGGTTTGGGTGATATGTGGAGCGCGATTGGTTTTTTCAGGTTCAGACGGCAGGCAGAGTTTTTCAGGTTCGGGCGCCGCGCCGCGCATCAACATCGACTATTTAGCAATCTTCAACGAAACAATAGTATCGTACCCAAATCGGGCGCGGACTTCATAACCGGCGGCAATTAGCTTTTCTTTTTCTTCAGTAGTGAGAGTCTCGCGACCGGAATTCTTGACAGATAACTTCACGTAAGAATCATTATCCGCTTCGGAGATGGTAATCTTGTCGCCAGCGGTACAGTTGCGCAAGGCGCGACGGATTTCGGATTTGAAAAATTTCTCGACCGGTTCGGTGTCGGAAATGTTTAAAGTTAAATCTTGGATATCCAGGTTTACGGAAATCTTGCGGCGCTCGCAGGACTTCAGTAAATCTTGATAAATAGGAGAAACAATATCAATTAAGTGTGGCATACCTAAATTATACCACGAGCGGATTTGGGCGTCTGGCGAGAGTCGTGAGCGGAATTAAACCCCGGGCGAGAACTGTTGCAACTGCTTGCGGTGCCTCTTATAAAGAGGATCGTGCTCGCCAACTTCGGCCCAGAATTCTGCTGAATGGTCCATGTGATTAATATGTGCCAGCTCGTGCAAGATTACATAATCGCGGAGTGGCTCAGGTACTTTCATGAGGCCGATATTGAGCGAAATCGTGCCAGTCGACGAACGTGAACCCCAGCGCGTATTAGCATGTGACAGGCGCACACCGGAATAAGTATAGCCATACTTGGTAGCCCAAAATTCGAGCCGGTATGGTAGGTATTCGCGGGCTTTCTTCATCAAAATCTTCTTCTGTGCGTCGCGGGCACGCTGAGTGGATGGGTCTTTGACTGGCAATTCGCGACGAATTAGCTCGCGGTTGGTCTTGAGTAGCCTCTTAGCGAGGAAATCTGAGGTGTGGGAAGGCACCGTGATGGTCAATTTACCAGAGGTGGCGACGGAAAATTTCGGCCGCGTAGACCAAGCGGAACGGCGAACGACAACTTCGCCGAATTCTGGATCATTAAAACTAGACATCTTTTTTGGAAGTATCGGAAAGGCCCATGAGGACATTCTTGCACTGAGTCTGGAAGGTGTGTTTGCCGGAAATGACCAAGTGCGGTTCGTCTTCGGATGGGGCTTCGATGCTCTTTAAAGCGGATTCGAGGGCGGTCTTAGCGTCGGAAACTTTCTTGTACTTGCGGCGCATGCGGTGCTTGATTTCGTTCAAATCGGTCTGAATCCAGATCAAAATAGGCTGGTAGCCGGCTTTCTCTAAAATGGCACGCATTTCATTGCGCTGGCGCTCGTTATCGAGGGCGCCTTCTACGACGATAGTGCTCTTGCACTTAGCGATCTGCTCGACGAGGGCGAGGGCGACTTTGCGGCTAATGTGGTGTTGTTCATGAAGCGCGGCAAGGTTCAAGAACGGCGCATTAAAGCGAGTGCTAAACTGCTCCGCGAAAACAGTTTTACCGCTCATTGGCGCACCGAAAACTAGGATTGCGTAAGGTTTTGACTTCCCATTCATAAGATAAGTTTATCTTATTTGATATTTTTTGACAAATGGAGGCTCGGTTTTTGGGTGGAGCTGTTGGCGATGAGGACTTGCGACGGATAATAAAAGACCCAAACCAAGAATGCGACCAGAGGTAGAATCTCTACTGGCAAGAGACTGTCGAGTGATAAGTGGCGCAAAGCGACGCAAAAATCACAGGCAATAAAAGCCATAAAGCCATAAAAACAACAACGAGCCTTGAAATCTTTCGGATGCTTTGCGTAGCGACGATAAGATAATACGAGATTGCAGACTAGTTCGAGCGCGTAAACGGTACAAATGGCGTAGAGTGGATTGAGACCGGTAGCAATGGCGAGCGCAGCGAAGAAGCCGAGTGCGGCGGCGTAGGCGCCAATAATTTCGAGCTTAGCTTTGGACAGGCGGAGTAAATGCATGAGCTGTGCGAAACAGAAAACATATACGCCGACGATTTCCCAAGTGGTCCAGACTAAAATCGTGTCGGCGAGGAAAGTTAAGAAAAGCGCCAGAATCAGCATGCTGTCATTATGGTACTTTTGGTAGGCATAAATCGAGCACAGGAAGATGCCGACGTATTTGAGTAGACTGGAGCCCCAGAATTCTGGAAAGAAGACGTCGAGCGAAAGAAAAGCGAGGTAGATGAAAATCCAGACTGCAAGCCATTTCGTATCAACATAGGAGATGCGCTTGAAGTCATCCCACCAGTTGATCATGAATAGCTTGAAATCTTTTAGCATAGAATCTTCCGCGGATTAGTATCGAGCAGAGTTTGCAATTCTTCTTCGGAATAATACTTGCGGAGTTTTTTCTGAGCTTTGGTGATTTCGGAATAATCGCGGCGATGATGAATATCGGTGCCAAAACAGTAAATCATATCAGCTTTGGCGAGCTTCTTGATGGTCTTTTGCGCGTTTTTGCCATATTGGCCAATAATGCTGCCAAGGTTGCATTGGAATAGAACGCCCATATCGCGCAGTTCGATGAGCTTATCAAGCTTCTTGTGCGAGGTATGGTAGCGCTCTGGGTGTGCCAGGATAACCTTATAACCGGCTTGGATTAGGCTAAGTAGGATGTCTTCATAACCCTCATATTCGCCGCTCATCGGTAGCTCGACGAGTAGGTACTTACTGTCAGCAAGTGGGCTAATGATGCCCTTTTTGAGGCGCTGTGCAATGTTTTGGTCGATATAGATTTCGTTGCCGAGATAGAGTTTGACGCCTTTGACGCGGATGCGTTGGCTGAGTTTGGCACTGGCACGCGAAATAATAGCGCCACTATCAGCGATAGAATCTTCTATAGTATCTACCTTTTCGCTCATCTATATATGCCCTTTTGTGGTGCGGAAAATTATAGTCTATAAAAAACCACATCTCGACTTGTGTTGTTAAAGATTAATATAGCATAAAATTCAGCAAAATTCAAGCACTTGCTTATTACTTGGCGTTAGTTTTCGCCTAAATATTCTCGCAAGGCGCCAACAATCTTTTTATAACCTTCTTCGTCGAGGTTGTTGGCGGTGAAATTATCGTGCGGGTAGCGGCCTTTTTCTTCGGCCATATGGTTGGCCCCGAGATCCCAAATTGGATAGCTGGCGATAAATTCGCTGAACGGTTTCGGTTCAGCGTCTGGCTGCCCTAGCACGCCGGCCGCTTCGAGAAAGCTACGTGCTGCTGCCGTGAGTGAGCCGCCATTTTGCAAGATCCAGTTTTCTACACCTACGCCGCCCAGGCCGCCCTGTGCGAGTGACTTGCCAGCTTCGTCTGTGCCGCCGGCGTGGCGGGGCTTATAACATTCGTGCGCCTTAAAGAGTTTCTTGGCTGCGATAATGTTCTTCACTACCTGAGCGCGCTCCTCGCCCTCGAAATTACTAAGATAATCTTTAATAGAGTCCTCTGTCGCGTAGGTAACTTTGTCTGTGCGCGGCACGAAGGTAATATCGATATCTACTTCATCTTCCATGCCATCTACGTGGACGTGTTTGGTGCGGATATCTTCTGGACGGTTACCGGAGCGCTGTTCGCTGTTTCGGTCCATTACAATGGCGCTCAAAAGCTGGCCAGATAATGTGCTAAAACGTCCCGGATCGGCAATAATGCTTTGATCAACGCGGAAGATGTAATCGAAGTCACCGTCGCCCGGTACATTAGTACCACGACCAGTAGAACCAGTATTACTAATCTCGATAAAGCCTGGCGTGAGGTCGTCGTCAATGTGGTCGCGGAATTGTAGGCCGGTGCCTTCGAGCTTCTTGGCCAGGGCGGCGCGGATGGCGTCATCTTTGCGCTGGACTTCGGCGGCGTTTTCGGTTACATCGACGTCGATATCCTTGGTGCGCTCAGCGTCGGCGGCGAAGTCTGCTTCGCTGGCCTTATTGTATTCACCGGTGCGGTATTCGTGATTACCGGAGAGCTTGGCGCGGAGCTTATCGTAATCGTCTGGTGTGAAGACTAATTTGCCCTGCATGTCGTAAACTGGGATGTAAAAACCATTCTTTACGATGCGGAAAGCGGTCTTATCTACGAATTCTTGATTTGTATCAATCACGATGGCGTCAATCTCGGCCGCGCTGATGCCGGTGCGTACGCCATAATGTGAATCACTCACGACGCCAGTTTGGAAGAGTTCCAGGCGGTGCTCGAGCATATTTGGAGTCTCTACCTCGCCGCCAGGACGACCTTCGCCCTTACGTGTAGTAGCGAAGCGGTCTGGCGTATTATGTGTAACGTACCAAACGTAGCCATAGTTGCCGTTTGGATTTTTCTGAATCTCGTCACAGTTGGCGATATCGGTATCGGTTTCGCCAAGGCACATCGTAAAGTCGGTATCGAGCGGCGTGCCGTCCGAATCGGCATTACCGCCAAGGAATTCCTGACAGTTGGTGCCGTTGCCGAGCATATCGTCAAGGTATTTGCCATTGATGTTCTTTATCAGGTCGCCCGGATGGATAACGAATGGATGCTTGGCGGTCTCGCGGTTGCGCGCGTCGAGTTTATCGCGGTTTTGGTCTAGGATTTGCATGGCGCGCTCTACGCTAGTTAATCCGCCAAGATATCCGAACTGACGTACTAGGCGATCAGATGCACTCAGGCGTGGAGTTACGCTCATAGCGCGATTGATACGCGCGATGGTGTCTTGGTTGATTGGCATATCATGATAGAGCCAGTCGGCGCCTTCTGGGATATCTGCTTCGCTTTTAACGCCGCCCATGGCTTCTTGTTGACGGACTTCTTTTTGACCGATGATAGTCTGATTGTGGCCGGCAGCCAAGCTATTAACGAAGTTGCGCACTTGGGCTTGCTCCTGTGGGCTGAGGCTGTCAAAATCCGTGTCGCCACTACTGATGCGATCCATAATGCCTTGCCCCGTTTGGAGCTCTTCGAGCCAGCTTCGGAGTTCACGACTGTTGGAATTAATGCTGTTATGAATTAAGTCGTCTAGAATGAGCGTATAGGCGTGCCTAACATTGTGCTCGGAATGTTTAGCTAGCATCGGCGAAACTTTGTATTCACTACCGTCGATAAAATCTGCACGGAAATTCTCCATCGGATGTAGTGTATTGAAGACAAGCAGGTTCTTGGCGAGGCTTGGTAAGTTATTGCGCAGGAAAACCTCTTCGACGGAGGCTAGCTTGCGCTCAGCGGCGGCTGTATCGTAAGAGATAGAGTCATCGGTCTCTACCTTTTCGGAGCTGTCGATAAGTTCGCGCGTGAGTGGCTCGGCGATACGACGTAGCTCGAGCGAGTTGGAATTCTGAATGTCGCGAATGATGTTACTAATACCGTTGATAGACTCAGGAGAGATAGTTTTTTCGGTAAAATGCTCATTACTAGTGACGAAATCGATTAATAGCCTGCGAATATTCGAGTTGTTGATTTTGATGCAACTGTCTTTGAGATGAGATAAGTTCTCTTGCGCAGATGGGGCGGAATAATCCCGGTCGAGAATGCCAAGCTCGGTTAATTTTGCCGGGAGTGTCGTCTTCATGTCGTAGGTGAGTTCGCGATCTGTGTCGATGCCTTTTAGCACCTCTACGTTATGATCATAATTCTGCATTTCTTTCGGGGTGAGTGGCTCCGTAAAACGGCCGTGCGCCATCAAGCCCGTTTGAAGGGCGGTGGCGATGTTTGTGCTGATGTCTGGCGTGCCTGGGATGTTGTTAATGCGGGCCATATTTTCGGCCAGAGTGGCTTTTTCTTCGTCGGTCATAAGTTGACCGTCTTTCATGCGCTGTTCGAAATAGTCGACATAATCATACTTTTTGAATGACGAAGTACCGGTGAGTTCGGTTGGAAAAGCGTCAGATATGGCGCCAATGTCTTGGATCATAGCGTAACTACTGCGATCGTTTTTTACGCATGCAAACAGCTTGCCGCAATCTCTTTGTGTCTCGATAGCGTATGCGATGGCTTGCTCGGTAGTTTGGCTGGAGCCAATTTCGAGTTCGCGGACGGCGATTGTTCTTTGATATGGGTTGAGCGATTTCCACTCTTCGCAGCCTGCGAGCGATTCGATGTAATGTTTGGTAGCTTCTGGATCTTTGGAATACAAGACACAATCGGCCAAGAAGCCAACTTTGCCCATATTGTAATATTTTGACTCTGAGTATTTTGCTGCAAATCGCAATGCCTGCATACGTTCAGGTCCGACAATCTCTTCTGTTGCGTCTAGTAGGGATTTATTGCGGTCGCTTTCGTCGGCAAAAAAGTCTTGGCGCGTTCCGTAATAGGCGTAATCTTTAAATGCTTCTGAATATTGGCCTTGGTCGTCGAGAATTCTCTCGCCCTCATGCGTTAAATCGTAGAGAAAAGTAATGGCATCATCTTGTACATAGTCACGATATTCATCAGTTTTGCGACCATTGGCAAACACTGCCGCTTCAACGGCTGGTTCGCGACTTCCCTCGAAGGCTGCTGGGCAGTCTCTGGCGATAATTTTGAGCATATTAAAGTTTTCTTGTGAATGATAGACATTATCTTGGTTCGGCGCAAGCTCTGGTACTAGGTCGGCGTTTAGTTTGTCGGTTAGAGGTGTCATATCGAGTTTGCCGTCAGACACCTCGACGGCTCTGCTATAAGTGTCTAAAAGACTCGAAAGACGGTTGTATGGCATCATCGGCATTTCGGTACCGAAATCCTCAAAGCTCGTGCGATTGAATTTTTGCGTTTGCTCGAGGATTTCGTCGATTTTTGGTCCGATTTCTTGAGGGAGATGCTCGATGCGATGTTCTTGCATGCGGCGCAAAAGTTCGGGATGGTTTGCTTGTAACTCAGTAGTCAGCTCGTCGTCGTCTTGCTTAGGAAAAATAAGGTAATCTAAATCGTCCGGCAAAACGCCATCGCGATCTAGAAAATCTGTCGTGATTTCATCAAGGATATCCACTATCTCTTTTGGCGTGGTGTCCGCATCAAGGATATCGTCCAATTCTCGGGTGATAGCGACGTAGCTTTCTGGTGATTTGGCGTATTCGACTGGATCGACACCTTCCGGTATCTGTTCCATCGCGCGTTCGAAAGCTATTTGAGCTGGACTGGCTGGAGTCTGTTTTTCTGCTGCGTCTTCAGTGCTGGCGCCGTCTTCTTGTGTTTGTTCGGACGTTAAAATATCCCACTCGTTCGGTGTTTCGTCGTCTGACTGATGGGATATTCGTTCATTCATCTTTATTCAAATTTTTGATAAGTATTAAAATCACTAAAATGTTCGTTTAATTCTTGAAGCGTATGTGCGAGATTGGTCTGATAATATACGTTACCCTGGTAGTATTTGTCCAGGTCGGCGCTCTCGACGTAGTAGAGATAGTCTTTTTCGTCTATATCAAAAACGCTGAGCGTGTTGCGGTTTTTTGCAAAATCGCTTTTAATAATCATGCCTAGATAAGCCGCTGGCGCAATTTGACCATCAACGTTGGTAATTTCGCCTTGCACTTTTGCGTCTTCGTTTTGGTAATCGTCTTCAACGTTGCCCCAAATATAGAGTTTGTCTTTGCCGTTAAAAGCGTAGCTGAAGTTCTCGACGGATGGCTTGAGGATTTTTACTTTCCATTCAGGGATATAGATGTAGGACGGATCGGCCACGAGCGCACTGCGTTGGATATAAATGGAGCTATCCGAAACGCGGGCGATGTCGTTCTCGTCGATTGGGTTGGCATTCTTGATATGGTTGCCTTCAATATCGGCGGTATAAAGCGAGACTTGCTTGCCATTCGGCAGGGCCCATTCCGAATTATCGCTGAATTCGAGCCAGCTCATGAAAAGCGAGAAGCCGACGACGGCGATAAATAATAAGACGAACATTTTGGTTGCTCTAGTGATGCCAGAGACGTTTTTATCATTGCCAGTGCCGAGTGGCGTTGGCGTGTTTGGATAGCTTGGATTCATATTTAAATTATAGCATGAGCAGGATGGGATATGGTGGCAAAGAAAAAGCCCCAAGCGAATGCTCAGGACATTTTCATGGTGCTGGGAGTAGGAGTCGAACCTACGAAGGCCGAAGCCGGCAGATTTACAGTCTGATGCGTTTGACCACTTCGCTATCCCAGCGAATGTTTATATATTAGCACAATTGACGGCCTCATGCAAGGAAAAACCCCGGCCGTGCGGTCGGGGTGGCGTGGGGATCAATATTTGGCGTGGTTGAGCATATCGAGTGTGCACTCGAGCATGTCGCGGTCCGGGTTGAGATTGTTCGTGAGCAGAAAATTGAACATGCGGCGGCGGTAGATGATGTATTCCATCTGATTGTAGCCGGCGGTGCGGATGACGAACTTCTCCACTTCGCGGCAGTGGCGCGGATCACCTTTGGGTGGCAGGTCTGGAATTAGACCTTCAAGGCGCTCGCCGCAGCAGATAACCTCGTGCAGGGCCGCCATGCGGCGATACCATTGCGGAGCGCGCTCGTCTACCCAGGTTTTGCCCGTTTCGGGGTCATACATGGCTAGAAATCTGGCCGAGTCCTCTTCGTTGATGCCGAGTTTGATTAGCTCAGGGTGATTGCGGAAGTTTGTAGTTTCATACGCGATAGTCGCGGTGGTCAGCTCGGGACCATCCTGGCGCAGTACCAGTTCAAAGCTCTCAGTCATTGGGAATCCCCTCCTAAAGAACAAGATGTTATATATTTTACCATAAGTGTAGTGAAATGTCAATTATGTTGAGGGTATTGCGGAGTCGTAAGTTCCACTCGGAATAAAAAAGACGCAAACGATGTTTGCACTTTTATTATTCACTCATGGAGCCGCAAATATCTTCGATATTTACTATCCATCCTCGGAAAAGCACTAAAAAAGCAAGCTTTTTTGCTTGCTGTTTCTCTCGGATGGAGCCGCAAATCAGACTTGAACTGATGACCTGCCGCTTACAAGGCGGCTGCTCTACCAACTGAGCTATTGCGGCATGCAATGTGATTATTTTAGATGATTTTGCGCTTTTTGGCAACTTTTTTGACTGGGTGAGCGGTAGCGGCGGTGAGTGGTGCTTTCGGATTATGTTTTTGAGCTTTGGCGTTGGCGCGCTCGGCTTTTTTGGTGGCCTGGGCGGTTTTGCGTTCAACTTTCGCGGCGGTTTTAGCGGCCTTGGCGGCAGTTTTCTCTTCCTTGGTCTTGCGGGCGATGAGGGGCTTGCGGGCTTTGGTGGCTTTTTCTTCCATCTTGGCTTTTTCGGCCTGAAGTTCTTCGATACGGCGGCGGGTAATTTCAACGTTTTCATAGTCCTCGATGTTTTCGTAAATCTCGAGGAGATGACGTAGAACGACCGTGCTTGGGTTGAGGCTGTAGGCGGTTTCGAGGGCGTCGATGGCTTTGTTGCGCTCGCCGAGCTTTTCGAGGGCTTTAGCGTAAGCGATGTAGCGGCCCGGCTGATCGCCTTCGAGGTCGATAGCTTGACTGAATGCCATGGCGGCTTTCTCGTATTTGCCGGTTTCGAAGTAAATGAGTCCAACGTTATGGAGGCTAGATGCGTTGTTGTCTAGGGACTGAGCGATTTCGAAGCATTCGATGGCTTCTTTGTAGTGCTTTTCTTTGGCGTATAGAATGCCGAGACGGTTGTAGGCGGCGGCGTTTTTCTCGTCGAACTTCAAAATTGTGAGGAGGGCTTTTTCGGCCTTGAGCGGTTTGCGCTCCTTCATGGCGGACTGCGCGAGGCTCCAAAGCTTCTTCATCTGCGGGGTCTTGCGGATTTCCTCTTCCTCGTCATCCTCCGGTACGGTGCTGTATTTAGGTATGAAAAAGATGATAAAAACCGTAATTATCAGAATTAAGACTGCAGAAAGCATAACTGTATTTTAACATAAAATAGATGGCCGGTCGAATTATTGTTATTTCTCTAACTTACTTCCGTGCTTCGCGCGAGCCTAAAAACTCTACATGCCGTCCGAACCTGAAAACTAGAATTTTTTAAGAGATTTTTTGATTCCTAGCTAACGTTAAGCGGTCTTATCCGTTAATTTTAATTCGGTTCGTCAATCAGCTATAGAGCGAGTCGATTGATGATTGACTTAACGTTAAGTGAGATTTTTGAGAGTTTTTGTCGTTATTATGATGGCTAACGTTAAGTCTATCGTCAACCAGAAATAGATGAACTCAATTGACGATAGAAAATGGATTTTACAGAGGTAAGGAGTTAACGTTAGCTAGGATCACTCAAAAAGGCACGAAAAATTCGCGTTTTTTAAGGTCCAGGCGCCAGCATTTAGTAAATTCGCGATTTTAAGGTCCGGGTACCAGACATTTAAATCATCGCGGCGACGAGTTGCAATTTGATATTCCCCCCAGAATGTAATGCTTCGGAACAGTCGGAAAGTGCCTGCAAGCGATCGAGGAAGCGTGCGTTGCCGGTGGCGAAATAGGATTTGTACAAAATGTTAATTGCTGTTTCGACGACGGCGATGGATTTGGCACGGGCGTCGTCTTTGTCTTTGGCGATTTCGGCGGCGAGCTTCGGTAAACCGGCTGGCGTGCAAGCGATGTATCGTTTGGCGAGGTCGATAATCTTTGCGTCGCCTTGCAATGGGTCGGCGAGTTTGACACTGGAGGCAACATAATAATTATGAGCGCGAGATTTGATGGTCGGCAGAATGCTCGAAGATGAGCGCGTTAAAAACACGAAATGCACAAAATCATTCGGTTCCTCAAGCGCTTTCAAGAAAGCATTGGCGGCCGCTTCGTTCATTAGCTCAGCATTCTCAATCACGATAGTGAAATCGCTGGATTGGCGCCCTTGTACGAGTGGCATAATTTCGCGAATCTGCTCGATATTAATAATATTTTTTTCGTTGGGTTTGATATGGAGAGAGTTTGTAAGAATCGTGCTGAAATCCGCATCGGGTAATTCAAAAATTGCAAAGCCAGCGCGATGAGAAATGGCTGGAATCTGGTCGGCGTTATCTAATTGCACGCTCAAAATCCTCTGGTAAATCGGCGGTAAAAGTCATGCGCTCGCCATGCTCCTTGCCCGGAATAGTGATCTCAAGGCTCGCAGCGTGAAGATACATACGGTCGGCTTTTGGGCTCTTTGGATTATAGATTGGGTCGCCGAGAATTGGGCAACGAATATGATTCATATGGATGCGTAATTGATGCGTACGACCAGTGCGTGGCTTCAATTCAACCAAGGCGCGTTCGTTGCCGGCTTGGAGCACGCGGTATTCAGTCTGAGCCTCGCGGCCGTTTGGATCCGGAATAAAGGTTGTAGGTCGCTTAAGATTGCGCGTGAGTGGCACGTCGATTATGGCGTGCTCCGGCGCCGGCACGCCGCAAGTAATCGCATAGTAAGTCTTATGCGTTTTGCGTTCTTGGAATTGCTTCTGCAAATAGCCGCGCGTAGCCTCGTCCTTGGCGACGATAATTACACCGGAGGTGTCGCGGTCTAGGCGGTGTACGATAATGCCAAAATCATCAATCGATGGCTCGGCGAGATAGGCGCCTTTTTTGATTGACAACATGCCGGCTGGCTTATTGAATACAATCACGTGTTCGTCTTCGTAAATGACTGGCGGGCGTTCGCCTTCAATCTGTGGCAAGTTTAGCTCCAAAACGGCGTTTTCTTCGACTAATGTATTTGGCTTCAGAACGACTTCCCCATTTACCGTGGCGCGACCGTCTTTTATAAGCTTCTGCAGAGTGGCGCGCGAATAGCGAGGATATTGTTGCAACAAAAGGACATCAAAACGCTCGGTGGTATCTGGTTCGTCGGAAATGACCGTATCGAATGGGATATCGCCGTTAATTTTGCGGGATAATTCTGGTTTGCTGAATTTTTTCGCCATATATTATATATTATATCATTTTTTACGCTTTTTGCCAGGGGTGCGACTGTGTTCGAGTAAGGCACGGAATTCTTGCAAAGCGTCATTGTAGCGCGTAGAGCGCATCTGTGGGAAGGCGGCGATAATACGGCGTTGCTGATAGGTGAGAATCGTGCGAGCTTTCTTGCGACCAGATTCGAAGCGCATTTCGAAAGCGCGTTTGCCTTTGCGGATGAAGTTAATAAGTTGCGAGGTGTGCTTATCCAGGAATTTCTGGTACTCTTTGAGCGCTTTGTTGAGTTTGATGAGGCCTTGGTTGGTGGCGAAGATATCCATCACGAATACGACCATCAATAGACTAGATAAGATTGTGCGGAACGGCTCTGGCATGGCGCCAGTTAAGGCCGCGAAAGGCTGAATAATATACGGCATACCAGCAGCGGCGGCGCCAAAAAGTAGGAAGCCGTAAAGGCAGATACGACCGTTTAGGTTGAACGGACGGTTAGAATAATCCCACCAGCGAGCGTGAAATAAAACTTCAAGCGTGTAGCTAGTAATATACTCGAGCACGCAAGCGATGGCGCCACCGGCTAATCCGCGCAGTAATGGATCTGGAATTTGATTCGTAGTTAGGATGAATAATAACCCGCCCACGCCGTAGATTGGGCAATACGGGCCGTTTAAAAAGCCGCGGTTTACAAACTTGTGCAGTGAATGGTAATACAAAATTACTTCCCAAAGCCAGCCGATGAAGCTAAAAATCAGAAACCAGAGGAACATTTCGAAGAAATTCATACATTATCCTCGATATTATCAATGACGTCGGAATAAAATGGCTTACTGAAGGTCTCTTTGAAACTGCAGACTTTATCCGCCACGGTCAAAATGACCGTTTCGCGGTATCGCGGTACGGCGGTGAGGTTAAATGGAAACATATGTTTCTTGATCATGTCCGCTTCGACGGGGTTAATGCTAAAATCATCCGCGGCGTTTTCGAGTGCAATGCTGGCATGCTTCCAGCCATGGCGCTTCGGATGATCCTTGTCGTGCCAGTCGTAGAGGAAATAATCGTGTAATAATGCACCGCGCACTAAGGCGTAATAGTCGAGATTCAGATGGAGCTTCTGCGCTATGCTGACGCACATACAGGCGACGCTGATTGTATGCTCGCGCACGCTGACGTCGCCGTGCTGAATGTATTTCTCGGTACCTTTATGATTCTCCGAAGCTAGCACGTCGGCCCCCTTGGAGAGGACCGTGCGCTGAATTTGTTGCTTGCGGAGGGTTTTACGCATTACTTGCGTAGCCCCACAGCTTTCTGGACGAGATGAAGCTTCTTGTTGGCGACTTCGTTCGCATAAGTTTCGCCCTGTTGCATAATTTGTTCAACTTGCTCGTCGGAGATGGCGGCAACTTTTTCTTGGAAATCTTCAAGGAAATGCTGGACGCTGTCGGCAACTTTATGCTTGAGGTCGCCGTAGCTGGTTTGACCCGCCCAGTCAGCGATTACATCTTGAATATCGCGATTATTAAGCAAGGCCTCAATAGTGAGTAAGTTGCTGATGCCTGGCTGATTAATCATATCAAAGCGGATAACGCCTTCGGAATCGGTAGTGGCAGACATAATCTTTTTGGCGGCGTGCTTTGGGTCGTCGTTGAGGCTGATTTTGCTACGCTCGTTCTCGCTGGATTTACTCATCTTCTTGGTCGGATCGACGAGGCTACGAATGCGGAGGCCCTTTTCGAGGTGCATGAATTTCACCTGAGCTTTTTCGTCGGCTGGCACTGTAAATAGTCCTTCGCCGAATTTATTATTCATGCGAATGGCAATATTACGCGTTAGCTCGAGATGCTGGAATTGGTCTTCGCCGAGCGGGATATAGTTTGCGTCATATAACAAGATATCGGCGGCCATTAAAATTGGATAGTTGAAGAGGCCAACCGTAACCGCATCTGGATGCTCGCTACCCTTTTCCTTAAACTGCGTCATGCGACTGGCTTCGCCAAATGGCGTGAAGCAATCAAGAATCCAAGCTAGCTCGGCATGGGCCGGAACGCGGCTCTGGCGATAGATGTGGACGTTTGGATTATTAATGTCGAGGCCGGCGGCAATGTAGTATTTGATGCCCTTAATTGTGTTGGCATAAAGCGTGCTGTGGTCGATTGGCGTCGTAAAAGAATGAAGGTCTGGCACGAAAAAGTTGATTTGCGAATCGGCCGCATGCTCGTGCGAGAGATTGATCATTGGCGTATATGCGCCGAGAAAATTGCCTATCGTAGGCTCTTCATTGACGCGGACGCCGGTTAAGATGGTTTGCATAAGATATGTATTATCCTTTCATTATATCACATTTGGTACAAAAAGTCAAGCAAAAGTAGAATCAGCAGGCTTTGCGCCAGTAAGGAATGAATGCTGAAAGATAAATCATGCGTTTATTATACCACATCCGCTTTGCCCCTGCGAATTATGCTATAGTTTAAGCATGAACGGAAACACCAATAATGACGCTTGGTCGCCTGAAGGTAAAACCAATCCTGAGAAAAGTATCGACATTGATCGGAAATTTAAAGAAGATTCAAAAACTTTTAAGTATTGTATGTCTCATATTTTGAGCGGGTCGCTAATGGTGCGCCTCTGCGCGTTTTTGACGGTCATGTCAATGTTTATTATGGGGATTATTACATTACCGATGATTTTAGTTGGTATTGGCGTAGTTGCTGGCGGAATAATTCGGTTCTATAAAGATCGCGAATATATGCCACGCTATGCGCGAGTAATTATTTCTGTTTTGATTGGTTGGACGGCTATTAGTTTTGCCGCGTTGTTGATTTTGGCAATAATGTTCTTCACGAACAATTTTTGCTTTACGTATTGTAGCGACGAAGAGCTAATTGCGCGCGATGTCCTGCTAGCGATTATGCTCTTTCTGTGATTTCTTCGTGAAGACGAAAAGTTTACTCAAGACGTAATTGCCGACGATGATAATTACTTGGACGACGAGCGTAATGACGGCGACCCAAGCATCTGAATCGAGATGTAAGAAGTTGACAAAGAACCACATTAGGAACATCTCGACAAGCAAAGTTCCGATGCGAGCAACGTAGAATTTAGCCGCTTCGAGGAGAATATTATTCTCTGCGCTCTTGAAAACCCATTTGCGGTTCATATAATATGCGGCCGTGACGGAAACGATCCAGCTGATAATGACGGAAATTTGCAATTGCACTTCGTTGCTAGCGTCGAGGATGGTATAAAGTAGCGCGTATTTGACCGCGAGCGAGATGACGGTAGTGAGCCCGCCAACGATGAGGTAATTTGCGATTTCTTCGTGTGTTTTGTAAAGCGCCAAGAGTTTGGCTTTGGTTTTCTTAATCATAGTTCTGTTGTCATTTTAGCGCATTTTTGCTATAATGGCATTACCCTTGTGGGGCACTAGCTCATTTGGTAGAGCGCTTCCATGGCATGGAAGAGGTGAGGAGTTCGAATCTCCTGTGCTCCACCAAAAACAAGTTATTCAAACCCTGCCCAAAAAATTTTGAGCCGGATTTGAA
>CAMZHH010000016.1 GCA_947306745.1 uncultured Candidatus Saccharibacteria bacterium
TTTCGTTCTTAATCTTCTTAATCAAAGCATACAAAGTCGTAGACTTACCAGAACCGGTCGGACCAGAGGTTAGAATCATACCGTTAGGCTTGCTAATACCTGCAGTCACATCCGCCAAAGCACGTCCAGTCATGCCCATCTTCTCTACTTCCATCGAAGTACCAGATTTATCCAAAAGACGAATAACCACCTGCTCACCCCAAACAACTGGCGAAGTCGCAATACGAAGGTCAATTGGGTTCTTGTTTACAATCACTGCGAACTGACCATCCTGCGGAATACGGTGTTCATCAATCTTCAAGCGCGCCATAATCTTAATACGCGAGACTAATGCTGGCTCAATTGATTTCGGAAGCTCCATTGTTTGACGCAACACGCCATCGATGCGCATACGAATCACCAAAGATTTCTCAAGCGGCTCAATGTGAATATCCGACGCCTTAGACTTCGCAGCGTATTCCAAAATCGAACTCAAAGCCTTTGAAATTGGCGAATCCTGCGTAATCGTCTGAACTTCATCTTCACCGGTACCCTCAGCCTCAGAAGCTTTCGCGGCCTTATTAACATCCTTAAGGTCCGCCACGTACTGCATTAAAGCGTTCTCGATGCCAGCTTCAGATGTCATCATCTGGCGCAAAGGCATCTTGGTCAGAGTCGAGATATAGTCCGTACGCTGAACGTTCGTCGTATCAAGCATTGCGATAAATAGCTGACCATCTTCCTCTTTCAAAGGAATCACTTTCGAGCGTTGCGCAACTTCTTGTGGAATCTTCAACAATGCTTCCTTGTTGAAACGACAACGGCGCAAATCCACATATGGAACGTTCGTTACGACTGCCGTAGCGTGCTGAATACAGTCATCAGTAGCAATATGCTTACTCTTCAAAACCGCCAAAATTGGCTGCCCAGTCTTTTTAACCTCGGCATAGGTCCTCTTAACCAAATTCGCATCAACAAGACCATCTTCGACCAGCAAAGATGCAACTTTATCTTGAAGCTCCTTGGTTAGAAGCATATATTAGTCTCCAGTGTTATTTTGGTTGTTTTGGTTGTTTTGGTTGTTTTGATTTTCATTATTTTCATCTTCGTCTTCATCTTCATCATCGTCGTCATCATCAATTGGATCAGAAGTATTGCCTTCACCGTCATCACAAAGCTGCAATACTTCATTCCAGTGCATACCAGATTCACACTTACCAATGAAGACCTCAACCGTTGGGTTTTTCGCTTTAGGGTTAAAGTATTCATTATCAGGCTCGTTTAACGAATCGGTAATCACATCCATATAAGAAATAGTCTCAGTGCGATCATCAGGATTGCCAAGCACCATATTACCGACCCAGAAAGAAATGCCAGTAGAAATCAACGCTACAAAGATGATTAATGCAATATCAGTTCCCTTCATTCATTAACTCCCACTCTTACTACTACTGCTCTTACCGCTAGCAGTACATTTATTACTATCCTCATTCGCACAAATCATCTTAGTCTTAATTTGAATGGTTTGTGGATCCGTGTAATAGGTAACGAAAGTAGAGTTTAACGTTACGATTGCACCGTCGCCGCGTGCAATGTAATCACCAGTATAGCTAAGCATGACGTTGATTGCGTCGAAGTTACGAATCGAATGCTCAATCGAATCAAACATATTCGAGATATTCGTGATGTTATCTTCGGCGGTAAGGTTAATTTCCGTCGTATTGGCGGTAATAGTCTCTTCAGGCTTTAAGTTATCCTCTTGAGGGATTTCGTGATACGAATATTCATCAACCGAAATAGCCTTCAAGTTAACTTTACTATCCTTAGTCAGGTAGTCTAAGCTAGAAGCGGTAGCTTCACCGTTATACCAGGATGGAAGTGCATCTGGAATTACGCGCAAAGCTGAACACGTACGAGCCGAGTTAATATTCTCAAGGCTATATTCGAAACCTTCTTCTTTAAAGTTCTTACAGTCGTTAGACTCAGTACGATTACGGGCCATAACTTCCAATGTTTCATTTGAAGCTAAATCGCCAATCTTATCCATCATAGACTTAAGATTACCCTGTACTTTTACGAAGCCAGAAATCGACTCATCTTTTGCGGAAATTAAGGTCATATTGAAACGAATTACCTTTACGAGATAGACAACGCCGACCAATGTCACACCAAGCACAACTGACGCTCCACAAATTGCGAGCAACATCATCTGCTGGGCTTTGCTAATTTTTGCGCGTTTCGCAAATGCTACTCCGCCTTTTTTCTCATCTCTTGACTTTGCCATACTCTACTTTCCTATTCCGATATCCTTTCGGTAAACATATCGCGAACCTGAACATAGCTATCCGTTACGTTTTGGCGTGTTGGGCCATAAATAATAACGTGGTGATTAGATGCAATAAAGATATCGGTATTTACAGGAATAATCGCATCGAACGATGAAGCCCAGTTACCATCCTGGTCGCGTGCAGAAGTAGGCGAGGAAGCAGTAATCGTATCTGTAATGATTGGACAGTTGGCGATGGTCTGAGTACGATCAATCTTTCCATCATCACCGTAAACTATACAGCGACTCTCGAAGTAATAGCCCTTAGTACAGTTATCAGTCTTCTTGCCGCGAATATTATTACCCTGTTTGCAAGCTTCCTTTTCGTCAGAAGATTTGTAGCTACGCAAGATGGTAATTTCTTCTTCTTCCTTAAATTCTTCTTCGTCTTTCTTCTTAGTTTCGCCGTTTTCGTTGTTTTCGTCATTTTCGGTCGAAGTATTCTCATCACCAGAAGTAGTTTTTACTTCTTCTTGCACGGATTTAGCTTTTTCGGCTAACTTAATATCTTTCAACATCGACTCTTCGCAACCAGCCGCATAACGATGGTATTTACCGAGAACCGTGCCATCAGATAACGTCTCTTCCGTAATACAGAAAGATGGAATCTCAGTATATCCGCCACTGCCATCAGGCATCATATACGAACCAGTATCATAGTAAGACGCCTGAGCATTTTCCTTGAACGCGTTCACGGCTACAGTTGGAATTTCCATTGTAGACCAACGAGCTACAGCACTAAAGTTCATATCACCATCTTCGATATTGAAGTTTACATCCGTTGCAAGAATCTCATACTCGCCCTTCAAGAGGATAATGTCCAAGAAGCTGAAGATGCGAGACATCTTGTTGCGCTGGCTGTTCAATAAGTTCATATTTCTCATCTGTTCCTGGAGAGTCAAGAGCTCGTTAACGTTCTTGAAATTCATCACAGCTGTGCCAAACTTACTATCACAGCTAGAACTATTGCTAGTTTTACCGCTAGAACGGCATTCAATCTCGGTATCCTGCGCAGCTAACTTAATCGTTTGACCACCCATGATACTTACGAGAATCAAAATCACACCAACACAAGCGCCAGCCACAATCACGCAAATCATGAATACGAGGTTGCGCAACTTCTGTTGCTTAATCATCTCGCCTTTAACATCAGGAACTAAGCTAATTTCGTACATACTACCTACTATTCGTCCTTTCCGCTAAACCAATTACTACCGAAAACTCTGCAGCGACCTGAGCCAATGCCTGTTGCTGTTGCGGAGTAACGCGTACCATCTGCCATGGATTACCCTGAATTGTCTGGATGCCAGTCTTTGCCTCAATATACTCTGCCATAAATGGGATCACACCAGCAAAGCCAGAAAGGACAATTCCACCTACGCGTACGTTTGGATATTTCGTCTGGAAGAAGCGCGCAGATTTGGTTAATTCACCAGCAAAGCTTTCTAGTGTCGAATCAAGTGCCTTAAATACCTGACCATCAAGCTTATCCTGAGCCAAACCAAACTTCAAGATAAACTGACGTGCCTGGCTTTCCTTAACATTCAAAGAGTTTGCTACGGTACGGACTAAGACCTGCAAGCCGCCCGGCAACATACGTACCAAGCGTGGCGCACCATAAACAATCGAAAGATCAGTTGAATCCTCACCGTAGTCAATAATCAACTTTGCATCAGTCTGACCTGGAGGAGTCAAAGCGCGAGACATTGCAATCGGATCTGGTTCTTGGGCTACAAGATTGAAGCCATAACCCTCCACGCCTTCCATGCGCTCCTCAGCATACTGAATCGTCGTACAAGACAATAAAACCTCAGTCACATTCGGATCGTTCGGGCTAGGACCGAGAATTACATAATCCACCTTCGCATCGTCAATCGACATCGGAATATACTGATCGGCGTGATACTTAATAATCTTTTCCATCGAGCGACGGTCCTGAGTAGGAATCTCAATAATCGTCGTAAAGCTCTTATTTGAAGGCATACCTAAGACAATATTCTTCGTCCTAATACCGGCCTGTTGGGCAGCACTAGCAATCGTCTCGCCAAGACGACGACGACCAGCATCGCTACTATCTTGCAAAATTTGACGACTTACCGGCACATACGCAAAGCGCTCCAAAACCCATCCATGTTGGATGTTCCCTGATAGCTGTACCATTCTGAGCGCGTCTGTTCCGATATCTAACGCGAAGAACTCGCCCACACCATAACCTAAGCTCATACAATAATATTAGCATAAGCTCAAAACAAAATGCAAACTATTTACGCTTATTTTTTAAGAAAATTACACATTAAATTTGAATTCAACTACGTCGCCGTCTTTCATGACGTAATCTTTGCCTTCCGTGCGCATCAAACCAGCCTCACGGACGGCCTTCTCTGAACCTAGTCTCACCAGATCGTCGTATGAGCAAATCGTAGCAGCAATGAATCCACGCTGAAAATCCGTATGAATCACGCCAGCCGCCTCTGGAGCAGTTGCACCTTGTGGAATTGTCCAAGCGCGCGTCTCTTTCTTGCCGGCCGTTAAATAGCTCTGCAAGCCCAAAGTATCATAAGCCACATGCACTAATTGGCTCAAGCCGTCTTCCTTAATGCCGTAACTATCGAGAAACTCTTGCTTCTCTTCCGGTGCCATGTCGGCCATTTCAGACTCAAGCTTGGCGTTCACGAATACGCACTTGCGCGGCTCTACCATTTTTGCCAATTCAGCCTTCTTTGCTTCGTCCGTCAGCTCTTCCTCATCAAGGTTAAACATATAGAAAACCGGTTTTGCTGAAAGCAAATCGAGACCATCAACTGGCTCAATATGTAATACGCCAGATTTCAAATCTTCTAACGCTTTGCTCGCCTGCTCTGCGCGCTTAGCGGCATCTTTGTCGCCACCGCGTGCCTCTTTTTGGATTTTTGGCAAAGTCTTCTCAAGCGTCTCAATATCTGCAAGTGCAAGCTCAGTCTCAACCGTCTCGATGTCACGCTTCGGATCTGGACCACCCGCAACATGCGTCACATTGCTATCCATGAATGCGCGGACGACGTGGCAAATTACCTTACATTCACGAATGTTGGCTAAAAATTTATTACCCAGCCCTTCGCCCTTTGATGCACCCGCGATTAAACCGGCAATATCTACAAACTCTACCGTAGCTGGAACTACTTTATCCGAATCATACATCTTCGCCAAAACATTCAAGCGTTCATCTGGAACACCTACTATGCCTGTATTCGGCTCGATCGTTGCAAACGGATAGTTCGCTGCCAAAGCGCCCGCATTCGTTAAAGCATTAAAAAGCGTGCTCTTTCCCACATTAGCCAAACCAACAATACCAATTTGTAAACTCATAATAAACCTGCCATATCTGTTATTGTAGGTAAAATTATAACATATTTTGGCGTATAATATAGGTATGAAGATTTTTTTAGCGGCATCAAGTAGTTTTTGGGATAAGTTGCCGGACATTAAAGAAAAACTTGAAGGACTTGGGCATGAAGTCATGTTGCCGTCTACCGTTGAGGACCCGGAGCTAGAGGAAAGGACTTGGGCTGAAAGCGACGAAGCTCATGTAAAGTTGATTAGAAAGCTTTTTGAAGATAGCGAAGAGAGGGTTGGTAAATGGTGTGATGCTTTTTATTTATTGAATTATGATAAACATAATATTTCGGGTTACGTTGGTGGTGCGGCTTTGATAGAATTATATATTGCGCATCGTGAACGGAAGAAGATTTTTATTGAAAATGATGTTTTCCCTGGACCAATGTATGACGAGATAATGGGGTTTGGCCCAGTGTTCGTGCACGGTGATTTGAATAAAATAAAATAAAAATACGTTGATTTAAAAATTCAAGATTCCTATCTTTAAATTCAAAACCAACCTTTCTATCTGTAATTATACGAATAGCCATAACATATTTTGGCATATAATATGAGTATGAGAATCTATATAGCGCATCCAACTAGTATTGATTATGAAAACGAGATTTATAAGCTACTTCGAAATGACAACTTCTTTTTAACGCATGAATTGATTTTGCCACACGAAAATGGTGACGCTATTAATAATTCGAGAGAAGATTATAAAAATTATGATATTGTGATTGCCGAATGTAGTAAGCCATCTATTGGTGTAGGAATAGAGCTTGGATGGCTTTATGATGATAAAAAACCAATATATTGTTTTGTAAAATCTGGATCACGTCCAAGTGGTGCAGTTATTTCAATTGTTGAAAAAGTGATCGAATATAATAATAAGCAGGATTTTGTAAACAAAATTAAAGCTATTGTTGAAAAGTATTAATCGTTTTTTATTTTGGTTTTGATAAGTAATTATGTAATAAAAGGGTATGTTTGTTTTAGTTATATTATTATATATTATTTTGGCTACTGGCCTTAATCAGTTCTATAAATTGACGATGCGTACAATGAGAAATGCGTCGGCACAAACGGTCGGTTTGCAATTAGTCGCTGGGCTAAGTTGTCTGATTTTTATGCCATTTTTTGAATTCCGTTTTCCATCTAACCCATTGGCGTATCTATTTTTAGGCTTATCTTGTATTTTTTATGCCATAAATAATTTTATGATAGCTAATGTTCGCAAGAATTTGGAGGCATCGGTCGTTGGAATATTAGAACAAAGCTATACCGTATTGATGACGTTGGCTGGCTTTGTCCTTTTTGGCGAGCAAGTAACTTTATTTAAGATAATAGGTATTTTGATGATAGTTGGTGGGAATGTGCTAGTATTTTGGCAGCAGAAGAAGATGAAAGAGATGAAGTATGTTTGGATAGGCCTATTAGCTTATGCTTGCAACGTAGCAGCAGGACTAATTGATGTCGGTTATTCTGGAGATTTCAACTTACCGTTTTATGCAACTTTTCTATATATCATTCCGGCACTTTTCATTTTTATAGGAAGTCGAATAAGAATAGTCGATATAATAAAAGAATATAAACAAGCCAATAAACGAGATTATTTTATAACTGGTTTTGCTGGGGGATACACTATTTTGTGTTATTGATCGCCTATTCTATGGGCGAAGTTTCGGTCGTAGCCCCGCTCGCAAGTTTATCAGTTTTTTCTAATGTAATAGTTGGATATTTTTGGCTGAAAGAGAAAGACCGTTTAGCGAAAAAAATCATTGCCGCCATTCTTGCGATACTGGGCATCGTCTTCATTTCATTGTAATTCTGGTTTCGGAAGACGGATTTCGCTTGGAAACAGTATAAAAAATCAGGTTGCCCTATTTCGTCAAACTATAAGTGTTTGGAATCGCGAAATAACGGCTAGTTTTGCTCGGCCCTTCTACTGTAACATAACGAAAATGCCCATCATCCGTCTTAAACATCCAGGTCATTGTCCAAATATTTTGTTCACGATAATAGCCTTTGAGTTGTTGCGCAGTTAATTGTCCCATCTCAACACTCGCCACTTCTACATTCTCCGCGCCTTCATTCGTAACGCGCTCTCGCCATTCTATAACTTTCACGCTCGGAGATGCGGTTGAAACGCCGTCGTCCACAATTGTAATGTAGTAATTTCCATTCTCATATAGAGCACGATTCTTGATCGCACTATCTGCCATATTAATTTGGCGCCAATAAGTATCAACCTTCATATAGCCTAGGTTTTCATCGCCAATAAATCGCTGTTCGTCAGTTACTTCTTCCTCCGACCCTTTCTTGCTCGGCAGCTCCGCATCTACTTCTTCACCGTCAACCTGCCCAGTTTCTTCATCCGTCTCGCCCGTCGTTTCGCTTAATTTCGAAACCGCCAGAACTGAACCGCCAATTATTGCCAGCACAAATAATCCTACCAAGGCACAGACAATAGCCATCACGCTTAGTTTTTGCTTTTCTTTTGCAATCTTCTCTTTCGATGGCTTTCCTACATTAACCGCAACATCAACTTTGCGTTTTGGCGGCAAAGCTGGCGGCGCTGGAACTGGATCAGTATCAACATGGATATTTTCAATCTGATTAATTTGGTCATCAAAATCAACCTCCCCCATTTTGTAACCAATTTTATCTAAATCAGATTTATCGTCCATTGCCCTTATGTTAATAATAACTTAAAATGGGCAATTCGCCAAAACCAAACCTAAAAGCTCAGCGTGAAAGTAGTAGTTTTTTTATCCGAATTCGCGACCAATTTCCATCTATTCTGGTCCGCCACCGCTTTCGCAATCGCCAAGCCTAAGCCGGAACCTTCCGCAGTTTTATCCGTCTGATAAAAACGATCAAATATTTTTTCCAATTTATCGGCCGGAATCGTTTTTCCATCATTCACGACCGCAATACTCTTTTCGTTCACGGTCACTTCGATAAATGACTTTGAATATTTCGCCGCATTATCAAATAGAATGTCCAAAACTTGCATTAAATCTGATTCAGCCAACACTACTTTGCACGTTTTCGGAACATTTACTTTTAAGGTTTTGTCTCCAAGACGTGCTTTAACTAATTGCGCCCGTTTCTCAACAATTTTTGCTACGTCCACTTCTTTTTTCTTTAAGGACGTCGTCCTACCGTCCGTTCTTGCTAAAGTTAGTAAATCATTCACCAATTTCGAAGCGCGGTCCAACTCCATATCAACGTTATCTGTCCATGGCTGCTCCGTCGTGCCTAATGCCTCAAAATTTGCTCGCGCCGCCGCAATCGGTGTTTTCAATTCGTGAGACGCATTTACAATAAATTCTTTCTGCTTTTCGTAAGCCTGTTTTACCGGTGTCACCGCACGCTCTGATAGATAGTAGCTAACGCCAAATACCAAAAACTCAATCATTAAGCCCACCGCAATTAAAGTAAACCCTAAGTTTTGCAATCGATTTGCACGATCATTCTTTACAACTTCCTCAAATCGCTCAGTCATTTCACTACTCTCTGCTGACTCGCGGTGCATATTTACCGGCTCACGATGCGACACGGCGGTCGCGAAAAAGATAGAAGCAAAAGCAATCACGATGATTACCGTAGCGGTAATCATGTTGGTCCAAATAAATTTATTGCGAAGTTTCTTGAACATATTATTCTGCTACAATTTTATAGCCAAAGCCTCTTACTGTTGTAATTTTAACAACACTATTTAACTTACGAAGCATTTTACGCAAACGCGACATATAAACTTCAATATAATTATCCTCACCGTAAGCTTCTCCGCCCCAAACTTTATTCAAAAGATAATCTTTCTGAACGATTTTTTCTGGCGTTTTCATTAATTCATGAATGATCGCTGCTTCTTTACTAGTTAAACTTTCGCCATTTAATAATTTTTCGTTCGTATCATACGAAAGATCTTTATATTTCAAAACATTCGATTGCACTTTTGCCGGACGACGCACTAACGCATTAATGCGTGCCGCAAGCTCTGCGGTTTTGAATGGCTTCGCGAGGTAGTCGTCCGCACCTGCGTTAAGGCCATTAACTTTATCTTCCACTTCCGAAAGTGCCGACAGCATGATGACTGGCGCTGCTACATTCTTTTCGCGCATACGGCTCAAAATATCAATGCCAGACAATTTTGGCAACATAATATCCAAAACTACGCAGTCATAAATACTATCAACGGCTTTATTTAAGCCGTCTTCTCCATCAAATGCCAAATCAACATCAATGTCTTGCTTTTCAAGATTATGCTTCACTGCCTCGGCAAGAAACTTTTCATCTTCAACGTATAATACTCTCATTTGGATTTTCTCCTATCTATATATTACCAGTTTAAGGTTCGAACCTGAAAAAACCTTAAAAAGACAGGAGAAAAATCTATCCTCATCGTTTTTGCTAAAACTCACAAAAAATTATATAATATATAGATATGTTAGTTTCTGATTACAATTACGATCTACCCGAAGAATGTATCGCTAAACGTCCACCAAAAGTGCGTGGCACTACTCGCCTACTTATTCTTAATCGTCGCACCGGCGAAACGACCGATTCTCACTATGCTGATTTGGCTGATTTTCTCGAGCCAGGCGATTTAGTTATTTTGAACGATACGCGCGTAATGCGCTCTCGCGTTTTTACTGAACTTCCAGACGGCCGTCCACGTGAGCTCGTCGTCCTCGAAAAACACGACGGCGATATAGACCACGTCATGTACCGCGGCAAACTTCATGCCGGCGATCAATTATCCGTCAAAAACGTCGCTAACGATTCCAAAACCAATGACATCATTACCGTCAAAGAAATCCTCGGCAACGGTACTGCGACCGTCACCGCTAACCGCGGTTTGACCGACATCGTAGCGGATTACGGCAACGTCCCACTACCGCCATATCTCCATCGCGATGCTGATGCAGATGACATTAAGCGTTACCAAACCGTCTGGGCTAAAGAGCTCGGTTCCGCCGCCGCGCCAACCGCTAGCCTTAATATGACTAAAGAATTAATGGCAAAATTACAGGAAAAAGGCGTTCAAATCCAATACCTTACCCTTCATGTTGGCCTCGGCACTTTCCTACCAATTCGTAGCGACAAAGTTGAAGAACATCATATGCATTCCGAATGGTTCCATATTCCAGCAGAAACTATCGCAGCCATTGAGGCTACTAAAAAAGCCGGCCATCGCGTCATCGCCGTCGGCACTACCGTTACTCGCACGCTCGAATTCTGGGCCAAAACCGGTAAAACCGCTGGCGAAGACGACATCTTTATCTATCCTGGCTTCGAATTTCAAGTTGTCGATGCGTTAGTCACAAACTTTCACGCGCCGAAATCTACCGTACTAATGCTTGCCGCAGCTTTTGCCGGTTGGGAGCATCTCAAACCAGCTTATGACCATGCTACACATAGTGGCTACAAATTATTAAGTTACGGAGATTCAATGTTTATATGTTAAAGTTCGACATTATTAAACAAAAAGACCTCATGCGCGTTGGCGTCATTCATACGCCACACGGTGACATTCAAACTCCAGCTTTTGTTGGCGCCGCTACACGCGCTTCCGTCAAGGCTATCACTCACACCCAAATGCGCGAACTTGGATCGCAAGCTATTCTCGCAAATACCTATCATTTAATTCTTGCACCAGGACCAGATTTAATTGAACGTGGCGGCGGTTTTGCCGAGTGGACTAGTTGGCATGGTCCAAGTTTTACCGACTCGGGCGGTTTTCAAATGTTATCTCTCACCGATGCCAAAATTGACCATGACGGTGTCACTTTTAAATCGCACTACAATGGCGACAAAATCCGCATGAATCCTGAAATTTCAATGCAAGCTCAATGGAAAATCGGCGCTGATATTCACATGGCTTTCGATCAAGCTATCGACTCGACCGATAAGGATCTCGTCGCTAAAGCAATGAAGCGCACGCATGATTGGCTTCCACGCAATATTAAAGAACACCAACGCCTCGCTGCCGAAGCAAAAGCCAATGGCAAACCTGAACAATTTTTATACGCCGTCGTGCAAGGTGGACTATTTGAAGATTTACGTCGCGAATCTGCTGAATTAATGGCCACTCAACCAGTTGACGGATACGGCATTGGCTCCCTTTATACCACCGAAACACCAGAAACTGCCAACATCATCAAACTTACTAATGAAATACTTCCAAACGATAAACCGCGCCATCTTCTCGGCATGGGCTCCGAACCACGCGATTTATTCATCGGTGCCATGTATGGCTGCGATACTTTCGACTGCGTTGCCCCAACCCGCCAAGCACGCAATGGCGCACTTTATACGCCTAATGGCCGAATTAATATTAAGAATGCCAAATATCGTGAAATGTATGCACCAATCGATCCAGACTGCGATTGCTATTGTTGTAAAAATTACAACGCTTCTTATTTGCATCACTTATATAAAGTCGACGAAATCACCGGCAAGACTCTTGCAAGTATTCATAATGAGCGTTTTGTCGTACGCGTAGTAGACCAAATTCGCCAAAGCATCCTCGACGATACGTTCGAGGAATATATGCATGACTTTATGGCGAAATATTATAAAGCTTAATACTCAATGCGATATTTGGTGTGGCGATATATTTTGATGGAAAAATAAATCGCACCCGCACAGGCCAACAGATAGACAATCGGAATTAAAATAAAAATCATTCCAAGCATCCCCGCCACAATCGATACCACACTCGAAAATGCGAAAACGATAATATTTAAAAGCATAATGATAAACTTACGCTTCTTCGTATATTTACCGCCAAGCGTTTCAATCACCCCAAACGCAGCCAAACCAACGGCAATAATTAACGGCGACAAGAAAAATGCAAATTCCGTAACTTTTTTCTCCTCAATCGCAACCATTGCGCCAAAAATAAACGTAATCGCACCAAGTAATACAATGGCACCATAAAGCGCAGTAATGATCTTTTTAAGTTTATCAGGGACTTCAGGTATCTTATTTACTACCTGCATCTCTATCTGCGGAATATTCATAAGTACATTATAACTTAAAATGATACAATATACACATGAGTACTACGACTAAAATTCAAATCGATACCAAGACCTTTATCCGGTTCTGGTTAGTCATTATCGGTTTTGCCGCTGCTGGCTATCTGTTAGTAAAGGCTAGCTTTGGTCTCATGATCATTGGCGCCGCACTATTCTTCGCACTTGCCATTTCCCCACTCATTAAGCGCCTCGCAAGTATTTTTCCAAGCAAAAGCCGTAATTTCGCTATCGCGCTCGCTTATATTATCGTCGTAGGTTTCATTATCGCTTTCGTCGCTATCGTCTTCCCGACTATTATCAATGAATCTATTCGTTTCCTCGGCAACCTTCCATCTATCATTGGTAATGCTACTGATGATGTTAGCTTCATTAATAAATTCGGCAATTCCATTGGCGTTGAGAATCTTCAGGCGCAAATCATGCAAGCCGTCAGTAGTTTCTCTAATACCTATATGAAAGACCTTGGCGGCATCCTCACGAATTCCATCACTTCAATCAGTAATGGTATCGCAGTCCTCATTCTCTCCCTCGTACTCGCTTTCTTTATGCTTACAGAAGGCCCAAGCATTATTAAGCAATTTTGGAACAACTTCCATCCAACTGATAACGTTAAACGCACAAAAGCCGTTGTACATAAACTTGCCGAGACCGTCTCGCAATATGTTTCCAGCGCCGTCACTGTTGGTTTAATTAACGCTTGTGCAACCGCCGTCTCCGTATTTATAATTTGTTTGATTTTCGGCATCGCTCCTGGTTTTGCTTTTCCATTCGGTCTAATTACTGGCGTTTTCAGTCTAATTCCAATGTTCGGCTCCTTTATCGGTGGCGCTATCGTCTCGTTGCTTCTCGGCTTCAATGCTTTTGGCGCCGGCATTGCCTTCCTAATTTATACAATCGTTTATCTCCAAATCGAATCCAACGTTATCTCGCCAAAGATTCAAGGTAAAGGCATGAAGCTTCCAGCACTAGTCATTCTTTCCGCCGTCACTATCGGTGTTTATACGTTTGGTCTCGTTGGTGCTATTATCTCAATCCCAATTGCCGGCTGTATTAAGATTCTTATCGAAGAATACGCTGCGGATTTGATGGATGACGGCAAGCTCAATGGTAGTAATATCAAAACACCAGAAAAGAAAACCGAAAAAAACGAAGATAAAAAACTCATCGCAAAAGCTGAATAAAAAAATCCCCCATCACGGGGGATTTTTTGTTGTCATTAAGCGTATTGCCAAATCGTACCGTCAGCACTGTCAAGTAATGTGATACCTTCTCTTGCAATCTCATCACGCAATTGATCGGCTTTTGCAAAATCTTTGGCTTTCTTCGCATCTACGCGTTCTGCAATTTTCGCTTTTAATTCTTTTGAAATATCCGGCGTGCTTTCTGTAATTCCAAGGCCAAATATCTCATCCAAAAATTGTACAAATTTTTCGTCCGGAACGTTCTTTGACATTACTTTATCTAACTCCGCCAAAGCGCCGGCCGAATTCAGGTTATTCTCTAACTGTGCCATCATTGCAGTCTTAGTTTCGCTCAAATCAGTTGCATCTTTTTGCCAACGTAAGGCGGCAAAATTCCGATAATTTAGCAAGCGTTGCTTTGCGGCTGCCAAATCTTCAAACGAAAAATTGCGTTCGCTCTGGAAGTGGCCCTGCAACACCCACATTTTGTAATCCATATGCGTATAACCGCGCTCCGCCAAATCGTCGAACATATAAACATTGCCAAGCGACTTCGAAATCTTCTGCCCTTCAATCGTAATAAAATTATTATGCAACCAGAATTTTGACATTTGCTTGCCGTAGGCGCCTTCGAGCTGCGCGATTTCATTTGTATGATGAATCGGAATATGATCGATGCCACCGCAGTGAATATCAATCGGCTCACCTAATTCTTCGTGAATAATCGTGGCACACTCAATATGCCAACCCGGATACCCCATCCGACCACGATATTCCCATTTCATCGCATGATCTTCGCCATCGCGAATCCATTTCCAAACCGCAAAATCTGAAACATTGCGCTTCTCTGAACTAAATTCGACACGTGCGCCAGCTTTTAGATGTTCCAAATCCAAATGCGCGAAATCTGCATAAGTCGGAAACTTCGACGTATCGTAATATAAACCATCCGTCGTGTCGTATAAGAATCCTTTTTTATCCAATGCGTCTACTAGTGCCATATCTTCTTTGACATAATCCGTCGCCCGGCAGATTTTACTTGGTTCTACCATATTTAGAGCACGAAAGTTTTTCAAGAAATCATTCATATACATTTCTGCGACTTCCCAAACCGTCTTGCCCTCACGTTTGGCGCCCTTTTCCATCTTGTCTTCACCATCGTCGGCATCAGATGTTAAATGACCGACGTCAGTAATATTCAAAATACGATCAACATTATAGCCCTGCTGTTTTAGCGTGCGTACTAAAAGGTCCCAATAGACATAACAAGTAAAATTGCCAATATGGGCAAAGCTATACACGGTCGGACCACAGGTATAAACTTTAACCCGCTCCGCGTCTTGCGGCTCAAAATTTTCTATTTTGCGCGTTAAAGTATTATATAGTTTCATAATACTTTAAGTATACCATCTTACCGTTAATAAGAGGCGAGCAATACAGACATAAACACTAAAAATGGCAAAATAAACATCATGAAGAAAATTACGCCCACGATGATAAGAATCGTTAAATTATGGTTCGAGTTATTCCTACCATCAATCGTACGTTTCTTTGAGCCGTCCACATCAGTCTTCTTGTTGTCATTTCGATTCCGCATTTGTGAGTTCTTTAAACCATGCAATGCTTCAACCAGCTCGTCGCTCTCTTCCAATTTATCAATCTTAGCTCGCGTTTCCGTTTCAAAATCATGACGTACATCAAAATCACCATATTTACGCCATTTGACAATCGAGATAATACCCGTCACCATCATCCAAATTATCGAAATAATCGGGACGAGCGGCCTGAACAATAATGCAAACGACGCTTTAAAGCCAAATACATACAGTTCGAAAAATGACTGGATTAAATTCAACAACATCAACGCTAGCGGCACGCCCAGAATTAACTTAATTATTTTATTCATATCTACTGGCACGCTACCATGCGTTTCACCAGTACGCGCGTTCACAGCGATATAATGCAATATCGTACGATCACCCTTCTTTACGCCGACGCTAAATAACCACACTGGCAAATAGGCTGTCTGCCATTTTACGCCCTTTTGGTTCAGTCGTATAATGTCCCAGCATACGCCACGATCATATTGTATAATCGAATCCATAATTCGATATTTCATGATATCTTCTGTCTGATTCTTTGCCTTACGATCCAACTCATCGATATTTAAGTCACGACGCTCGGAAGTATAGCCACGTAAATAGCGCGGATCCCAAGCAACTGCATTTTCCGTATCAAACGGCATAATCGCACTAATAATATTATTAGTATTTACCCTACGATCATGATTCAAACGACTGCTCGAAGCCTCAATTGTCAAATCATCAACTTCAAGTTCAAAACTACGTTCAATTCGATACAAGTTTGCATCATAGCGCGTTTCTTCATTGTCGCCCGAGCCAACCGTATAGGCTCGTACAAGCTGCTCGCCCATACCAGACAGCTTCGCATCAACTAGCATATCCACCACTACATACGGCAAAAACACGCCACGAATATTCTCGACGTTAAAATTCCTCACCAATTCTGGATTTGCAAAAGAACGACGATCGGAAAGGAATTCCTCCATCTTCTTAAAGGCTTCTTCCCGCGATATCTTAAATGGCAATACTAAATCTGGCACTGCGCCATTCTGAATCTTGTCCGTCATTGACAGCAAATGACGACACCACGGACAATTCATTGTCATCGATTCGCGCGCGTCCATTACAACTTCGGCACCACATGACGAGCACTTTAGCGTCAAAATCACCTTCTCGTCTGGAACGATATTTTTTGCGCCCTCACCGACGACTTTTCCCACCAAGGAACCGACACCGCCTTCTTTATTAGCGGTCTTTGCGTCGATTAATTGCTTACAGCTATGACATTTAAGTTGTCCGGATTTTTCATCCGGCGAGATATTTGACCCACCACAGTGCGGACAACGTAAAACAGTTTTATTGTTTTCCGCCATTATTCTCGCGTTCTTTTATTTTTTGTCCCGGCGCCGTATCAATCATTTTGTCTATACCAAGATATTCAGCCATCTTTTGACCCATCATCTTTTCGCCGTTCTTTGCGATTACACCCTTAACATTATTACCGTTTTCCCCCGCAATTCTTGAATTGCTTAGGCCCTTACGATGCTCGCGTAGATTATCGGATTGCTTCAAATTATTAATAGTAGATTTCGTTTCCTTTTCATAGGTATGGCGCGCATCCATGTTGCGATAACGGCTCATCTTCATCCAGTAGAATAAGAAGCCAGGCGTAAAACCGAGCAAACCGGCCATCCAGATATCACTATCGTCAGCTCCAATGAAAACCCTAATCCAACCTAAACCAAGTACGATGCCAATAACCTCAAGAATGGCTGAAATAATCAAGAGACGCGTCTTATTGATAGGTACTGAGCCCATCGTTTCACCAGTGCGTGCATTCACTGCCACGTAATGCAACATCTTACCCTTTGCGTCATCTTGCAAATAGCTATATAACCACACCGGCAAATATGCAGCCTTCCAACTCGTACCTTTAATATCTAATTTCTCATTCGTCCACTTCGTACCACGATCATAGAAAGTCATGCTCTCCTTCGCGCGGAAACGTGCAACGTCGCCAACTTGCTCTTTTATTACTGGACGCAATAAATCAATATTCGCATCGCGTTTTTCCGAAGCATAACCACGCAAGAAACCTGGATTCCAGTCCACACAGTTTTCTGTATCAAATGGCATAATTGCATTAATTACGTTATTTGTATTTGCACGAACGTCTTGCTTCAATTTGTCATTCGAAGCCTCAACCGTTAAATCGTCTACCAACAAGTCAAAATCACGCGACACGTCATACGCATCAGCATCATAGCGTCGACGTTGTGAACTACCGCTACCTACAGTATAGCTACGCACTAAATGTTCCGCTTCGCCGGCCAAGCTCGCATGAGCGTTTACATCTACCACCATATATGGCAAATAGACGCCCATAATATTTTCGGTCGTGAACTCTTCCTTAAATTTCGGATGAGCAAAGAATTGACGCTTCTCTACAAATTCACGGATCTTCGACTCGGCAGATTTCTTATCCATCTTAAATGGAAGAACCATATCTGGCACTGCACCATTCGGCAATTTCTCATTCACGGACAAAGTATGGCGGCACCAGTGACAGCGCGCGCTCGTAACTTCTTCGGTATTAATCACTACCTGTGCGCCGCAAGCTGGACATTTCAAAGTTAAAATAATATCTTCGCCAGGGATGATATTAGTAGCGCCTTCAGCGATTGTTTCACCCTTCAAATCTTCTACGCCACCATAAGCATTAATTGCCTGGCCTTCAAATTCAGCACGACAATAATTGCATTTCAGCTTACCAGTTTTGGTATTCAACGACACATCAGTAGCGCCACACTTCGGGCATCTATTCATGCCATTCTTGTCGTTCTGAATCATCTTACCTCCCTTATTTTTAGAATAATGACTTTATAACCATGGCTAACACTAATGCGATTACGATCATCATCAATATTGCACTAAATAACTTCAATTTCGAAACCGTCGTTAAAGCGCCATTTTTATTGTAATCGCGTTCTAGGTCCAACCATTCATCTACTTTATCGGAAAATGAAGTTGGACTTTTCGCTTTTTTGCTTTCTTCTGCGTATTCACTGCCATTCTCGTAATAACGTTTTTCAGAAAGCAACATATCTTCGCGACCCGTCGCTAATGAGCCAATAGCGCGATCATCGTTTCGCCCGACCATAGCATTCAGCCAAGCCGTCGTTTCACTCTTCTTTGCATCGCGTACTTCAAAATTCTGTAGCTCCACGCGCGTCTCACGCTCGTGAGCATGGCGCGCTCGCTTCACTGACGAAACACGTTCGCCAAGCTTTGGCGCCGGCATCGAACCTACCGTTTCGCCCGTACGCGCATTTATGGCGACATAATAAATACGCATATCGCCTTCGCGCTGATAACTATACAGCCACACTGGCAAATAAGCCGTCTTCCATTTAATGCCTCTTAGACTCAAATGTTCATCATCCCAACGTACGCCGCGCGTATAATCTGGCAATTCTTTCATTACTTCATGGCGCGCAATATCGCCACATTGCAGCATGACAACTTCTTTTAGCTTGCCAGTATTTACGCTGCGTTTCTCTGCCGCTACGCCACGGATGAAATTCGCATCCCACGCTACGGCATTCTCCGTATCAAACGGCAAAATCGCATTAATAATGTTGTTCGAATTTACGTCGCGGTTTTGATTCAAACGCTTCGCGGAAGATTCTACTGTCAAGTCGTCAATTAATAAATCATATTCCAAATCGAGGTAATGTTGCTCAACTGTCCAAGGTGGAGTCTTTTTACCTTTATCGGCTTCCGTAACCTTTTCGGCATCACCTTTCATACGTTCGTGCGCATTTACATCCACAATAAAATATGGAAAATAGACGCTACGAACTTCGCTAGCCTTGAAATTCTTCAAGAATTCCTTATCGAGCTTATTCTGATATTTCTCGATGCATTCCCGGACTTTTTGTTCGGCCGTTCGCTTATTCATCTTAAACGGCAACACTAAATCCGGCACTGCACCGTTTTCAATTTTATCCACCAAAGAGAAAATATGACGGCACCAGTGACAAGATGCGCTCGTTTTCTCGGCGGCATTCACAACTACTTCCGCGCCACAAGAAGGACACTTAAAGGTAACGATGATTTCTTCGCTCGGAATAATATCCTCGGCACCCTCTTCTACAACTTTTCCGTGTAACTTCTCTACCCCGCCAGCTTCATTAATCTTCTTTCCGTCAAAAAGCGTTTGGCAAAAATTACAGCGTAGTTTTCCTTCGCCTAAGTCAATGGCCACATCGCTGCCCCCACAATTGGGGCAGCGATGCAACTCAAATTTCGGCTCATCAGTAGCCATTGGAAGTTAGTTCTCCCAATTACTCCGCAGCTGGTGCCGCTGGAGTTTCTGGCGCCTCTGGAGTAGCTGGTGCTTCTGGAGCTGGAGCGGCAGCTGGTGCAGCTGGAGCAGCAGGAGCGGCAGCTTGAGCTTGTTGCTGAGCAGTTACTGGATTTACACCCATTGGCTGAGTAACGGAACCCATACCGCCCATCATACCAACACCCATTGCCATACCGGTCATACCACCTGCGCCATTCTGGCCAGCAGCATTGAAGCCTTCGGCAATTTGCGTCTGAGCATAAGCAGCACCCACACCACCTTGCATGAGGTTGCCCATGTTGAACTTGTTGATAAGTTCGACAGATTGTTCGTCCCAGTCGAGACCAAGTGGTTGTACGTTTACGATAGCGAGACCGTATTTAGTACCCCATTGGTAGTTGGTTTCAACGGCTTCATTCATATTCTTAGCGAATTCAACCGTACCGCCTTGAATGTCATCGATGGACTTACCACCCTTGGTGTATGCCGAAAGAGCGGCAGCCAAGGAACCGACGAAGCCAGCGAAGAGGCTCTCTTCTACGCCGCCATCGCCATCACCGAGCTCAAAGGTACTGCGACCTTGACCAGAAGTAATGTCTACAGGAATCAAGTTCTTGAATAACAAAATTGGATCAACAACCTTAATCGTATAAGTACCATTACTAGTAACTGCCAACATTGTATTAGCATAGTTAGCATCCTTATAGCGAATTGGGTTCTGGGTACCATAGTGGAGACCAGCAATATCCTTCAAATTGACATAGAATGCCATCTGTTGGTTGCCTGGTTGGCCACCGAACTTGAATTGATTCCAGCTTTGACCAAAGGTCGAAGCGAAGAAACCATCACCAGCAAACATACTCTTTGCTTCTGGTACGTTCTCAGTCGTGTAAGTATAGCCACCTGGTTCAGCAATTACACCAGTAATACCGCCGTTTTCGACGATAATTAAACAGGTATTTTCTGGAACCATGAACTTGCTACCGTTAGAAATAACGTTGGCATTTTCTTCGCCGTCGTTATTCTCACTGCCGTTCACCTTCACAGGAGTTGCGCGTGCTAACAAGACATGATCGGTCATTGACGCAGGTGGCGCCATGTACTCGAGCCACTGATTCGCGAAACTACCACTGAGGGCGCCCGTAAATGCTTTAATAAAGCCCATTTGGATTCCTCCTTAAGTTTTATCTTAGTTCTATCATATCACAAGCGCTTTATTTTTAATCAAACTTGCGTACAAGTTTTTTGTTCATTTACGGTGCTCAGATAAATAAGCATAAGCGTATATTGACTTTTTATGGCATTTGTGCTATAATAAAATTATGAGTTACTTCAAAAGCACTCATTGCACATTTCGAGTAAGTTAGATGAAAATACGATTCGTATTTTCGAGCTAGCGTTAGAGTATTAAAATGCCTTTAATCTTCTAATGCTAGCTCGATATCCGAGCTTGTCGCCTTTTTGAAGGCCCCCAAGAATAGGAGAAAAATATGACTCGCAATCTTGAAGATTTAGTGTATCTCGACAACACCACCGCCAACACCAATATCGTTGTACCGGAACACCAGAACAAAGATTTGGTCGCGGAAACAACCATGCGCCTCGTCTCTGACGACAAAAAATGTACTTCTACCAAGGAGCACGCTTCTATCCTTTCAACTCTGATAGGTATCGTATTCGCAGTGATTGGTTGTATCTTTGAATATAGCCATTTTCTGGACGAATCCTTCGAGCCAGTTCTGCAGTATGATAAAACAGGAAACGTTATCGGACAGAAGAGACGTTTTAACGTCGTCAAGAAGATATGTCTTTTCCCAGTTTTCATAATCGGACATATCATCGCGATAAACAAACGCAGAATACACTTACATCCGTAAGATTTTTCATCGCCTTACTCACCAAAAAGCCCCGAACGCCGTTCGGGGCTATTCTTTTATTTGTAATTAGAAGCGCTTAATAGCGTCTTCAATAACTTTTACAGCTTCATCTACACCAAAGAAACCCTTGACTTGAGTCGTACCAGGCTTCTTGAGATCTTTGTAATGGTTGAAGTGGAATTCAATTTGCTCGATCGTGCGCTTTGGCAAATCTTCCAAAGTCTTGATAGCGTCGCCATTATTGCGATCATCATCAACAACAGCGATAATCTTGTCATCTACTTCGCCGTCATCAACGAATTTCATTACACCAAGAATGCGAGCTTTTACATAAATGCCAGTCGTAAGTGGTTGTTCAGTAATTACAAGTACGTCGAGCTCATCACCATCCTCATCAAGAGTTTGTGGAATAAAACCGTAGTTGCAAGGCTTCGCAAATGCCATTGGCTCAATGCGGTCAAGCATAAAGCAAGCGCGCTTGCGATCCCATTCAATCTTGTGGTTACTACCAGTTGGAATCTCAATTACGACATTAATATTGCCGTTTTTGTAATCACCAGGCTCAAGCACTTGGTTAAAATCTGCCATTTCACTCCTTTCGTAATTTTTGCGGAGATTTTCCCCTTATCTCCGAATAGCATTTTACTCTATCATATCACAACCGATGTGATACAATAAACATAAGCAAAACTATATATTTTTATAGGAGAAAAAGATGGTAAGAATTGCTATTAACGGTTTTGGGCGCATCGGTCGCAATGCTTTCAAAATCGCATTTGATCGTAACGACGCCGAGATTGTCGCCGTTAACGATCTTACTGATACTAAAACACTCGCGCATCTCTTGAAATACGATTCCAACTATGGCATCTACTCAAAGGATGTCGGCTTTGATGACGAAAACATTATCGTCAACGGCAAGCCAATTCGCGTTTTCTCAGAGAAAGAACCAGGCAACTTGCCATGGCGCGATCTAGGCGTAGATGTCGTCATCGAGTCCACCGGCTTCTTCACCGATCCAGAAAAGGCTCGCGCCCACATCAACGCTGGCGCAAAGAAGGTTGTTATCTCCGCTCCAGCCAAAGGCGAAGGCGCAAAGACTATCGTACTCGGCGTCAACGAAGATCAGGTCACTCCAGAAGACCAAATTATTTCTAACGCTTCCTGCACTACTAACTGCATTGCACCAGTCATGAAGGTTCTTGAAGACAACATTGGCATCGAAAAAGCCATGATGACTACCGTTCACAGCTACACTGCTAGCCAGAAGCTCCAGGACGCTCCAGCTAAGGACATTCGCGAAGCTCGCTCTGCCGCCGAAAACATCGTTCCAACGACTACCGGCGCTAGCAAAGCTGCCGCTCTCACCATTCCTTCTCTCCAGGGCAAATTCAATGGCCTCTCCGTTCGC
>CAMZHH010000017.1 GCA_947306745.1 uncultured Candidatus Saccharibacteria bacterium
ATTGCAAGCCGCAAACAATAAAGTTGACCGCCTAGTATAGAGCTTCCCGAAGCTCCAAGCAAGACGGGAAACAAAACTTAAAAGACGACTGCCTCCGGGTGGTCGTCTTTTTTTTGCACAAAAATATATTTTTGTTGTTTTGTATAAAAAGTTTATGCTAAAATTATGGCATGTACGGTGGTGAAAATTCTGGAATGCCCCTAGGGCCAGACCCGGTCAACAGCGGAACGGGTACTTTTGGTGCTGATAATGATTACAATCAGCCAGCCGCAATCGTGAGCGGCGGAGAAGATGGCGGCGCAGTCGCTTTCGACTCAAACAATAAAAACAGTAGCGCAAAATATTTTGGTCGTCGCTCTCGCGAAAAAGCAACCAAGAGCAGTGCGCCACAGATGCAAGCTAACGCAGAATTTATTGCGGCTAATAATATAGCAAATAATCCGAATAATCCAGACTTCTTTAGGGAGGCGGCCGCTAATAATGCAACTTCCAATATTCAGCGCCAGCCTCGTCAAATTAATAAAAAACCATTCATCATCGTCGGGGCATTAATACTTGTAGCCGTTATCGGATTCGCCATCTATTCACTTATTCCAAAGCCAACCCAAGAAGAAATTGCAGGTGATTTGTCCGAAGTAATTACGCAAAATTTCGATGGCATTAGCTACTACGAACTTAAAATTCGGAACCTAGACACCGAAAAGATGAACCTATCTACTTTTAAGTACGCAAACGACAGCGATTATGAAGCGCTCAAAAGTACCGATTCTTCCAAGATGGAAATGGTTAAGAAAATCCAGACCGCTCTCAAAGATCGGAAAAATTCCTCCATAGAAGGAGCGAGCTTAGCTTTGAAACAACTTGAGGCTAGGATCGCACAGTATGAAAAATACAATTCAATAACCTATGCGATCATTGACGCAATGCGCAGTGGCGATTCTAATCAAGCAGAACAGCTCCTGGCTCCATATAAAGACATGAACGGTATGTCGAGTACTATCAGTATCATTAAAGAGGCCGCTCCGCTCAGGAAAAAAGTCGAAGATGTTGTCAAGAATAATAACTGTCGCGAAAAAATGACTCAGGCCTGTATAAACATCGCGAACGACGATTATCAGCTATCGGCTCTCTATAAAAGTAGCCCTTATCTGAATGATTCCATTAAAAATTATGTTGGAGATACGAAGGATGGGGGATTAATTGATTCCTTAAACCAATTAAGCGAAATTTCTCGTAATGGAGAAGAGAAATGATAACACTATTCAAGAGAAAAACGAACCGAAGAAAAATCACTAAAAAAGCTACCGCTGCAATCTTCATGTTGGCATTGATAGTCACTAGCCTTTCGCTAGAATTCTATGCTACGGCTATTAAGGTTATTTCGGATAGTGTGACGCGTGATGATATTGCTAAACAGCTTGAAGATGCCGCCTATGTCAACGTTGTCGTTAACACGATGAGTAAATGCGTCGCGTCAATTGGTGGTAATGACGGTGAATATATTCCTATGATGCGTGGTAAGAATGCCGAAGAAGGCAAAATCATGATTCATGGTACCACGGACATTTCCACCTCGCTTCAGATTGAAGGTATCGTACAAGGAAAAGGTAGCTCCGGCTGGGATGGCGGTAACGGTACGATTTGGTGTTATCAGGGTGAAGACGGCGGCACTAGCATCTTCCAGCTATTTGCGAAAGTTATGGCCGACGCTGGCATTTCAATGAAGGAAATTCTCTGTGATGGTGGCCAACCTGGTTTAATTCAGCGCGTCGATAATAGCGCAAAAAACTGTGAGCACTTCGAAGATGATACAGCTGGTTTAGGCATGTTTGACTGCGGTATCTTTGGCAGCGGTACGTGTGTTTATTGGATGAGTTCCGGCGAAGATAAAGGCAAAGCTCATTTACAGAAAATATACGAAAAATTTTATTCCAGTAGAACATCGGACCCGACCTCAAGCAAGTATAATCCATACCTTCCTACCTGGGGCGAAATTGGCAGCTTTAACAACGTTGACGGTTATTTCCTCTACATCAAAGACTTTAACTATCGTTGTTCATTCAGCGAATCGTCGGCTGACCCTCATAGCGACTGGTCGCCAGTAGTATTAATCGACCGCTCCGACAAAAAAATCGAAATGCAACGCAAGTACTACCACATTTCGAGTACTGGCAGCTGGGGCACGGCGCTTTCTAGCGATCACCCAGCTAAAAGCTGTGAGGAATTATTGGCTGGCGTAGAGCGTCTGCGCAAGAACTCAAACGAAGTTGAAAACCGTTCAGGTGGCTATCAGGGTATTATTACCGCCGAGTTAAAGAAAGCCTGTGCTGAGGCAAAGACATCCGATGGGCAGAATGCTTGGGAGGTTGCTAAAACTAAACTCGAAGAAGTCATCGCTGACGGCGATAGTTCAGATGATCTTAAAGCCGAAGCGCAAAAGAACTTGGACGAACTTAATACTATTATGTCATCGGGCAACTACGTCAAGACGGAAGGTAACATTGATAGTGATGATAAGATGACGCTGGAGTGTTATGATCCGGAAGCGTTCGACATTGATGTCGCTGCTCATGATCCGGCAGCCGACCCTGACGATCTTGTTGATGGCGACACGAAGAAAGAACCATCTTGTTATGACAACGCTGGCTCGCTCGGTTGGATTGTCTGTCCGATTATTAATCAGCTCTCGGACTTCATTCAGGGCGCCTATGAGGCATTAGTTGTGCCATTCATGGTTCTCGACGCCGGCCTATTTACAAACAGTGCTGCGCAGAATGTTTGGGAGGTCTTCAGAAACTTCGCCAACACGGCATTCATCATCTTGTTCCTTGTAGTTATCTTCTCGCAGCTTACCGGCGTTGGTATTGATAACTATGGCATCAAGAAGATCTTGCCAAAACTCTTCGTAACTGCCGTATTAGTCAACTTGTCATATATTATCTGTCAGCTAGCAGTCGACGTATCAAATATAATTGGTAAATCTATTGGCGATTTGCTAAGTTTGGATGCGGGTGAATTCTCGATGTCGGAAGTGCCAGATGCTAAGGTTGATCTCGGCGCAGGCGCAATCGTCGTTCAGGTAATTGCAGGCGTAGTAGCATTGGGCATCGTCCTTACTAAGGGTGTTGCAATTATCGTTCCTGTATTGATGGGCTTGCTCTCAATCGCGATTGCAATCTTCTTCCTCTTCGTCTTGCTCGCCGTACGCAAAGCCTTCGCTTTAATTCTCGTTATCGTTTCGCCAATGGCATTCGTCTGTTATGCCTTGCCGAATACGAAGAAAATATTCGATAGATGGTTTAATACCTTCAAGGGCTTACTCTTAGCCTTCCCAATTTGTAGCGCAATGGTCTATGGTGGTCAGTTTGCAGCTAAGATCATCTTGATGAGCGCCGCAGGTGGTACTGGCGGTGCGGTGGCATTCTCGCTCATCCTTACTGCAGCCGTAATCAGCATCGTGCCAATCTTTATGATTCCAAAGGTACTCCGTGCTTCTATGGGTGCAATTGCCATGGGCATCGGTCGCATGCAACACGGTCTCACTGGTCGTGGTAGAGGCGCTATCGCGCGTAGTGGTATGGCAGATAGTCTCCGTCGTACTCAGGCTCGACGAAATGCAGGCCTGCGCAGTGACGGCAGCCTTAACTGGAAGGGTAAGCTTCAAGATGCTCGTCAAAAACATGGCCTGATGACTCGCGGTAAGCAAGCGCGAATTGCTGCAGGTCGTGACGCCGCCTTGGCCGAGATGGGCGCCGCAAATAGAATCGGTAATCAATTTGGCGCTAAAGGTAAAGACCTAAGGGCGACGCGTATTGCTGCAATGGACGCTAATCAGAAAGCTCAAGATGTTAAAGATTATGAGACTAGCATTGCCACAGGCACACGCTCCGTTCCTGTCTACGACGCAAACGGTAAAGCTACTGACAAAATGGTTACGGCATCTACAACGGATATTTCGTCAATGCAGAATGGTCTCGTGCATGCACTCAGGACGGGCGATGAAACGGCTATTAAGGCTTACCAGAACGCTCTTTCCGCTAAGGGTGAAGATGGCCGTGAGGCAGTACGCGGAGCCTTGCTGACGGCGCAAAAGAGTGGTGAATTATCTGCAGATTCCGTGAGGACGTTTAGCTCGAATCTTATGGAAAACCATGCCAAAGATTACAAAAACAACAGCCGCTCGCTTTACGACTTTGCAAATAGCACTCAGAACATGAGCGCCGCAGACGAGAGTGGCTTAGCGACGAAATCTATGTTGGAGTCCGCAACGCCGTCGGCTGGTAGCTTGAAGCCGAGCCAGATGGGTGGAATGGACGATAAAGAATTTGAGCGCCTCAGCACTCGTGCTGAATATCTAAGCAATCAGGCTAAAGCTGGCAATACGGAAGCGGCTACGGAGCTCAGTCAGATGCAAGCCGCTGCTCAGGGTGCTTTGAATAACGACAATATTAGAAGTGACATGAAAGGTGGCCGTGTTAAAGCTCTCGAAAATATGGTCAATGGTTATGGCAACGCTCCATATACGGGCGGCTCAACGACAACTAGTGGCACAGACAACGCAGGCGGAACCACTACGACGACTACAACTACTACTACAACAACAACTACCGGTGGCACAAGCGGTGCTGGCGGTACGGATGGAGGCTCGATTCATGTCGATCATCGCTCCGATACTGGCTCCTTAGCAGGTGGCGCCCCGGCAGCTTCAACAACAACTACGACAACTAGCACCTCAGCTCCTTCCGCTAGTGGCAGCGATACGATAATTAGTGTCGATCATGGCGGCTCTTCTGCTCCAGCAGGTGGCTCCGCTCCAGCAGGCGGCTCAGTGCCAGAACCGGCCGCTCGCGCCGAATGGGAGAAAGAAATGACTCGTCGCGCTGAGGCCGCTAGCCCACGCGATGCTGAAAGAGGAGAAACTCACCAAGAATGGCAAAAGCGTGCCGGCATCGAAAGCTTCGATTCATGGCGCAATAACGGTGGTGGCTCATAGCCAAGCAATCCACCGAGCGGACGTAGAGCGTAGCTCATAGGGAATACCTCCTCAATACGAGGAGGTATTTTGATGTCATTAAAAACCGGCTCTTTTTACGGAACCGGTTTGCTTTTATTCTGCAGCTTGTAATACGTGTTCGAACAGCATAGTGACCGTGAGCGGGCCAACACCGCCAATTTTTGGCGTTAAGGTTAAATCGTCGCGTTCGCGTGCTTCGTCGTCGAGATCACCTTTAATAACGCCACCCTCGGAAGCCGTACCAGCATCTACGACTACGGCGCCAAGTTTTAGCATACGGGATTTAATCAAGCCCGGTACGCCAGTGGCTGTAACCACTACGTCGTAATTAACTAATTCATCGAGATTGCTACCTTTAGCAAAGACTGTTACGTCGTAATTGCTTTCACGCCACATTCGTTCGAGCGGTGCGCCTACTAATTTGCCGCGACCAACGATGGCGATCTTCTTTTCGGGCAACTCTACGCCGTAGCTAGTTAGTAGCCAATGAATCGCCATGGCGGTAGCCGTGTCGGTCTCGCCACGTAAGCCATCGACGTCCTTTTTGAGAGGAATCAAGTCCAAAATCTTCATATCACATTCGGCGAGTGGCAACTGTACGATAATGCCCGTTACGGTATCATCTTCGGCGGCGGCGCGCAGCTTTTCTTCAGCGTCGGAAGCGGTAAGTCTAATTACGTCGACCGCTACGCCAATATCTTCGCCGTAGCGTTGTTTAAGTGACATATATTTAGCAATCACCGGCGAGTCATTATCGTAGAAAATCGCGAGCTTTGCCCATTTCTTGCGACTGCGTAACGCTTTGACTTGATGCGCCTGGCGCGCTTTGACGTAGTCGGCTAATTCGCGTCCATTTAATTCTTTCATCAAAATCTCCTAGTTAGTTTAATCTTAAACCGCTAGAAACCCCTAAATCATTCACCTAGCTCCATCGGCTCTTGCTCGAGCTTTAAACCGTATTTTTCATAAACTGCATCGATTACGGCCTGGCGCGCTTTTGCCAAATCGGCATAGCTCTTGGCACTTTCATTAATCAGAACTAAAGCGGCCTTGTCGGAAACACGCATACCATAGAATTCTTTGCCTTTTAGACCAGCGTGTTCAATGAGCCAGCCACTTGGCACCTTACCGCCATCCCAGACTGGAATGCCCTTGGCTTCGGCGGCGGCAATCTCATCTTCTTTAAGGTAAACGTTCTTGAAGAAAGAGCCGGCACTAGCAAATTCTGCAGGATCTGGCAGCTTGCCAGCACGCACGGCAGCCACGCCGTCGTAAATTACTTGCGGGTTAAATTCGGTAATATTATGCTCGTCAAAATACGCTTGAAGGGAAGTATAGAACGGTGGCTTCATCCAATTCTTATGCAACTCGAGCGTGACACTAGTAATAAAGTAGCGCCCAACGCCATCGCCGGTATTAAAAATGCTATGACGATAGCCGAGGTCTAGTTCGTCGGCCATCATATGTTTAAATAGATTGTCCTTCTGATCATAAACGCAGACGGAGTGAAGGGTTTGCGAAATGTCTTGCCCATAAGCGCCTACGTTTTGAACTGGAGCTGCACCAACGGTGCCCGGAATCTTAGCCAACGCTTCTATGCCGCACCAGCCAGCAAACTCACCATTCCAGAGCGTTACACTGTACTGCACTAAACTATCCAACAATTCACCAGATTTGGCGCAGAGACGGATGGAGTCTTTGTCGCTATCAATCACGTAAATGCCATGTAGCTTATTAACTAAAATTACACCCGGAAAACCGCCATCGCGACCAATCACATTCGAGCCGCCACCGAGGACATAAGTGGGCAAATCTTTTTCGCGCGCGAAACGGTACGCTTCGGCGAGGTCCTTATCTTCCTCGATCTCGATAACATAGCGCGCAGCGCCACCGAGCCGCATGGTTGTTAGTTCTGCTATGGGTACATTTTCGCGTATTTTCATATATAAAGTATATCACGACGCGCATAAAAAGCCCACTATATACCACTTTAGATTGACTAAAACGCTTAAGTATGGTATAATTAAAAAATGCACCTTTAAATCTCAAACGTAGAAGGGGGAATATGATTTGGCGAATGAGAAACTTACACCAGAACAGTTAAAGGCTATCGAACAACTGAAGCAGTTTAGCGGTCAATTGACGGCGCCGTTCACGATGCAGGATCGTTTACGCATCGTCATGCAACAACGCGAGGCTATTTACGAGAAGTACAGTCGCTTCAAGCTTGCAAACATTCCGGAGGATTATCCGATTCCCGCAAAGGGTAAACTTATCCTGCGCGAACGTGGCGACAACGACCCGGCACCATTTGTGACGGTCATTTGCGACATGACGCCGGCTTTCAAGCGCGAAGATATTCGCGACACACGGCGCAAGCTCATCGATGAAGAAGATTCTTTTGACCATCTCGCACTTAACGACCAGGAATGGGAGGATTTAGTTAACCGCGAAGCGGAGCATATCAAGGACTTGCCAATACCGTTTTATCACGAGGCGCTGCAAAACTTTACGGTGCGCACGGAGGACGGCAGTGTCATTCCGTTCCGTCGTAGCGAATTGCCGCGCATCAAGTACAACGGCTACGATATCGTTCCGATGGTTGATGCGTTTATCAACACCGAACGCGGCCGTACGACCTTATTCGGTTTAGGGTTGATTAATGTCGAGGAAGATATCTACCAGGTAGCAGTTTATTGGTTTGGCGACGTAAATAGCCGCTATCACGATAATATCGTCAGTATCCTGAGTAGTTACTTCTATGCGCAGTGGGCCTTTCATGCCTGCCCAGAGCGCGTAATCGAAGTATTTCCGGGTGAACCGGATCCATTCGAAGAAGAGAGTGCTCCGAAGCCGGCCAAAAAAGCCGATTCTAAACGTCCGCATCGTACCGCTATTGGTCGCAGGATTTACGTCCGCGAGTACCCGCTCTATTCCAGCAAAGGCGGCTCGCGCGAATTCGAGCGCCGTTGCCGTTGTTGGTATGTGCATGGCTACATGCGCACCAATCATAAAACAGGCAAGCAGACTTGGATAAACGGCTACTTCAAAGGCCCAGATCGCGACATCCCGGCCGCTCGCCGTCACGTCAAAGACTACGTTCTGGATTAACCATCTGGCGCCCCCGCCCGGGAGGCGCCTTTTTCATGCTAAAATATACCCAAGTGCGCCCGTAGCTCAGTGGATAGAGCACTGGTTTCCGGTACCAGGTGTCACAGGTTCAACTCCTGCCGGGCGTACCATTTTTTATGCTCTCAAGAAACATGAAAAACGCCCCGCGCGAAACGGGGCAAACTGGTGAATTGGTGACTTGAGTTATCCGTGCAGGTTATCGAAGGCATCAAAGAACAGGTAACGATACACTGCATCGAGCTTGTCTTTTTCCTCTTCAGAAACACCTTTGATATCAATCAGCCAGATCGGCGCCAGTCGATACGGGTCTTCCACAATCTCAACGTGGGCATGTTCGAGAGCTGCGATAGTCTCCGGCTTCATCATGGTTAACTTGGAAATCTGGTCAGTAGGATCTACGCGAAACAAAATCTGCTTATCGCGCTCATTGACTTGATACATAAGCCACCTCCTAATTAAAAGTGCAAGTGTGCAGGACAACTCAAAATTCAACCTGCCTCCTTCGCCAGGTTAGCGAGATTATACCACCACATAAGCATTTTGTCAATACAAGCGTGGTAAAGCGTGGTATAATATAGGGCAGTGCACCCGTAGCTCAGTGGATTAGAGCATCTGTCTTCGGAACAGAGGGTCGTAGGTTCGAATCCTATCGGGTGTACCATTTAAAATACGGAGCATAGGTTCCGTTTTTTGGTGGTATAATTCTCCTCATGAAAATAGAGCTACTGCCAGTTAAAACTCGCCTCGTCCGCCCGCCAAAAGACGAAATTTGGGATATCATCGACAATCTTGAAGTAAAAAACGGCGATATTGTTTTTATTACATCGAAGATTGTTTCCATTCATCAAGGTCGCACGGTCAAGAATACTGATGCCACTAAAGAGGAACTCATTCGCCAAGAGGCTGAGCGTATGATTGCTTATCATAATCCTACGGGCGACTACAATGTAAACATCACGGTAGCTCATGGTGTTTTAATTCCAGCTGCCGGTATCGACGAGAGTAACGCGGATAATCATTTTATTTTATGGCCAGAAGAAATTGATGCGTTCTGTCGCGAGGTGCGCACGCGTTTGATGAAGAAGCATAATCTCAAAAAGCTTGGCGTCGTCGTAACAGATTCGCATACCACGCCATTGCGTTGGGGTGTGACTGGTCTTACGATTGGCTTGGCTGGCGTGGAGCCGTTGAACGATATCCGTGGCAAGAAAGATCTCTTTGGCCGCGAAATGCATCTCACTCAGGTAGACATGATTGATCCGCTTGCGACTATGGCAGTTAACGTGATGGGTGAAAATAATGAATGCACGCCGATCGTAATCGTGCGCGGTGACTTGAAGATAAAATACTCTAACACTGCCTCGATGGAGAATTTCAAAATCGAGCCAGAAATGGACATTTACCGTCCGCTATTGGAAGCTTTGCCAAAAGTTGAAGATTAACCATTCCGCGCCTCAGTTGTGTATAATATAAGCATAATGAGTATGCTGGAAGTAAAGAATTTAGTAAAAACCTACGGCAAAGGTGATAGTCTAGTCAAAGCTGTAGATGATGTTAGTTTTGAGGTAGAAGAGGGTGAATTTGTCGCCATTATTGGCGCTTCCGGCTCTGGTAAGTCGACTTTATTACATATGATTGGCGGCGTCGATCGCGCGACGAGCGGTGAAATTCTTGTTGATGGCGAAAATATCGCAAAATACCGCGCCGATAAACTGGCGATTTTCCGTCGCGAAAAAGTCGGCATTATTTATCAGTTCTATAATCTGATTCCAGTACTCACGGTAGCAGAGAATATTACGCTTCCGGTTGATCTTGCTCACAAGAAACCAGATGAAAAATATCTCGCAGAACTCATTGAAACACTTGGCTTGACCGAGCGCATTAAGTATTTGCCAAATCAACTTTCCGGCGGTCAACAACAACGTGTCGCAATTGGCCGTGCTTTATTTAATCATCCAAAAATTGTATTAGCCGACGAGCCGACCGGCAACTTGGACAAGAAATCGGGTGACGAAATAGTGCATTTGCTTAAAGAAGCGAATCAAAAATATCATCAGACCATTATATTAGTCACGCACGACATGAGCATTGCCGAAAAGGCCGATCGTATTATTACTTTCGAAGACGGCAAAATCGTTTCGGACCGAAAGAAGTATCGCGAAGAGCCGAAGCAGACTGACGAAATAACGCCAGAAGTAGAGGCGGAAATTGAGCGCATCGAAAAAAGCGAGGAAGAGCATGAAGGTTCTGACGAATCTTAACCTGACCAATCTCAGGCAAAACCGTTCGCGCACCATTATGACGATTGTAGGCGTGGCGCTGTCCGTCGCCTTGATTTTGTCGATGATTGGTCTTGCCACGAGCCTAAGTTGGACTGAGCGCCAGGAGGCAATTGCCGAATATGGCGACATTCACGTAATGTATAAGGATGTGCCAGGCAACGTCGTACATGTGATTGAAGAAGATTCGAATTTCGAGCTTAAATACTACGCCAATCAAATCGAATGCAACGAGGATCGCTATCTTGAAACGTGCTCATACTGGAATCCGTATCCGCGCGAAGAATATGAGCCAATTGTTGATGCGCACAAATTAATTCGCGACGAAACGCATTTTTATAATGTCTTCTTGAAATACAAAGATCCGCCTCACTCCGAACGCGCCAATAAAAACCTTAGCAACGCCCTCAAGGATGCTGGCTTCTCTGAAATTCAAATTCGCACCAATGCAAACTTGGCGCGGCTAGACGGCGACGTGCCGGAGACTACCAGTATAGTGGCATTCTGGATGGCTTTCTTCGTGATTGGCTCGATGTCGATTATTGCGGCTTTCGTAATCCGCAATTCGTTCAACATTTCTATCACCGAACGCGTCCGGCAATTTGGCATGCTGGCAAGTATTGGCGCGCGACCGCAACAGATTCGTTTCATGGTTTACCAAGAAGCGTTAATGATCGGTCTGGTAGCAATTCCGCTGGGTATCGTGATAGGCATAGGCGCAACCTTTGGCATTGTTGCAGTCATCAATATGTTGCTGGGCGACTATATTGCAACGACGTTGCTCTTCTATATTCCGCTTGAAGCCTACGCGTTAATTAGTGGCGTCGGTCTATTTATTATTACTTTATCTGCCGCCTCGCCAGCCATCGTTGCAAGCCGGGTTAGCCCAATTGCGGCGCTACGTAATGTGCAAGACGTCAAAATTAAAGCGCGCAAAGTGCGCACCTCAAAACTCACGCAAAAACTATTTGGCATTGGCGGCGTAATTGCGGCTAAAAATCTAAAACGCAGTCGTAGCAAATATCGCACTACAGTAATTTCAATCGTGGTTAGCGTGTCAGTCTTTATCGGCGTGTCAGCCTTTATGATGTATGGGCATAAAATTATCAATCTCTTCATGCAGGATGCCGGCGCGAATGTGATTATTTATAGTAGCAGTCGTGATGTCTATCGCGAAATTATCGACAAATTCCATCCACAAGAATATGCGTATTACCGTATGATTTCAATGAAAGATAAAACCGTAAAATCTACTGACGTGCGGATTATTTCGCGCGACGAATTCGCCCGTTATGCTCGCAAAAATAACGTGTCGGGCGACTACGCAAAAATCGGTATTTTGCAAGATTACTTCATTCGGCGAGACTACAATGGCAACCCAACATTTAGCCGCGTGACGGACTGCAAAATTGGCGACACGGTTAGTTTTCGGGCCGTCAAATCAGTTTATGATCCAAATATGAAAACTGAAATTAATCCAGACGAGACGTATCAAGACATTGACCCAGACGAATTACCGGAAGAAGAGCGCGAAGATGAGAATGCGGTCGTAAAAGGTGGCTATCGAGATATGCTGAGCGAAATGCAAACCGTCACCATTGACGCGATCGTCGAAACTGCCCCAATGGGTATTTCAAACGAATATAGCGGCACGGCGGTGATTTATATTTCTGAAGACCATCCAGTCGCTCAGGCGGTAGACGAATATGCCTTTGGCGCCGCGATGTTTATCGGCGACGAAGGGCTCGGCACTGCGATTGGCGAGTATCTTGACGATGAGAACGTGCAGAAATCTCTCATGGAAAAATATCAGCTAGACGGCGAAAGCTTTGATTATGCAGACATCGAGAAAGAAATGAGAGCCACGCGCAATTTAATCTTGGTTCTCGAAATTCTCATTTACGGCTTCATTATTGTCGTGTCATTAATTGGCGTCACGAACATCTTTAATACCATTACCACAAACGTAAACTTGCGTTCAAAAGAATTCGCTGTGCTCAAATCCATCGGCATGACGGAAGGGGAGTTTAACCACATGATTCGCCTCGAAAGCGCCATGTATACCACGCGCGCGCTATTGATTGGCTTGCCAATTGGTTTATTAATGTCCTATGGCGTATCGAAGCTATTTGATGGGGCGTCTATTAATATTGGCTGGCTTATTCCGTGGCATTCTATTATTATCAGCATCGTAGTCGTTGCGCTGTTGGTGGCCGTCATTATGCGCTACTCGGTGCGTAAAATTAAGAAACAAAATATCATCGAAACTATCCGCAAAGAAAGTTTCTAACTAATCTAACGATTCTTGAATCATTTGAGCATTGATTTGAATCGTACCACCATTGTCGAGGTTGCCGCTAAGGACAGCCTTTGCAACGATATTCTCAACGGTCTTTTGTACGATGCGACGCATTGGGCGCGCGCCAAGTTTTGGATCGTATCCGCGTTCAACGAGTAAGTCTTTCGCTTCGTCGTCCAGTTCCACGCTCATCTTCTTTGGCTCAAGTGTCCGGTTGACGCCTTTAATAATTAGGTCGACAATCTGGCGTAAAGCATCTTTCGGCAATGGTTGGAAAATACAAATCTCGTCGAAGCGGTTCAAGAATTCCGGCTTGAATTCGCCGTTGCGAATCAAATGGTCGGTTAATTCATCTTTAACGTTCGCCAGGTCGGTACCGCTATCAATTAAATGACGAATCTCTTCAGCGCCAGCGTTACTGGTCGCAATCACAATTGCGTCGCGGAAGCTTACTTCGCGATTGCGCACGTCGCGCAAAATACCCTCATCGAGCAACTGTAGCAGGGTAGTGAGTACTTGAGGATGTGCCTTTTCGATTTCATCAAGCAAGACGACTGAGAATGGATGCTTCATAACTTGCGAGGTGAGGCTAAGCTCGTCTTCAGAACCGTCCGCAATCAAACGCTCAACATCGCTAGCGGAAACGTATTCATTTAAATCGAGGCGCACCATTTCGCCTTCGCCTTTGAAATAGACGTCGCTAATTGCTTTAGCGAGCTCGGTTTTGCCTACGCCCGTTGGACCAAGGAAGAGGAAGGTGCCGATTGGTCGATTCTCATTACGTACGCCTGCAGCGGCGCGGCGAAGCGCATCGCTCACGGCTTTTACGGCATTTTCCTGGTCTACCATACGTTCGTGAATCAAGTCTTCAAGATTCAGTAAGCGCTGTTTTTCTTCGGCATTCTGCGAAGCCTGCATCTTCACGCCGTAAACTTTTTCGACGGCGATTTGTACCGATTCATCCGTCACGAGGCCTTCTTCGGCATGGCCAGCCGCCGCTTCGAGCAAGTTTAATGCGCGACCTGGCATTACTAAATCATGTACATAGCGTTCGCTCAGGCGAAAAGCTTCTTTGAGCGCCCAGTAGGTGTAGCGCACGTTGTGCTGATGCTCTAATTGTGGCACGTGATCCTGCATGATGCGCATAGTTTCCTCTTCGTTGGCCTGCGTAATCATGATTTTATTCAATGCATTCGCAAGCTGGCTATTGTGCGCCGAAATTTCCAAGTAACGCTGCTCGTTCATCGTAAAGATAATACGCAAACCGCCACCCTGAATAACTGGTAGCAAGATGTTGCCTAAATTGACAGAGCCCACGCCTTCTTCAAAGAATAACTGTGCATTATCTAGCCATAAAATAATATTCTTTGCGAGATAAGCTTCATTCATGATACGAGTGACCAAGTTTTCGAGCTCACCACGTTCACCGGCTACGCCAATCAAAGCAGCGGCATCGAGTTTGAAAATCTGGCGGAATTTTAGCTTCGAAGAAACTTTACTATCAGCGTCCAAAATGCGGTCCGCAAATGTCGTAACTAAGGTCGAACGGCCAGAGCCTTCCGGGCCAATAATTGCAACGTTTTGACGACCGCCAGAAGAGAAAATTTCAATCATCTTATTGACGCTCTCTTCTTGCGCTTCAAGGTGCACCTGTTCTTTGACGATACCTTCGCGATAACGCGAAATATTCACGGCGAAGCGCTGCAGTAATGGCGTATAGCCAAACATCAAATCGCGTCCCACGCCACCAGTACGACGTGGTTTGTGTAGGCTTTTTACCTGGCCGTGCAGATAGTTATACCAAATAATACCGTTATATAAATCACCGATTTCGAGCTTCATCCTGCGGAGCATTTCTTCGTGCTCCGGGAAGCATTCAATCATTGCCACGCTAAGTACGGCGCCCTCGATTTGCTCAGAATCAGTAGCTTTCTGAATTTCGCGCGCTTTTTCGAAAATGCGTTCAGTATCAGACTCCTTCAATCCTGCCGCGACGATACTTAGCATCACCGGCGTAGCACCATAACGCAAAGCCAGGAACCCGCCGCTCTGCGTCTTGCAGATAATTTCACTCATGGCTAGTGGCTCTGGATTTTTTGGCAATAAGCGCAATAAGTCACGCGATAAGACGTCCTCCAATTTGTCTGTTGGACCATTCGGTACGTGCATTAATTCGACTTTGTTCCAATAAATAAACATCCAAACTAGAATCGCTGCACCAACGCCAATCCAGCCGAACGAATTATGCGAGTAGAGTAGCGCAAGCAAACCTAAACCCAGAAAAGCAATACAAAATACCCAGAGCAAGAATCGAATCGGCTTTTTCTCAAACATCTTACCGAGGCGGGCTTCTTTGGCGCGCTGGCAATTGTGGTTGTAGATACTGCTCATAATGTAACCCCCATGGCCGCTAATACGATTGATGCAATTGGTGCAAATGGCATCAATGGCCAGGCTAATACGAGCAGGCTGCCGATCGCTGCTTCAAAGAACATAAATACGATGCCGAATATGATAATAGTCAGGCGCACGACCGTGCCGACTAGGCGAGAAACTAATTTGTCCGTAAAAGCGATTAAACGTTGTTGAATTGAGGCGAATTCGTCGGAATAAGCCGAAATTTGACGGAACGGCGAAAATAATGTTCGGAATAATAGACCCAATGAAAAGAAATCAGCTGTACTTTTGAGCTTTTCTAGAAAACCGTATCCAAAAGTCAGCCAACCGCGGCTATACCACCACTGCAAAAAGCTTACGATTAACATGATTAAATTATATCACCACCATCTTGCAAAAAGCTAATGATTATGCTAATGTAAAAAGCAAATAATAAGGAAATAAAAATGCAAAAACAGAAGAACTTCCAACTCGCCGTCATCGGTGTTCTCGCCTTTGCGGTACTCTTTATGTCGGTAGGTTTTGCCGCCTACTCGCAAGTATTAAATATTAACGGTACAACCACGGTTGCTGCTAATAAGTGGAGCGTCCATTTCGATACTGCCACTTTCCAGCGCGGCGAAGGTTCCAAAGTTGAGGCCAACAAGACCGTGAGCGACACTTCGGTAGAATATACCGTCACTCTTGATAAGCCAAAAGATTACTTCCTCTTCTCGATTGACGTCGTAAATGATGGTACTTTCGATGCTACTTTGAACAAGATCACGATGACCGCTCTTACTCCAGAACAATCAAAGTATCTTCAATATACGCTCACTTATGACGGTGAGCCATATACTGCATCCGCCGATTCTCTTTCGATTGGCTTGCCACACGCTACAGGTTCCAACCGCAAGAATGTTACCGTCAAGGTAACCTATGTTCAGCCAGAAAACGCTGCTGACCTTCCACAAGAAGCTGTCACAGTCAATCTTGCTGCCGCTCTGGACTACAGCCAAGACGAGTAAAATATCACTTTAAGTTTGCTCCATCCCGCGAATAGTGGGGTGGAGCAAATCCAATGCGCATTAATACAAATACGAGAAAAATCTATCTGTTTGAACTTCTGATGCTAGTAGCGATACTAGTTTTTTGCGTATATATGGCGGATTTTTTGGTGCTCTTCAAAACCTATACCATCATTGCGGCTTTCGCGGTGATTTTAATTGCCAGTATAGTAGCTTTAGGTTACCGAAAAGATCGTCATTATTTGCGCGGCAACGCCACGCGCGCTATCATCACGGTCACGCTAGCCGTAGCGATTATTTCTTTCACGGCGGGTATCTTTTTAGGTTTCAATCGCAGTTATGCCTCATTTAATATCGCGAAGAACTTCGAGGGATTCGTCCCAGCAATTTTGCTAGCCGTCGTGACGGAATTATTGCGTCAAACGCTGTATCGCAAAGGAGAGAGCAAGGGGCTTAATGTTGTATTTTTTACAACATTAACAAGCTTAACGTATATCCTTTTAGCGCTTAATCCGTCGCGCTTAGTGGACGTTGAGTCAGTATTTTTATTCCTTTGCGGTGCGGTATTTCCAGTTATTGCCACGGAATTATTATGTTCGTATTTTACGAAGAATATCGGTTTACAACCGAGCTTAGTCTATAAATTAATCGTAAAGTGCTATGTATACGTGCTGCCAATTATTCCAAACCTCGGTAATTACATCGTTGCCGTAATTTCGATTCTCATGCCATTCGTGATTTATCGCATGGTCGAGCAGATGGATACTTTTGATTCGCGCGCTCGCCAGCGCATGCATAAGATTAATATGAGTATTATTACGATACCGCTCGCGGTATTCTTGGTAATTCTCGTCGCATTCGTTTCTGGGCTCTTTAATTACTGGCTAATTGCGGTCGGTTCTGATTCGATGGCAGGCACTTTTGAGCGCGGCGATGCGGTCATGATTGAAAAGATGCCAGCAGATAAGCTTAAGGAGAATGATATAATAGCATTTAGGAAAGATGGGATTATTGTAACCCATCGCGTCGTTGAAATTAAGAAAGACGGCGACAGGTATGAGTTCATTACAAAAGGTGATGCCAATGAGGACGTAGATGGTTTTACTACGCCGGGCGAGAATATTATTGGTCGAATCAATTTTCGCACCAAATACATTGGCTTTCCAACCTTATGGATGAACGCAATATTTAATAGGGAAATATGATGAAGAAAAAACAAAAGAAAGTGACGAAAAAAGAACTGAACTTCCTCAAAAAGTTTACCAGAACAAGCTATATCGTCTATGCAGTTGTCGCGGCAGTTTTGCTCGTAGTCGGCGGCTTTACGACGATGGCCGGTTTTAATCCAGGCCACGACTACAAGATGAGATATACTGATACTGGTCGGATCGACTACAAGGTCTATCTTAAAGAAAATAGCTTCTTTAAGGATCCATATCTCAGTAGTAGGACCAAGACTTTCATTACAAACTTGATTGATTATCTTGATTTAGATTTTAACTACGGTTTGGACTTTGACGACCCGGTGAATATCGACTATAACTATCATTTTGTTGCTACCGTTACGGCCGATAAACCTCGTTCCGGCGCCGGTTCTACTGCGGGCGGCAACGGCGAATTTCTTACACGCACATATAATCTAACAGATGAGGTTTCAAGTAGACAAGAAAATACTCGCAATCTTAGTATTTCTGAAAACCTCAAGATAGACTACGACGAATATAATAAATTCTTGAGCGATTTTAAAACTAGTACGCGCGTAGCGGCGACTGGCAACTTGAAGATTTCCCTCGTATTTGATGGCTCGATCTATTCTGATGCAATCGGAGAGCCAACTACGCTTGAGTATGAAGAAGTGTACTTCAATATTCCACTCGCAGAGTCTTCCGTTGAGGCCACGGTAACTGGTAATTCTAGTGAGCCACGCGAACATTTCATTACTCGCCATATCGACCAGAATATTGTTTATAGTGCCATCTTGCGCACGGTCGGCATCTTGATGATCATTGCTGGTGTGTTAGCTGCCGTCGTGGCTGTTCGCGATTATCGTGATGTGCAATCTAGCAAGCGCTTTGATAATACCGTCAAGCATCTGCTTAATACTTACGATAGCGTTATTGTAGAAGTGGATAAGCAGCCAAAGCTCACCGGCATGAACGTTCTCACGGTAAATGATTTTGATGAATTGCTTGATGTCTACAATTCGATTCATATGCCAGTCAGCTATTATAGCGACAGCATTGGCGCGCATTTCATTGTAATCAGCGAGCATATGGCCTGGCGTTATTCAATTTTGAAACGCGACTTTAAGAAAAAGAAATAATCCGCGATGCGCAAATCTAGTCTCCACCAAAAACAAAATAAATCACGCGTTAGTATTGTGATTTCAGTTTTGGTAGTTTCCGTATTGACGTTCATGACGGTTGGTTTTGCGACATACAATCAGATTTTGACTTTTGATGGCGCCGTCAGTCTAAAACCGCAGGGTGAAGTACGCATTACAAATGTACAATACGTCAGCGGACAACATTCATCCGGCAATCCGACTTTTACGGATACGACTATCGATTTTGGCCTTAGCTTTAACGTGCGCAATCCGGAAAACGAAAAATATAATGCGACATACCGCGTCACGATTAAGAATGATACTTTCTATAGTCAGGTATTTTCAATTCCAGAATATCAGCCAATAATAAAAGATAGAGATGACAATGTCGTAGAGGATCCGGATATTAACTTTCAGTTGTCTGGCATTCAAAACGGCGACGGTATCGCTAGTGGGCAAGAGATAACTTTTGATATTACCTTCAATTTCTCGCCAAGCGACGACGGGCGTAATACTTACACTATCGACAATGAAATGGAAGTTGAGTTTACCGACGAACAGGTCGGTCAGATGTTTGCCCGTGTTTCGAGCTCAACTACGGGGAATTTACGCTCGCCAAATACGCGCGCCGCTTTCACGGTGACTGTAATAAATACCTTTGATTACGATCGCGACTTTAATCTCGAGCTTCGGGATAATGGCCACTTCTATCTCGGTACCGCTAATGGCTCACGTACGGTTACGGGCACGGTTGGCGCAAATGCTACGGCAGACTTCACGGTTTACGTCTACGAGGAAGATTCCACGATGGAGTATTCCAGCGACTACGAACGCGCCAGTATTTATCTCAAATCGAATGGTATTGCTGATATTAACGCCGGTCGCATTACGCTCTTGGTAGACAAGAAAGTCGTCTCGACTGATACTGAAGCGCCAACGGTTTCGAATTTGGTCGCCACCCAACAAACTAGCGAAGGGGAAGTATTGCTAACCTGGGACGCCAGCGACGAATCGACGATTAACAACTTCACGATTCAGATCTTCCAAGACAATAATAATACGCCAGTGCGCACTATTACGACGGATGACGACGAAACGAGCTACACCGTAACGGGTCTCACGGATGGCACTTATTACTTCCGCATTTACGGCACGGATGCGCACGGAAACACCGCTACGGCGGCGGAAATTAGCTCCGCTACGACTGCCACAGGTCATGCGACGCGCAGCGCGAATGTTACATTCGATTGGAATTTCTCCATTACCTACAATCTCAACCGCATTACCTCTACGAATAACGCTCGCACGATTAAAATGGGCGAAACTTACACCACCACCCTTCGCTACGACAATAATAATAACTATCATCCAACTTCGGCTACGATTACAATGAATGGCCAGACCTTGGCGAACTCGGCTTATTCATATAATACCGAGACTGGCGCCTTGAGTATTCCGAATGTTACTGGCGATTTAACTATTACCGCTTCGCGCCCAGCTTTCTGTCTAATCGAAGGCACGGAAGTGGCGCTCTGGGACGGCTCAACGAAGAAAATTGAGGACGTAAAATATGATGATCTGCTCAAAGTTTGGAGCTATGATCTCGGTCGCTTTGTGCCGTCTTATCCAATCTGGATGGAGCGCGAGCATACGGCGAGCGAATACCGCCTCTCGACCTTTAGTGATGGTACGACGCTCGGTACAGTGGGGTATCATAGTGTGTTTAGTGTAGATGCGGGGAAGTTTGTCTCGGTTGATACGCCGGAATATTACGAAGGCCTCCATATTCTAAAGGAAGAGAACGGCAAGCTCGTACCAGTAACGGTAGAGAAGATCGAGATGGTTAAGCGCCCAGTGAAGTACTACAACGTGGTCTCGACTTACTACTACAACATTCTTGGCAACAATATCCTTACCGCCGATGGTATGTCAATCATTTCGAACCTTTACGGCTTCACAGAAGATTATCGTTGGCCAGCCACGCGCAATATCGCCATGAGCCAACCAGGTGCGCTATACGATTATTCACTCTTCCAAAAAGACATTCCAACCTGGATGTTTACGGGCCTACGCATCCAAGAGGCGGGCATTGTTCGTGATTATTTCCCAGTGACTGAATTGAACGCGCTCTTGCGCCAAGAATTGCTCAGCGAAGAAATGCTCGCGCCAAATACGATGCGTCCGCAATTTACGACCGACCTCGGCGCGCGCTATTGGATGTTTACCACCTCCGAAGATAACTTAACTAATAAACAAAAATACCTCGTGCACGAGGGTAGCACGAAGATTATACCGACTGGCACCTGGTTTAATACCTCCGACGGCAAAACCTACCACGGCGGCGATAAAATTCAAGTTTGGACCAGTGTCCACCTAATTAAACTTTAAGACAATCAAACCTTTGGCGTCGGTGAGCTCAATCTCGTCGGCGTCAATTTTTTGTGCGCCCGGCACGAGCGCTAAGAAATCATCGACTGTGGCCAAGACATCGTAGCCGAAATTCTCGCCCTTATAATGCATCGGAATTACGCACTTTGGTTTTAGGTCCAGCACAATTTTGGCTGCCTGTTTGGCATCAATCGTAAAATATCCACCTACCGGAATCATTAAAACATCTAAGTCTTGTAGTTGCGCTCGTTGCTCGTCATCCAAATCGCAACCGAGGTCGCCAAGGTGCGCGATGTGCTTATCCTCGCACTCGAAAACTTGAATTGTATTTGGCCCGCGCAAGGCGCCTTGCTGATCGTCATGCCAGCTCGCGATTTGCGTGCGAGTAAAATCGGTATCCTCGCCATCAAATTCTACGCAACTTACGCCATTATGATCGGCATGTTGATGTGAGCAGTAAACAGCATTCGCCTTCACGCGGAGTGGATTTAAACCTGGCACGCTCCCATCGGAATAAGGATCAATGACTACACTTTGTGTCTCGCTGAAAATCTGAAAACATGAATGTCCGAGATATTTAATCTTCATCCTTACCTCCTAACTTATATAAATAATGCGCGCGGTGCCGTTTTTGTGCTTCCATGCCTCGAATCTCAAATGCGTTGGAGATCAAATAGATTGGATGGCCAATTTTAGCTGCCTGCTTTTTTATTAGTGTAGCAATTTTATTAATATCGCGCGAATCGCCAAAGGCGTAAACAACCGTCGTCTCGGCCGGGAAGTCCATCGTAAAGAAATTCCTGCATATGACTGAAACGCCGTCATATTTACGCAGGCGAATCTTCGTGAGCAAAACTAGAATCGGATTAATCTCCACACCAAGCGCCTTTGCGCCGTGTTTGCGCGCGGCTTTGAGCACTACGCCGTCGCCTGAACCTAAATCAATCAAGAAATCCTTCTTACCTAGCTTATAAAGCTTCGTGAAAGCCTCTTCGAGCTCGCTCGCCGAAGACGGCACATAAGGAGCACCCGTAAAAGCTGTCATTAAAAACATAAATGCCAAAATAATAATAATCGCGCCAAAAATAAACCAAAATGCTTCCATATCTATATTATACCGCACGTGCTTGCTTGAAATGCTTGCAAAAACCGTCAATCTTTGGTATAATACATCAAGTGAGCGGGCCGGTAGCTCAGTTGGTTAGAGCACGAGCCTCTTAAGCTTGGTGTCGTGGGTTCGAGTCCCACCCGGA
>CAMZHH010000018.1 GCA_947306745.1 uncultured Candidatus Saccharibacteria bacterium
CTGCTCAAACGCTTTATGCTTGCATTATAGCATATTTGTTCAATAGTTTGCAAAACTTTTATTAGTCTTCCACTAAATATATTCGTTTATCAAAACCGCCACGTTCCTGACGTTTCTGTTCAGCGGCAAAGACAATATCGTCCAAATTAAAATGATCAATTTTTGCAAGTGCCAACATTACTTCAAGCACGTCGCCAAGCTCTTCCAAACGATGCTCAGCCGTATCGCCATCTCCCGCCGCAATCACTTCCTCGCATTCTTCGCGCAATTTACGTTCAAGCTCGGCAATATATTCGTCTTCATCCAAAATCCGAGTCGCCGGCTCGCGACCATCTTCCGCGATAATTTCAGGAATACGATCGCGGACTAGTTTATTGTATTTCATTAATTCTCCAAGGCATAAAATGCCACATCGTCAAAGCGCGGAATATTCTCCTCGCCTGACCACTGTTGTACCATCTGGCTGCTATCATCAATAGCAATGAAAGTTGGATAGCGCACAATACCGTAAGCTTCACAAAAACCCGTTCCCGACGGAGTATCCGGATCAATCGACTCAATTTGGTGACCAGTACGGTGCTCGAAATCATGCAGCCATTCTTCTATCTGACGGCTATAATCCATACCTTCACGCCAAACTACTACCACCCTCATTGTGTTACTCCTTTGCTTCTTTGCGTTTCTTCATGCGCTCGCGTTGCTCAGCAATACTACGCTCGAGATCGTCCAAAGTCTTGAATTCCTTAAAGACGCTCGCGAAGCGTACATATGCCATCTCGTTCGTGTCAGATAAAACCTCTAGAATCGTCTCACCAATCAAGCTCGAAGGAATCTCGTCCTTGCCCCGTTCATAGATAAGTTCCTCTACCTGATCGACGATATTCTGAACATCTAAGTCACTATCGAAATACTTACCCACCGAATTCCGCACTGCAGACATCAGCTTCTCGCGGTCAAAAGCCTCACGCGAACCACTACGCTTGCGCACCATCATACCAGGACGTTCAATTCGCTCATAGGTCGTAAAGCGATGTTTTCCATCCAGCGATACGCGACGACGACGAATCATCGTGCCATCTTGCGATTCACGGCTCTCAATTACTTTACTTTCGCCAATTCTTAGGTGGCTCATAAAGACCTCCTAACTAGTCTTTATTCTTTTTACGGCGACGAAGGATGGCTGGCATATCGCTGTCATCGGCGTCACTGTTATTTTCGGTGCGAATGTTATCCCACATATTAACAGTCGTAGATTCAGTAAAATCAGCTGAGGTCGTTTCTGGCTTAGCTGGTTCGTCAATTACCGCGTTTGCAACTGGATCAGCCATCGCTTGACTTGGCTCAGTTACATGCATTGGTTCACTCGGTTGGTAAACTTCCTGAGCGCGTGGATCATCGCTGTAATATTGAGAATCAAAACCAGTCGCAACTACCGTTACAATAATCTCATCTTCAAGTTCTGGGCGAATCGAGGCACCCCAAATGATGTTTGCATCTGGGCTGACGCTAGCCGTAATCAATTCGGCAGCTTCTTGCATTTCGCTCATTGTTACATCATACCCACCAGCAACCGAGAACAAAACGCCACGAGCGCCATCAATCGAAACTTCAATCAATGGAGATTCAATCGCCTGTTGAGCAGCAATACTGGCGCGGTTTTCGCCAGAAGCGCGGCCAATACCCATCAATGCTGAACCGGCATCTTTCATAATCGCCTTCACGTCAGCGAAGTCCAAGTTAATCAAGGAATGCTCAGTAATAAGTTCGGAGATGCCCTGTACGCCCTGACGAAGTACTTCATCGGCGATCTTGAAAGTTTCAAGAATTGGAGTGCGTTGATCAATCGTCTGCAATAGACGATCGTTTGGAATCGTAATTAAAGCATCGACATTGCGTGCGAGGCGTTCAATTGCCCAATCGGCGTTGGCTTTACGCTTTGCGCCTTCAAATGAGAATGGCTTTGTGACAACACCAACAGTCAGAATATCTTGTTTGCGTGCTTCTTCAGCTACGACATAACCTGCACCGGAACCAGTACCGCCACCAGCACCAAAGGTAATGAATGCCATATCGGCACCAGCTAAGGAATTCTTAATCTCTTCGCGGCTTTCCTCAGCGGCGCGTTCGCCAACCGTAGGATCTGCACCTGCGCCAAGACCGTTCGTCGTATCATGACCGAGATGGACCTTAACGTCCGCCTTTGAGTTATGTAGGGCTTGCGCATCGGTATTCATTGCGATAAATTCAACGCCACTGAGACCCGCGTCGCGCATGCGGTTCACAGCTGAACCACCAGCACCACCAACGCCAATAACCTTAATATTAGCTGTGCTTTCCACCTCACCCGGTTTTACTTCTGGCATTACATTAACTCCTCACTTGTATTCTTATCTCTTAATATAACATCTGAACAATTTTTTTGCTAGACAAATTACAGATTACTTCAACTTCTCAAAGAATTTTTTCAGGAAGCCTTTACCGTCCTTGGCTTTCTTTTGGCCCTTCCCCTTTGCGACGCTGAAGCCTTCATCGTTTGGCGTCAATTCCGCATCGGCCATCATTAAGCCAATCGCTGTCGCGTATTCTGGTTTTAGAATGTCCTCACAAACGCCAGTAATCCCCTCTGGCTTACCGATACGTACTGCAAGTTCAACTTGGTCGCGCGCATAGGCATCGATATCACGCATCTTTGCGCCACCACCAACCAATACTAATCCTTCTGGTAAGCGCTTATCATAGCCAGCCTGCTTTAATAGCTTACGCACACCTTCGAAGATTTCTTCAAGGCGCGCTTCAACTACTTCGTCGACTTCTTTACGTGAGAAAGTATACTCTTCGCGACCGCGCTTAATTACGATATCTTTCTCTGTTTCGCCAAATTTCGCCGAAACAAAGCGCACTTTGATTTCTTCGGCAATCTCCGGAATAGTCTTTAAGACAGTTGCTAAATCATTTGTAACATCATTGCTACCGAGTGGCACTACGCCTACGAACTGCAACTCACCTTCATCGTAAATTGCTACACCGGTAGTTGAGCCACCCATATCTACTACGCCGACGCCATTCTCGCGTTGACGACTCGTAATGACCGCGCGTGCGGCCGCCATAGCAGAAGGCTCAAGATAATTTACGCGCACATTAATCTGTTCGCAAGCCTTACGAACATTATCACAATCTGGCGCTAAAGCGGAAACTACGTTTGCACGAAGCTCTAAACGTGCACCCTGCATCCCTAATGGCTCCCTAATACCACCTTGACCATCCAAAATATACTCATATGGCATCAAGGCTAAAGTCTCGCGATTGGTTGGCACCTTCCCCGCTGTCGCAGTAGAACTGATACGGTTTAAATCATCTTGATTAATCTCATGATCAGCCACACCAATGGCAATCATACCCTCGACTTTCGTGCTACCAATATGAGATCCGTTAATGTTCACCATGGCAGCTTCGATAAACTGGCCGCTCATCGATTCAACCGACTTCAGACTCATATCGATCGCCTTTGCTGGCGAATTCAGTTCTTTGATAATACCTCGGCGTAGACCTTCAGAAGGCGTCTCACCATAACCAACTACCGAAATAATTCCGTCGTTGCCAACGCGCCCCTGTACCGCACGAACATAACTCGTGCCAATATCTACCCCTATTACATAGCGAGCTTTTTCTTCCATAAGCTTATTGTAGCATATCAGATTAGGCTTGTGTTAAAATCTCGTAGCCGTCCTCTGTTACCAAAATCGTATGCTCGAAATGGCAACCCAACGAGCCGTCACGGAGACAAACTGTCCAACCGTCATCGCCTTCTACGACCACCGTATCTGGTTTGCCGAGGCTCGACATCGGCTCAATACAAAGCGTATCGCCAACCTGCAAAGTATAACCGTGGCCTTTCTTGCCGTAATTCGGCACTTCTGGCTCAAGATGCATCTTTTCGCCAATAAAATGGCCAACATAATTGCGAATGACGCCAAGTTTACCCTTCTCAAGTTGTTTCTGCACGGCGTAACCAATGTCGCCAAGCTTCGCGCCTGGACGCACTTGCGCGATACCCTCATAAAGCGAAGATTCCGTAAAGCTCAAGAGATGTTTCTGCGCGGCGGTCGGCTTACCAAGAATCATCGTGAAGGCCGAATCAGTATAGTAACCCTTGTACTTAATGACGAGATCATAGCTAACTTTATCACCCTCTTCGAGCACGACGTCTTTCGGAATGCCATGGATCAATTCATTGTTGACTGAAATACAAATTGAACCCGGAAAATCTACTTCTGGCTCATAGTATGCCACGCCAGCACCATATTCCAAAATTTTCGATTCAACAAACTTGTCGATTTCTTTGCCAGTCAAGCCCGGCTTCGTATATTCACGCAAATCGGCAAAAATTTGTGCCATGATTTTGCCGCCTTCGCGCATTGCGCTAATTTTTTTCTCGTTCATTTACTCAGACTTCTCCGTTTGGGTATTAATTATACTCCAGTCACTTAAAACTTTTTCGATTCTACCTGTTACTTCTTCGACTGCGCCTTCCCCATCAACCTCTACGATTGGTACGCCGGCACCCTTTAAAGTCTCCGACATTGAATAAATTGTTTGTTCAAATAGACTCCAGCGCTTCTCGATCGATTCGCGCGTGTCATCTTCGCGACCACGCTCTTGCAAACGACGCCATAATTCATCATGCGAAACTTTCAATACAATTGCACCCTGAATCTTTTCGACGTCACCATTATTGACAATCCATTGCGCCTGCCATTCATCGCGTGGATAGCCATCAAAAATCACATTACCTTTACCAGCCTCTAAAGCCTCCTCGGCTGCAGCATGCATCATGCGAACCACAAGGTCATCTGGCACCAATTCGCCCTTCAACATAATTGCCTCGAGTTCCGGATTGTGACGATTACGCAATAATTGCCCCACCGACAACCATTCCCAGTTATGTTTCTCAGCTAAGGTCTGCCCCTGCAAACTTTTACCGCTCCCCGCAGCACCGAATAAGATAATCATATGTTCGCTCCTTTTTTCTTTTCATTAAAAATACCCCGTCTTAAGGGGGTATTTCCTATTTAAGACCTAATTTCATGCGTTCGGCTTTTTCAGCTTTGCGCTTGTCGCGCAAGATGGCCTTGAGGCGACGTTCGCGCTTGGAAAGAGGCTTCGAGAAGCGCATGCTTTCCTTCGCAGTTGCCATTACACCACTCTGTAAAACCTTGCGGTTGAAACGGCGAATTACGTTCTCGTTCGCTTCGTTCTGGTCTTTTCTGGTTACTTTTATTGCCATACTGTCCATTATCTTAGCATATCTTTTACAATCTTTCAAGAGATATTAAGCTCCCCTCAATCGATACTTTGCCTCTAAATTCATTCTTCGCGAGCGCAAATTGCACCTTAACATTCTGTCCCACTGTCAGCCCCTTCCATTCCTCTGGCACGTAAAAGCTCATCAGCTTAATTACCTTACCATTCTCATCCTCCAAGTTCAGCGATAGATGTTTCTCTTTCAAAAGACGCGCACCCACCACGCGACCCGTAAACTCGAAGATTGGTTCCGTATTGCCATCACCAAACGGTTCCAGCATGCTAATTTCGTTAAATAGCTCCTCGTTAATCTCGGCCAAATTTTTTAGCTTTATGTCGCTCGTCACTTTTAAGTATTGTTCCTGATTTTTCAGTTTTAGCGAACGGTAATATTTCTGCACAAAGGTACGAAACGCTTCAAGCTGATCTGCTTTTAAGCTTACACCACAAGCACCAGCATGACCGCCACCGGCTAGTAGCATACCTTCAGGACAATGCTGCAATACGTCCGCCAAAGAAAATTCACCGAAGCTTCGACCAGACCCTTTCAGACGCCCATCGCCCAAATCTGTCAGCGCAAAGGCCGGCTTCTGATATAGCTCTACTAAACGCCCCGCAATAATACCTAAAATCCCTTCGTGCCATTGGCCGCAAGCCACAATTACTGCATCTTTGTCGTTTACGGCAATCTCCTTTACGGCCTTATCTTGCGCCTCACGACGCTCTTTGTTTAAGCCATCCAATTCATTTGCCAGCGTAAAAGCTTTCGAGCGGCTCGTCGACATCATCAAATCCAATGCCAAATCCGCGCTCTTCATCCTTCCCGCCGCGTTAATTCGTGGCCCCAACTGAAAACCAATCGAATGTGTATTTAGTTTTTGCAAATCCACGCTGGCCGCTCGCGCCAGCTCTTTAATACCGGCTCGGCGCGTCTTCGCCAACACCTTCATGCCGTAATAGCTCAAAATACGATTCTCTTCGCGTAGCTCCATCGAATCGCAAATCGTGCCAATCACTACCAAATCCAACATCCACTTCTCTTGACCGTCGCACTTGCCGTCATTCATATCCATGTTTAGCGCTCGTGCCACCGCAAAGGCTACGCCCACGCCGGCCATTCGTACCCCTACTTTATCGCTCTGCTTCGGATTCACTACTGCTACGGCAGATTTTGGCACATTCGGAATTTCGTGGTGGTCCGTTACGACCGTATCAATTCCTCTCTCTTTCAGGAGTGCAATTGTTTCTTCCGAACCCGAACCGCAGTCGACCGTAATAACCAACTTCGCCCCTTTGCGCGTGATATTATCCACCGCCGGAGGATTCAAACCATATCCATCCGTAAAGCGATTTGGTAGTATAATTTCTATTTTTTCGCAGCCATAGTATTTCAAAGCGTCGCGTAGTAAGGTACTAGAAGTTACACCGTCCGCATCGTAATCACCGTAAATAACAATCTTCTCCGCGTTGTCACGCGCCTGACGAATCCGCGTTATCGCTTTCTTCATTCCCTTTAATTTATAGGGGTCAAAAAGCTCTTCATACTTAGGGTATAAAAAATGCTCATCAAGCCCACGCTCTCTGAGCAATTGCGCAAAAATCTCCGTCATCCGATGATCTTATTCGGCGATTTCTTCGCGTCTTCTGCCTGTTGGCTCTTAATAACAATACTCTGCAACTCCTTCAAAATTGGGAACTGCTTATTAGTCTGATAGATGCTAGTGTTACCCTTCTTTGTAACTACCAAGAAACCTCCTTTGGTCATTCTGCGCAACTCACGCTGAATGTTACCTGGATCTTCCTTAATAAGTTTCGACAAGCCACGCACATGCGTCTTGAAATCTGGATATTTCGCAAAGACCACAATAATCTTGCGCCGCACCCGACTTGTTACGAAAACGTCTAACACTTGACCTCCTTACTTGTTATTTATTTTACCGATTTTTTGTAAAAATGACAACAGATTTTCTGACGATTTTTGCCCCTGATGCGATAGAGTATAATGTAATTATTATGAGTTATTATCTGATTGCGCCAGCCAAGACTTTTCATTCTAGTGACAATGTTTTGACTTACGCCTCAGATGAACCACTTCTTCCCGGCCACATCGTGGAGATACCGCTCGGTAAGCAAACTGCCATCGGTATCGTCTCAAGCAAAACCTCAAAACCAGAATTTGAGACTAAACCAATTATCCGCAAGATCTACGAGCAGCCACTTCCGCCGCATCTCGTGAAGGCGCTCTTTTGGATTGCGGATTATTACCGCTGCCCGCTCTCAAGTGTCATTCAGGCTATGCTACCACGCGGTATAACTAAAAAACGCCGTACACCGAAAACTGATTCGAAACTCGCCACAAACAACTCGCAATCTCGCGAGAACCCCCTTAACTCCGCACAGAAACACGCTATTAAAGATATCGAATCCAGTAGTGCTAATACTGTACTCCTTCATGGTATTACTGGCAGCGGCAAGACTAACGTCTATATCGAGCTAGCCAAGCATACCCTCGAAAAAAATCAGTCCGTTATCTTATTGGTACCAGAAATCGCTCTCACCTCCCAGCTCGTGCGCAATTTTCAGGCACATTTTCCAGATATTATTCTCTTACACTCCGCACAAACTGAAGCTGTACGCCATCAACTTTGGGAACGCGCCCTCTTAAGCGAAAAACCACAAGTAATCATCGGTCCGCGCTCTGCGCTCTTTGCGCCCGTTGCCGATTTAGGACTAATCATCATCGACGAAGCACATGAGCCAGCTTATCATCAGGACCAAAATCCAAAATATTCCGCTCTACGCCTCGCCGCCATCATGGCGAAAACTATTCTTGGGAGCGCGACGCCATTAATTGCAGATTATTATATCTGTAAACAACATAAGGCCATCACCGAACTCACCGAGCTTGCTACTAAACACAACAAGCATACCGAACTACAACTCATCGACCTCAAAAATCGCCCAGATTTCACTCGTAGCCGCATGCTCAGCAATCAACTCATTGCAAGTATTCAGGAATCAATCAATGACGGCACCCAGACCATGATCTTTCATAATCGTCGCGGCACCGCCCCGCTCACAATCTGCGACCACTGCGGTTGGCAAGCACTCTGCCCAAGCTGTTTCTTGCCACTCGTCCTGCATGCTGACGCTTATCAAATGCGCTGCCACACCTGCGGTCGCCACTTCCCGGTTCCAACCACCTGCCCAGAATGCAACAATGCCACCATTCATCACAAAGGCTTTGGAACCAAAGCCCTCGAAGATGAAGTGCGCCGGCTCTTCTCGCAAGCCCGCATCGCACGTTTCGATGCCGACACTGCCAGCGATAGCCAACTTAGCCAGATTTACGACCAAGTTCACGACGGTGCCTACGATATCATCATTGGCACTCAAATGATCGCCAAAGGCTTCGATTTTCCAAAACTTAGTACACTCGGTGTTGTCCAAGCCGATGCCGGACTTAGCTTGCCAGACTACTCATCCGAAGAACGAACATTTCAATTAATCACTCAGGTGATTGGGCGCGCGAATCGTGGCCACCAAAATAGTAAAATTTTTATCCAAACTTTTCAGCCAGACACCCCTGTTATCAAATACGCTTGCGAGGGTAATTATGGCGATTTTTATAAATATCTACTTCAACGCCGCAAGCAGGCCGTACTGCCACCATATTGTTTTTTGCTCAAACTTTCCATGACTTACAAAACCGAACGCGCCACCGTCCAGAACATTCGAAAATTGAACAAAAAAATTATACAATTTATCGCCCAAAACGCCCTCACGAACGTTTCCGTCACGCCGCCCATGCCCGCCTTTCACGAACGCACGAATTCTGGCTATACGTGGGACATTGTCGTTAAAGCTAAAAAGCGCCAAGATTTACTAACCATTTTCGATGCGCTTGATAAACAGCCGCAGCTCCACTTCGATTTCGACCCGATTTCTCTCTTATAGAAATAAAATTGAAAATCATTTTCAAAAAATTTTCAAAAATCATTCCTGCTTATGCTTAACAGGGGTAGCATTTTTTCGGTTTTTACCTAAAGCGCGCTTATGCTCGCTAGCTAACAGATAATATGTTAAAATTTAAACCATTATGAGCAAGACAAAATCTAACACTAAGCCAGTCATCACGACCCCTGACCCGCGACTTCGCCAGAAGTCTACAAAAGTCAGTCAAATCGACGACGAGGTAAAGCAAATCATCGCCGAAATGGTCCAATCCTGCATTGATTGGGAAAACGAACACGAATTCGAATTAAGCGCCGCTATGGCCGCCCCACAACTCGGCTACAATCGTCGCATTATCGTCGTTCGCGAAGATATGTCCAACAAAGACAATGCTAACTTTATCGCCCTTATTAATCCAGAAGTAATCAAAACCGAAGGCAAAACCCTTTACGATTACGAAGGCTGCCTTTCCGTCCCTACTATCTATGGTAAAGTACCTCGTCCAGCCAAGGCACGCATCAAGGCCGTTCTCGAAGATGGCACCGAAGTTCGCCTCAAGGCTCAAGATTTTCTTGCTCGCACTCTTTTACATGAGATCGATCACCTAAACGGCATTCTTTTCATCGATCATATCAAAGACCAAACCGATGCTTTCTATAAGCTCGACGACAAGGGCGATCTCGTTCCGCTCGATTACGACAAATATATTAAAGACAACAAGGAGCTCTGGCCAGACGATGAAGAATAATAAGATTATTTTCTTCGGCAACGAACAACTTGCTCAAGGCATCAAAGCTGGCACGCCAATTTTCGACGCCTTGCTCGAAAATAACTACGAAGTCTGCGCACTCGTCCTCCCCGCAGCTCATGTTCGTAAACCATTTCAAATCGCCGTCAAAGCTCAAAAGGCTAACATTCCGATCCATTACGTCACTAAAGGTCGCGAGCTATTACCAATTATTGAACAATACCACCCCCAGCTCGGCATTCTCGCCGCTTTCGGCAAGCTCGTGCCACAAAGCGCCATCGATGCTATTCCGGCTGGCATTATTAATATTCACCCTTCACTCTTACCAAAATATCGTGGCACCACTCCAATCGAAACACCACTATTAAATGGCGACGCCAAGACTGGCGTATCAGTTATGCGCCTCGTTAAAGAAATGGACGCCGGCCCGCTTCTCGCTCAGGGCGAAGTCGAAATTACTCCAGAAACCACCAAACAAAGCCTCTACGAAGCCTTATCACAGCTGGGCACAAAGCTACTTTTACAAGTTTTACCTGGTGCCCTCGCAAAAAATGCCCCTGAGACCGCACAGGACGAAGCACAAGCGACTTTCACGGTCAAACTTGATAAGTCACAGTCGGAACTCAAATTTGCCGATAAAGGCGCTTCAGAGCTCGTGAGAGAGGTTGTAGCATTTGCCGGTTTTCCGAAATCCAAGACTACTTTATTAGATATTCCTTGCACCATCACAGCTGCCCACGTTGCCGACGCGCCAGCTACTTCCCTCGATCAGAAATGTGCCGATGGTAAATATTTCATCATCGACCGCTTACTTCCAGAAAACTCCAAAGAAATGGACGCCAAGAGTTTCCTAAACGGTCATCAAAAATAAGCCACAAAAAACACCTATCACCACCGGAGGCTATCAACCAGTAAGCGATAGGTGCTATTTTTATTAGCTATTTGCCAAAATTGCGTCTTTTTGTTGCGAAATTTCTTCTTGCAACTCGCCCATTACATCATGAATAATCTGTTGATATTGTGGGCAATTTTGATCGAGCCATTTAGCCGTCACATAGTCAGCCAATAGCATTTGGTCATCACCATCCATGTCGGCATCTTCTTTCAATTTGATGAAAGTTTCATCATTTTGATAATCGCCGAGTTGAGCCAACCATTTCTGAACGGTCTCTTGGTCATTGTCGATAATCTTCTCGAATTCATCGAGTTGCGCCTCAGACAAGTCTTCGCTCATCTTTTCGCCAATGCGAACTTCGAGTTGATCCTGCGCATACTGCAAAAAGTTATCCTTTTGCTCTTGTGGCATATTAGAAAGCCCTACCTGTTCAAGGAAGCTTTCGTCAAATTGAAACATAGCCTTTTCTCCTATTTTTTTTCATTGTATCACAAAAGGCTAATGTTTAAAACTAAGCAATTTTCTTCTTTTTGAATTCGCGTACAAAGAACTTAATTTTATCGCCAATTTCAAGCTGAATCTTCTTCTCGGTCTTAAGAGACATACCGCCAATTTCACCTTGAGCGAGTGACGGCACGTCAACTTTACCCTCTTGAGTATTTTTAACCTCAATCTCACCGAGCAAATCTTTCTTACGATAAGCGCGCCCAAGCATACCTGGCGCTACACGACCGCTCTTCACCTGACCGCCACAGATAATCTCAGTCTTTTCCGTACGGAAGACACCCTGGATTTCAAGCTCGCCCATTTCAGTCTCTACTACTTCAGCATCAAGCATTTCTTCCATGTCGTGTTTGGCGTCATCGAGCAATTCATAAATCACGCGGAAGACGCGTACTGGCACACCATTGCGTTCTGCCATCTTGGCAATCGCATTTGGAACCGTCACGTTAAAACCGTAGATTACAGTCTGACCACCAGAGGCCATATAGATATCATTCTCCGAAATTGCGCCAACGCCAGTCGAAACAATGTTAAGAGTAATCTCGCCTTGCGTATCAATCATGCGAAGCGAATCTACAACCGAAGTCACCGAACCCTGTACGTCACCCTTAACGATTACGTTGAAGGTCTTGGTATTGTCTGCGACGTTCATCATGCGAAGCATATCGGTCGCCGTCACATTCGCATTAGCACTCTCGTTTGCTTCAGCTTGCGCATTCAATAATGCCATCTTACGTGCGGTCTTTTCATCTGGCACTTCTTCGAATTTATCGCCAAAGTTTGGCAATTCCTTAAAGCCAGTGATCACAACTGGAGTCGAAGGGGTGGCTTTACCTTTTGGTTTGCCCTTCCAGTCAAGCATCGTGCGAATCTTCGCATAGGTCTTACCGGCTACGATAAATTCACCCGTCTTTAATTCGCCGCCAGTCACCAATAGATTTACGACAGAACCGCGACCAACTTCCATGTGGCTTTCAATCACAAGACCCTCTGCTGGGATTTTTTCGTCGGCTTTCAATTCGTCAATATCGGCCGTGAGTAAAATCATATCGAGTAATTTCTCAGTATTTTCGCCGGTCTTTGCTGAAATTGGTACCATAATCGTATCGCCACCCCATTCCTCAGGGTTGAGATTAAAGTCAGTAGCAAGCTGCGCTTTAGTGCGATCAATATTTGCACCCTCTTTATCGATTTTGTTAATAGCAACGATAATCTTTGCATTCGCAGCTTCGGCAAACTTAATAGCCTCAGCCGTCTGTGGCTTCACACCATCATCTGCAGCAACCACAATCACTACGATATCGGTCAACATTGCACCATGCTGGCGAATCGCCGCGAAAGCCTCGTGGCCAGGCGTATCAAGGAAGGTAATCTTGCGATCCTTATACTCCATCTGATAAGCCGAAATATGCTGCGTAATACCGCCCGCCTCATCGGCGACGGTCTTTTTCTTCAATAAGGTATCGAGCAAAGTCGTTTTACCATGGTCGACGTGCCCCATCACTGCTACTACCGGTGGGCGTTCCTTCGCGTCTTTGGACAATTCGCGCTTAATGCCCGGAATCTTAGCTGAATTTTCTTTACGCTCAAAGCGCACATTCGTAAAACCGAGCTCTTCGGTCATAATCTGAGCCGTCTCAGCATCAAGGCGCTGATTAATCGTGGCCATAATGCCATTCTTAAACAACTCTCCAATCAAATGCGTAACCGATACACCTAAGGCATTTGCTAGCTCGTCTACCGTTATCGAGCCAGAAATCTGTATTACCTTTTCTTCCACTTTTCTAGCTCCTTTCTGTTTAGATTTTCTGCACAAGTGTATAAAAAATACACAAAAACTTCTTCTATTTTACCATATCTGAAAGATTATTACAAATCAGTCGTAGACTTTAGTGCGCGACAGTAATCGGAGATGCTATTACACAAAGCAACCAAATATAAGCAGCTATCGTCACCAAGATTGCACCCGTAAGTTTCAGTAGCGTCATAAAGTGTTTCTTCTGTCGTACTCCTCTTTTTGAGCAGGTGCACCGCTCTTCTTTCGCTTTCGATACACCGCCATGCTCATAATTGTTGCAATTATCGTCATAATTACCGGCATATCCGCCAAGAGGAATATCAAAAACTTTGCTGGAGCCTGGATTCCTAAAAAGTGTATTGCCGCCCAGATTAGCCAATACGCCCACACGCAGCCAAACCAAATAATTGCATAAATCATTAACGCTATTATACAAAAAACTCCCGCTAAGCAGGAGTTTTTCGTACTAATCTAGAAAGATTATTTCTTATCGGTAAAGCTCAAAGAGATCTTGCGACCTTCTTTATCGATGTCGAGAACCTTGAATTCCTTGCGCTCATTAAGAGTGAAGATCTTCTCTGGGTCTACATCGCTACCTTCGCCGAGCTCGGACACGTGGACCAAAGCTTCGACAGCTGGCGAAATCTGTACGAATGCGCCAAATGGGGTGATACGAGTAATCGTACCTTCAACTTTGTCGCCCTTCTTGAAGTTGGCAATCTCAGAAAGCCATGGATCTTCTTGAAGCTGCTTCATAGAGAGGCTGAGGCGATCCTTGTCGATAGCGATAATCTTAGCTTCGACGGTTTCACCAACCTTAACGTAATCAGCTGGGCTGTTTACGCGTTCCCAAGAAATCTCGGAAATATGTACGAGACCTTCAATACCGTCAACATTGACGAAGATACCGAAGTCTACTACGCCGGTGACTACACCCTTTACTACATCGCCAACAGCGAGCTTAGCAAAGCGCTCTGCGAGACCATCTTTGATAGCTTCCTTCTCGGAAAGAATCAACTTATTGGTCTTGCGGTCTGCATCGAGGATGCGTACGCGGATAGTTTGACCCACCAAAGAGTTGAGGCGTTGGAGGATTTCATCCTTATCCGAGCCACCAACACGTGGGTAATGTTCAGCCGAAAGCTGAGAAACTGGCAAGAAGCCACGGATGCCTTCGTATTCGACCAAAAGGCCGCCACGGTTTGCATCGTATGGTTGAACCTCGATAATTTCGCCAGCATCGAGCTTAGCGGAAATCTCATCCCAACCTTTCTCTTTTACGGCTTTGCGGAGAGATAGCAATACCATGCCGTCTTCCATTTCGGTATCGATGACGCTAGCCGAAACTGCATCACCTTCCTTGAGTTGACGACCGAAGGCAACTTCGCGACGTGGTACAAGACCAACACCACGAGCACCGAGGTCAATCAAAATCTCGTGTTTCTTGACGGACATTACCGTACCTTCGATAGTGTCGCCAAGTGCAATAGGCTTAATATCCTCACCTGCGAGGAGTTCGTCCATTGTAATTTTAGCTTTTGTAGCCATTTATTATATTTTCCTTTCGCTGGAACTACTCACCTTCCCTCGTGCGAGCACTAGAAAAAATGAGTAGCTCCATGCTACTCATTATTCTAACCTGTTTTATAGATAAAGTAAAGCTTAAGCTAGATATCTAAGCTTGGCGTTTAAGGGAGATATTGTAGGCTACTAAACCTGCAATTACGGCGAAGGCTACGATGGTTAAGAGATTGTCTTCTGGGCCAGTCTTTGGCATCTTGTCGACATTATTCACCGCTACCTTGTCAGAGCTATCGCCACCAGTTTTATCGGTGCTGTTAGCGGCTTCCTTCTTTTTGGCTTCCTCAGCAGCTTTAGCTTCGGCTTCAGCCTTTTCTTGAGCGGCCTTTTCCTCAGCGGCTTTCTTTTCCTCAGCCGCCTTCTTCTCTTCAGCTTTCTTTTCTTCTTCGCTCTTCTGTTCAGTATTGCCATTATTACCATTATTGCTGGTGGCAATTTCTTCGCTTACGGAAGATTCCGTATCGTTCGAAGCAAGTTCGGTGTTTGGTTTTGGTGAAGACATGGTGACAGCGACTACTAAACCGGCAATCAAGATTACGCCAATTAATCCAGCGATCGCGCCCCAGCCCCAACGTTTGTATTTGGCATCTGCGTCCATTTTATAACTCCCTAAAAATGTTGTAAAAATTATATCATACCATCTCTGTTTCCGCAAGTCGCTATCAGATGCTATAATGGATGCATGTATCTGTGTATTGATATTGGAGGTACGAAGACTATTATCGCCCTCGTCGACGCGACGGGTAAAATTCTCCACTCGGTCAAATTTGCCACCATTCAGAATCAACATCAGTTCTATGAGAACCTCCGCCAACAGATTCGCGTCAATTTCTGCATCTCTAATATTAAAGCCTGCGGCGTTGCCATGCCTGGCATCGTCAAGCGCAATGTTGCCACTTGGCTCGGCAATCTCGACTGGCACGATTTCGACATCGCCAAGCAGCTTAAAGAGGATTTTGGCTTAACGGTTTACGTTGAGAACGACGCCAATCTTGCCGCGCTCGCCGAAGCACACCACTGCAAAGGCCGTTCGCTATACTTCACCTTCTCTACTGGTATTGGTGGCGGCGTAGTCGAAGACGGTCAGCTCGCCAAGCGCTATAGCGATTTCGAACCTGGCCACGTTCTCTACACGTATCAGGGCGAAGAGAAAGAATGGGAAGATTTTGCCGCCGCAAGTGCTATCAATGCCAAATTTGGTAAACTTGTCGACGAAATTACCGATCCAGAAGATTGGACAGATATCACTAAACGCATGCTACTCGGCTTAGTTCCGATGACTACCTCTATCAAACCAGACCGTATCATCTTTGGTGGTCCGCTCGGCCTTGCGCTCAATACTTATCGCAATCAGTTGCGCAAGCAGCTCAGTGCCAAGCTTCCAGCAAAGGTTAAAATGCCGCGCCTTGTGGTGGCCAAGTACGGCAGTTTCTCAGTAATTTACGGATGCTACCGCTATGCCAAGCTTAAAGACTCTCGTCGCTAAAATTCACAACGATTATCCCGCCCTCGTCATTAAATCTGGCGAGCGCGCTCAGTTTACGCCCCCAAATATACTTTTTTATGCCCCTAACACTACGCCGCTCGAACTATTACACGAGCTCGGTCATTATCTCACCAAGCACCACAGCTACACTAGCGACATTGAGCTAGTTCGCATCGAATCAGAAGCTTGGGAACAGGCCCACGACCTCTGCGCTAAATATCAGGTTAAATGGGACGACGACGTCGCTCAGGATCATCTCGACACTTACCGCGACTGGCTCCACGTCACTTCCCTTTGTAAGAATTGCAATCTAGCTGGCTATCAGGATGCCGCTGGCCTTTACCACTGCGCGCTCTGTGGCGCCAAATGGCCATCTCGCCTTCGCCCCGAGGACTACTAGCTTAATTAGATAAGCTTTTAGAATGTTCCGCAGGCAAGCTGCCGACAATGAAACGAGCCTAATTAGATAAGCTTTTAGAATGTTCCGACCAAAAACAACTAGCCTAATCTGTTAGTTTAAAGAGTATTTCGCAGGCAAGCTGCCGAGAAGAAAAAGCGACCTCCCCGTAAAGACGGGCGAGGTCGACTTTGTCTCTTTAAACTAATAGATTAGGCGTTCTTCTTAGCCTTACCGCGCTTGGAAATACGGCCACCCTTTGCGCCAGCAATCTTTGCTAGTTCTGGGTTAGCAGCAAAGCCACCGGTGTGACCATTGCGACCACCTTTACGACCGATCTCGGCGTAAAAGTCTTTGCCATATTTGTTCTTGTTCGTAGCGGCAGCTTTCTGACCACCAGCTTTAGTTCCAGCCATTTCTAGCTCCATTTCTGCCCACCATATAACTTATTATTTCCACCCTTTTACGAGAAACTACCACTCAACAAGAGTTGCCTTTCTCAGGTGCTTATGGCTATTTTAGCATAATGCTTCCGTTTTGTCAATACGTTTTTGTTTAAAAATATGTTATAATAACCGAACAGACACCTGTGGAATAACATCAAGCTTTTCCACAATCAAGCATTGACACTATATCATAAGCAGTATAAAATGTAGCTAGACATTGAGGGATATGCGAGAACCCTCAATAATTACACAAAAATACCTCCGATTTATTGCGATCGGAGGTATATTTTATTGTCTAAACGCTACAACAGGCCTTAAAGCGCGTTTTATGCGCTCATGCTTATTTCCACCCCTGTTATTACGTCAATAATAAATCTCGCGGACGCCGCTAGATTTTGCACTATTCAATATTGAATTTATTTTGTCATAAATGTCATTTGCAAAACTCTGCGTCGTATTTAATTTGTTCGCAATCTCACCCGCGATCCGTCCGCGGTATGTTCCCCACTCCCAAAAATTGTTCTTTATTAACGGGATCATATCGTACATTTGTCCATTTGTAAGATAGGTGCAACCCTGCACCCGATTCCACAACTCCTCTTTGCTCATGGAATCCACTATAACATAAAAATCGTGAATTTTTTCAAAAAATACCAAAAATCACGTTTTTTGCACCATTGCTACTAAAAACAGATACGAATAAAGCCATATTACTAGCATTTTTCAAGTCAAAAATCGTGAATAATTATACTTTCGCTTAATAATTCACGCTTTTTTATCTAGAAGAATCCGCGCACCGTTAAAAAAAGACCGCCCCTTGGCGGCCTTTCGCTACTAATGACTATTATTTACCAAACAAGCCTTTAATCTTATCGACTGCGCCACTTGCCAATGCACCAGCCACTGCCTCATAGATTTTATTTGCGACGCCTTCATCGATTTTTAGCTTTTCAACTAACATCTTAATGATGTCGTCCTTATTAGAATGCCCTACAAAATTCTGCCCTTCCAGCAATCCACTTGCTTTATCGATCATGTCGTCTGGCAAATCGACCTTCTCTTTAATAGCTGCAATTATTTTATCTTTATCCATAAGCACACTCCTTTTTCTACATTATACTATTTCAATCAACAAATAACCGCCCTTTCGGACGATCTCTTATGGTGGAGTAGGCTAGGCATAAGCCTATACCATACCCCATGTATGGTGGGGATATGTGGACTTGAACCACAGACCTCGTCATTATCAGTGACGCGCTCTAACCAGCTGAGCTATATCCCCTGCTCTCTATATTCTAGCAGACATTACAATTTTACACAAGCCTTCAAATCATGCTACAATGTGCTTATGCAATGGTCATTTGATTTCGGATGGTTCCTTGGTGGTATAGCCATCGCCGCAGCCGGTGCTGCGTTAGTAATTTTCTACCGTCAGATTGCCGACGAGTTCCTCGGCGGTGTATCAAAATACGACAAAGTAAAGCTTGTAGGTATCATCATCGCCATTTTTGGCTTCATCTGCATGGCAAACCTCCACACCCTCTTGCTCTATTTTATCTTCCATCTAATCATGCCGAACGCCTTCCCATATTTCGTTATGCCACTTCTATAAAGCATCAAAAAGCCCTCCATTCGGAGGGCTTATTTTTAATCGTTTAATTCTACCCGATAAAAGTCGGTATCGCGCACATTTGCGCCATGCGATTCATAGAATCCACGCGCACCGGCCTTACCGTCACGATTCGATGAGGTAAACTCCAGACGACGACAACCTTTTTTGCGCCCCCAATCTTTTACGGCCTCCAATAGTTGACCGCCTACGCCCTTACCGCGGCATTCGCTATCCACTACAAGATCTTCCATATAAACATTGCGATCCAAGGTAGCAATCACAGTCGAAACAATTACCATACCAACCATCTTGTCATCATCAAACGCCATCAAAATGTCGTGATATGGCGATTCGATTAGCTCTTCGATTTTTTCGCGCGGAATTGCCGAACCGTCGTGGCGACTACTTAATTGCTGGCGCAATTTGCCCATCGCCTCTGCGATTTCTGGATCATATTCCGTCATCGGTCCAATTTCAATCATGCGCCAATCTCCTTCCTTACAATTCCTGCGAGCTCTTCGCCAATTTCATCCACCAATATCGCATCCTTACCTTCGACTAAGATGCGTAGTTTATTTTCGGTGCCAGAATAGCGACAAAACACTCTGCCATCACCACCAAATCGCTCTTCCGCCGCTTTCACCGCCGCGTCAAAGCCTGGAATCTCCCCTGTTTGCTTTTTTTCTACAACATTTATGCCCCACTGGCGTGACGGCAAATTGTCGTACTTAGCCCACAAATCCGCCAAGCGACAGCCTTTCTCGCGCACAATCTTTTGTACCAACAACGTAATAAATGTTGCATCAGAGCTATTCAGCCACGGCAACAGAATAATATGACCAGACAGCTCACCGCCCAGTCCAGCGCCAAGCTCAAGGCATTTCTGTGTTACAAAACGGTCACCATTTACGACCTTATCCACCGCAATACCGGCATAGGTCAAATACTGCAAAGTAGCAAGGTTGCTATATTCCGTCAAAACTACCCGATTATTTGGCAACATATTCTTCTCTTGCAGGTATTCCGCAATCAAAATCACAATACGGTCGCCATCCCAAATGCGACCAGTCTCATCAGCCAAGATAATACGGTCCGCATCGCCATCAAATGCTACGCCAATATAGCCCAATTCTTTCGCTTTTTCAGCCATTTTTTCTGGATATAGCGCACCATAGCCATCATTAATATTGTGGCCATCTGGTTCCGGATCAATCTGCTCCACTTCAATGCGGAATTTATCAAATACTTTACGACTAAAATCGTGGCCCGCACCGCAGGCAGCATCTAGCACCAAATGTGCACTGTCGAGATCATAATTGATACCCAAGGCGCGTTCAGCGAATTCAGCATACTGTTCAACCGCTACACTATTTGTTACATAGCGCAGAGGCGAATCGAGCATGCCTTTATCCTCATCGGGGCCATCTTCGAAGTAGATCTTCTCAATTTCGAGCTCTTCTTCGTCGCTCAATTTCTCGCCGTTCGCATTAAAGACCTTTAAGCCATTATCTGTAGCGGGATTATGAGATGCGGTCAGCATGATACCAGCCTTAACATCTTCACGCACGTCAGTTAACACCTGCAAAGCTGGCGTTGGCAAAATATCTGCCTCTTCTACGTCGCCATGTGCTGCATGGATGCCTTCAACAACTTCCGCACGCATCCACGAACCGCTTGCACGCGTATCGCGACCAATTAATATTTTCCCTCCCGCGAAATGTTTTGCAATTGCTTCGCCTAAATGACGAACCATATTTGGACGAAGCGGAGCCTCACCGACTTTGGCACGAATGCCGTCCGTGGCTCCAAAAATCTGTTTCTCCATACCTCCATTTTACCAAGCAATACCTCCTCGCGCAAAATCCCACAATTGTACCCAAAAACCGCCATTTTGCTTTAGTGTGGTAAAAATTACACGCGTCACCCCTGTTAATTTTGTATAACATTTTTATTCAAAATCTATTGACATTATTTTTTATTAGGCTTATAGTTAAATTAGCATTTGTAGTAAATCGCAAACCACAAATGCCGCAGCTTTCCTGCAAAAACAAAAATTACATTCAAAAACAAACACAAAACAAACAATAATCAAAGACTCCGATTCGAGCATGGCATTATTTATTCTCTCAAGGCCATGACATAACTGAATTCGGAGTCTTTTTTTTGCCATTAAAAAATCCTCTGCTTTGTGAGAGGATTTTTTAATATGCTATTTTGTCGTATCCGGCCTGCTCCGCCCTACGGCAAAGCTCCGCCTGTTGCACATCGAGTGGTGGCATACAGTCGATCCAGCCTTCATAATGAAACTCGTTATCAATCGTATGACGCACAATTCCGCCGATAATTAATAGCAATACAAGCACAGCGAGCAAGATCACCCAAAAACGTAGCTTCTTTGGTTTCTCTTTCGCCTCTGTGGCCTTTTTCTGTACCATATAACTATTCTATCATAGACTACAAAAAATCGCCCCTGGAGGCGACTCTTTGCTTAACAATTTAGTTGTGCAATTAAAACATCGTAGTATCTGAATAGCTTTGTTGCATCCTTGCGGAAATGTAATAAATCAAGCTTAAATTTACTACTGCAACCGACCTGACTATACGCGAGCTAAAATAGCTTTCGTACGTCTCTTTCCTTCTCTAGAAAGGAGGTAATCCATCCGCACCTTCC
>CAMZHH010000019.1 GCA_947306745.1 uncultured Candidatus Saccharibacteria bacterium
ACGAAAACGACAAGTATTATAACACCATTTCTATTGCCGAATATGGCGATGAAAAAGCTATCCGTGTCAAGGTCGACGAAATCGTTAGCCTCGTCAAAGCCAACAAGAAACCAATCAGCATTGAAGAACTCGACGAAAAGCTCAATTATGAACATCCAAGCCATATCGAAGCCATCGCTCGCCTTAGCAAGCAGCTTAGCACTTTGAATGGTCAATGGGGTCTCACCAAGTGGCCAACTGTCAATCCAAAGAACATTCGTGACAAGATTTACGTCGTGCTCGAAGAAAAGCATGAACCAATGCATTTCAACGATATCGCCAAGGCCATCGGCTCCAGCGATTTCAAGCGCAAAGATGTCACAGTTCAAGCCATCCACAACGAACTTATCAAGGATCCACGCTTCGTCCTTATCGGTCGCGGCATCTACGCACTCGACGCTTGGGGTTATCAAAAGGGTACCGTTAGCGACATTATCAAGAAAATTCTTGCTAATGCTGGCGACGAAGGTCTTTCCCGTAAAGAAATCGTTAAGCAAGTGCTCAAAGAACGCAAAGTTAAGGAAACCACCGTTCTACTTAACCTTCAAAATAAAGAACTCTTCGCCAAGGTTGGCAAAGATTGCTACAAATTAGCTTAAATCATTCAAAATCCAGTCGTTAACGCGACTGGATTTTTTGTTCCGCCGCAATCACTTCCTCTAAGCTACGGAATAACTGACAATGATTATCTTTCAATTCCTGCTCGGTCGGCCAGGCACGATCCGAAAAATCCACTTTCGACCTCACACAATATGCACGATAATTCGGCAGACTTTCACACTCGATAATATCATCACGCTCGTCACCCACACAAATCGTTTCCTGCGCCCGCAAATTTTCGACGCCATACATACCCAAAAATTCATACGCACCATCTGAAGTTAAATGATCTTTAAAGAAATTCGCTTTACGTCGATCCGGTGTCGACCAATAAATCGGTTTCATATCTAAACTACGTAGCAGTGGCTCTACCACAGCCGCATATTTTGCATCCTGAAAAGCTTGCTCACCATAGGTCAAAATCATTGCCTCGGCATCACTATTCTGATTAATTTCGCGCAAGAATTCCTCCGCGCCTGGCAATAAATATTCCCGATAGATATTTTGCGATAACTGGTCTACGAAAGCATCATATACGTCCTTTGCTTCGACTGTACTATGACGTTTACCAAGAATACGATTTAACGCAATCGTTGGGCTAAAAGTTGCATTTTTGCCCGCAAGACGCATTTTGATATAAACATTCTCGCTATCAAAATCGAGCTGATTAAATTTCGTATCACGCGCCGTCAAATAGTCGCGATAATCTCGCGCCAATTCGTCACCTAAGTGATCCTGAAAATTATTTGCCGCCGTGCATAACGCGTCAAACATGCGGCTAGTTTGAATCAGCGTCCGGTCCATATCAATCACGTAGAGCGATTTCACTTCGCGCACCGGACCATCATTATTCTCGAAACTACCCAAGATGCACTGCGCCAAACGCTTACTATTATGGCGAATTAGCGCACGTTGTGCCGATAATGGATCGTTTAGCGAAGTATTCACCCAAGCCTGACGCGCCAATAAATCTGTTCCGCGCAAAGCATAGTGACGCTCTGCGGTTTTATCTGGCAACAAAGTCGGATGCTCATCTTCTAAGGCATAGCAATCGAGCAGGGCAGAGCTTGGCGTATTCGTATTATAAATTACCTCATCCAAAAACTCGCGCCCCGCCAAACGTTCTACTTCGTCTGCATAATCAATCACCGAAAATCCTGGCGTGTGCTTATTTTGGTTCATCAAATTGCAAATATAAACCTTCTTTGCGCGCGACTGTGCCAAAGCTGCACCGATACCGCGAATCGAAAGGGAAGCACCCAAACTTTCATACAAGCCACCCGGCGCCAATACAATTAAATCCGCCTCCGCAATCGCGCGCAGAGCGGCCGGATTTGCCGTCGGTTCTGGTTCTAGACGCAATTTTGGACGCGCATGCGCAAAGGTCGCTTCGCGAATCTCACGCTCGTGCCAAATTTCGCGTTCACCATCGTCAACTACTAGAGTTACCTGGTCGAGCGTAATTGGAATAACACGATTATTGCCAATATCTAGTATGCGCGATGCCTCATCAACCGCCTCGGCAAAACTACCAGTATTTTTCTCCAACGCCGTTAAAAATAGATTGCCAAACGAATGGCCACTCATTGCGCCGTCTTCAAACCGATAATTAAACAGCTCGCGCAAACGCGGCGCATTTGATAATGCTACCAAACATTGACGCACGTCACCTGGCGGCAAAACACCCAACTCGTCACGCAAAACGCCAGTCGAGCCACCATCGTCCGCCATACTCACGAGCGCCGTAATGTTATGCGCATATTTTTTCAGTCCACGCAAAACAACGAAGCTACCAGTCCCACCGCCAATCACTACAATCTTTGGGTCTTTTAGCTCACTCATGACAAATCACTTAGTGCTTCTAGAATGTCTACAAACGATACCGCTTTAGAGTTAGCGTCACTTCCAATACGCGTCGTATTATGCGCCGCAGCCGTCACGGCGGACTCGGAAATCTTCTTAAATTGCTTACGGCTAATCAAGCCCCACTCGCCCAAGACTTCGTCAATGCGTTCACGTACATCATTCGGCGTGCCAAGACCGTTTACTTCGCGCACTGGAATATTTTCCTGCATCAATGCACGCTGAATGCCCGTAATTGCGCGATCATAGGAATCATTACGACGTTCAATCGCTGCACGCGTATCATCCACGCGCTTACGTTCCATCAAACGACGCCACAACTCACCATGCGGTACGCGCAAGATAATTGCGCCTTTAATTTTATGAATGTGTTTATTATCAATCATCCAACGAATTTGACGCAGATCAGTCGGAAAACCGTCTAAAATTGCATTTGAATTCGCACGCGCAAGCGCATTTTGCATCATACGATTCATCGTCTTGTCGTCTATGTACATACCATGATCAAGAGCGAAATTTACATCACGATCGTGCATTGCGCGCAATAAATCCTGGTATGATAGCCACTGCCAACCATGAACCGCCCCAAGTAATCTACCTTGTTCACTTTTGCCACTACCTGGCGCACCAAAAAGTGTTATCATGCTTTAATTCTAGCACAACAATTAATTAATAAAACTTATGCTATACTATTTTCAGCTATGGACAACTTCCAGCAAGACTTTATTAACCAGCTCAACGAGCAGGCAAAACCGAAGGAAAAACGCGACCTTCGCCTGCCTATTGCGGCCGGCATCGTAGTCGTGCTCGCAATTATTATTGGCATTGCTTCACTTGCCACCACTGCCAAAACCGAAGAAGAAATCGCGACAAGCAACGGCGCCGCGTTGAAGTTTTTCAATTACCTCATCACCGGCAAAGAAGAGCAGAAGGAATTGCCAGAATACAAAACAGACGCTAATTATTACATCGAAACCGCTATTTTTACCAAAGATGCCAAGTCCTATCTGGAACATGCCATGCAGTTAAATACCGAATTTATCAATACGTTAAACATGAAGGACGTGCAGGACGATTTAAAATACAACATCTTGGAGCAGTCTGAAAATATCAAGTTCCTCGATTTCTATGTCAATAATCCTGCGCCGAATGTCAAAAGCGTTTACGATGCCGAAAAACTCGACAACCGTTCCTTCGCGAAAAAATATCTCAACGTCATGAATGAAGACTGGGCTAAAACAAACGAAATCCCAGTCGTTAAAGATTATATTGATAAGCTAAATGAAATTGGCTCCGAATACGCCGACCGCTATATCGGTTTTTATACTTGGTCCATCAAATACGACCTCTACGAAACCGCGCTCAAGCTCGATGCTGGTTGTCCGGGCATAGCCTGCTCTATGAAACCAAAAGTCGACAGTGATTTAGAACAACAAGCCGTTCAATTTTATAGTGACCTTCAATATAATCAGACCCTCTGCGCGACCGTAACCGCCATCACTAGCTACGAAATAATGGAGGAGCTAAAAGATGCCGAATGAAGCGCCAAGAATAATTAGTAAAAACCGGGGCAAGTCCACCGAAATACGCCATTCTGTTTCCGATTGGGCAAGAAGCACTGCCTCAAATGGGCAGAGCAAATATTCTACCAGCGACGACATCTCTCAAGCATGGGGACCAAACTACAGAGGTGCAACTTTCGTTGCTGCGGCGTTTCATAATGCCGGAGTATTTGACGATAATTTCATTAAGGGAAATGGGTGGAAAAATGGCGCCGGCTACCTGCAGCCATTACTGAGTAGCAATGTAAATTTTCAGAACATCTCAAATAAGGTAGACGCATCGCGTTGTAGCGACCTAGAAGAAGGCGATATTCTAATTGATTCCAATCTAACCGAATCGGCAATCTATACCGGCGAGTGCACGATTGCCCAAGCGAGCGATGGCAAAAATGGAAAAATAGCCGGAGGCGGAGTTAAAGTAGTTAATTACTACAATGCGCCATGGAGCTATATATATCGTTACGAGGCGAATCCGGGCAAACAAGATTTCCCAACGCCGGCACCATCCCCAAGACCGCCTGATAAGCCTGGCTTCAATAACCGCCCACAGTACACGCAGTTGAATCCATCTGTCGCTTCAGTGATTCGCGATGATTTAACTTGCAAAGAAAGTGACTTGTCTGATCTAGAAAAGAAATACTGTAGCATGACTGTCGTCGGCAACGAGAATGATTTGCTTAATACTGTCGGCAACGTTATCTCGACAGTTTACACTTGGGTAGGCATTATCGCCGTCATTATGATTATTATCGGCGGCATCATGTATTCAACCTCCGCCGGCAATCCAAAGAAGGTTAAAACCGCTAAAGATACGATTTTCTATGCTTTAATAGGCCTCATCGTGGCGCTATCTGCTTTTGCGATTACTAACTTCGTATTGCGCTCACTGTAAATTCCATTGAATTTATGTTAAAATATCCACCATGGAAATTCTCCGCTTTTTTACGATGCCTATCGTTTGGATACCAATCGTAATAATCTTAATCGTATTAACCGTTCGTAATCATCGTAAGATTAACCGTTTGCAAGTTCTCAATGTCGAGAGTGTTATTTTGATGATGGAAATCCCAAAAGACAACGACAAAAAAGAGCTGGCCGCCGAGCAATTATTTGCTTCTTTGCACGGTATTTTGCGCGACGCGAACGAATTAAAGAGTTCCGGTGGCGTACAAGAGCATCTTTCCTTCGAAATCGCTTCAACTGGTAACCAAATTCGTTTCTTCGTATGGGTACCAAAGGTTCTGCAGTCATTTGTAGAAGGACAGATCTACTCACAGTACCCAAGCGTGCAGATTTATCGCATGAAAGAAGATTACGTCGATCGCCGTGATAAATATCCAGTCACTTATTCTTCCGAAATTACCTTAATCGATAATGAAGCTCTGCCGATTAAAACCTTCGAATCCTTTGAAGTTGACCCACTCGCCGGTATTACTGGCACACTCGCTAAACTCAATCCAAACGGCGGTGAAGAACTATGGATGCAAATTCTGTGTCGTCCAGTTTCCGATGATTGGCACAAAAGGACCGATCAATGGATTAAAAACGTTAAAGCTGGTAAGACTTTTGACTTCTTCCACATTGATTGGCAATGGCTCGTCGAAGTATTGGCTGCCTTATGGCGACCACCAGAGGGCGGCACTGCTCAGCCAGCAAAGGTTGAACTATCCGATCGCGACAAGACGCGCGTATCGAAAGCCGAAGAAAAAGCTACAAAACTTGGCTATCAAGTTAAAATTCGCCTTGCTTATGTAGGCCAAGACGAGATGAACGCTAAGCTCAACATGCAAGCTCTCGTCGGTACCTTCAAGCAGTTCAACTCCACAAACCTAAATGGTTTCAAGATGACCGGCGCCAGTTTCGACCGCAATGCGCTTGATGCTTACAAATCACGCCAATTTACCGACGAAGGTTTCATTCTTAACATTTCCGAGCTCGCATCGGTTTACCACTTACCGCACACGAACGTCGAAACGCCAAACATCGTCTGGGCCTCCAGCAAAACCGCCGAACCACCAGCCAAGCTTCCAATGCTCACTGGTAATCCAAGTTTCGATGAAAATATTTCCGCTTTCGGCCTTACCGACTTTCGCGGCATCAAACACCAATTCGGCATGTTCCGTCGCGACCGTTCTCGTCACGTATATATTATTGGTCAGACCGGTTCTGGTAAGTCTGGTCTTTTGACGCTCTTTGCGCTCAGTGACATTTATCACAACCAGGGTTATTGTATTATCGATCCACACGGCGATTTAGCAATCGACAACTTGAAGTTTATTCCAGAATCTCGCATTAAGGATGTTGTTTACTTCAATCCAGCCGATACGCAATTCCCAATGGCATTCAACCCGCTCGAAGTTTACGATCCAGCTCGCAAGCCAAATATTTCTTCAGAAGTTATTGGTGTATTGAAGCGTATGTTCGGCGATTCTTGGGGCCCGCGTTTGGAGCACATTCTTCGTTATACTTTACTAGCTTTGCTCGATCGCCCATACGCGACTATGCTCGATATTTCGCGCATGCTCACAGATAAAGAATTCCGCAAAGAGACTCTCGAATACTGTCAAGACGTCACCGTTTTGCAATTCTGGAAGCAAGAGTTTGGCTCTTGGGGCGAGAAGCAGGTCACCGAATCCGTCGCACCAATTCTAAACAAGGTCGGTGCTTTTACAGCCAACCCAATCATTCGTAATATTATTGGTCAGCCAAAGTCCAGCTTTGATATTCGTAAAATTATGGATGAGGGCAAGATTCTCGTCGTTAACCTTTCGAAAGGTCTCATCGGTGAAGATAACGCAGCAATCCTCGGCGCCTTCTTGGTAACCAAGGTTCAGCTCGCCGCAATGAGCCGTTCCGATATCGCCAACGTCGACGATCGTCGCCCATTCTACCTTTACGTAGACGAGTTCCAGAACTTCGCTACTGATTCCTTTGCAGTAATCCTATCCGAGGCGCGCAAATATGGCCTTAACCTTACCGTAGCCAACCAGTACACTTCACAGATGACCGAATCTGTCCGCGATGCCGTATTCGGAAACGTCGGTACTACCATTAGCTTCCGCGTGTCCGCCGACGATGCGCCAATTCTTTCGAAGCAATTTGAACCAGTCTTCGAAGCACAAGATTTGCTTAATCTTAACAACCGCCACTTTGTTATTTCGATGATTATCAACGGCGAAAAGACACCAGCCTTCTCGGCGACTACTCTTAGCATTCCCAAACCGCCGAACGATTTAATGCCTCGCATTGTTAAGTATTCCCGTATGACTTACGCTCGCACGCGCGAGGAGGTCGAGAATGAAATTCGCGCCAACATTGAAGCGGCAGAGAAGTGGAAGAAAAACCTCTCCGATAGTGGCCGCGAAGCTGGCGAACGCGGTAGCGCGCCAAAAGAGAAGCCTAGCTACGCTTTCGTACCGACTCCACAGCAAGATTTCCGTAAACAAAAAATCTCACCGAATGCCGCTGAAGGCGGAGAGAATTCCGGGAACGGCCTAAAGAACCTTGGCAAAATCGTCGCTGAACAGGCTCAGAAGGCTCAGGAGTCTCAGACATCCAACGAGAGCCCAAATATTCACCTCGAACAATATGTGCCCAACATCGAACCAGAAGAGGTCGAAGACGAGGCTGACGACGATGACGAAGACGAAGAAAACGAAATTGACAAGCCAATGATTACCGGCAGCAGTCGTACGGAAGTCGCCGTCAAGGAAGTGCCTGAGAGCGCGCGTAGCGAAAAGAAACGTAAAAAGCGTAACCGTAATCGGAATCGCAACAAAAACGCCTCACAGAGCCAAACAAACGCCTAAAACAGCATATTAAAATACTTCCTCCTAGCGGGGAAGTATTTTTATGTAGGTAATATGTTACACCGTATTGCTCGCACAACCATCTAAAAAAGACTTCCCCGAGAGCAGGGGAAGTCTATAAGACATTGGTCAATAATAATTAGCGACGCTTGCCACCCTTCATAATCAGGCCACCAGCGACCAAGACTACTACCGCAGCGCCAGCCGCAATCATCTTGAAATCATCGCTAGTTTGTGGATTTGCAGTATTATTGTTATTTATCTTAGCTAAGCGGAGATAAGTACCGTTCATAGCACCAGTAACCGCATAGTTGGTCGTACTCTTTGTCGAGCCACCAACGCCAGCCAAAGAACTATCCGTTAAGGCAGTTACATCGTTAATCGTTTCACCTTCAGCCAAAGCGTAAGAATAAACATCGGTCAATTGTGGCGATAAACGACGAAGCTTGTTATTAATTGGATCCATGACGGTAAATTCACTCAATACTTTTGGAGCTTTGCTAGCGTAGACATCAGGATCGTCCATCATTTCTTCCATCTGTTCATCGGTAATGCCGAGAACATCCTGAACCTTCTTTGCGGCGAGTTGCTTGCCAGTCTTATCATAGCTTACAACGTAAGTCTCACTCGAACCACTTTCTTCATTATATATACTCGTAAATGCCATGATGTTTCCGTCCGAATCAGAGGAAATAGGTAATACTATATCAATACCAGATTCCTCAGCATCTTCGGCGGTAATAGTCACCACTGGCGTAGCAGTACGCAAATCGCTCGACAGCTTAACGATTTCTAACCTTGCGTCGGAGTATTCAGGCTCGCCCTCTTCGTCGATTTCACTCACAGTAGCAACGTAACGTGCCGCCAGAATACCGCCATCAGCACTCTTTACCAATGGTTTCACAGCCCCCTTTATCATTCCTGGCTCGATATAATGTACTACTTGGTCGCCCACATCGTCTGGCTTTACATTCAGATCACGCATGCGACGCACAACTGAGCCATTCGCAGCATATAACGTCACTCCGCCATCCCAACGCGAATCAGCAATTGTAGTGCCATCTTTATTAACAATCGCATCGTCAAAGTATGAATAATTGCTGCTTATACTACCAACGATACCATCGGCGCCATCACTCTTATTTACCGTATAAACTTCGCCTCTCTCGGTAATTAAACGATAGTCGCCATTTGTTTCACCAACGGCAACTGGCATCTCGCCAGTATCAAGCGTAGTTGGCCATTCCTTGTCGCCGTTCTGTTTAATCTTTGTAATATAGTCGACACAACTATAGTAATAATATCCCTCGGCCGCACCACGACCGGCAGCAAACATTTCCACTGAGCCACCGCTATGGCCACAAATCTGGCTTACTAATGATTCTTCCTTATTCCACCAGACCGCGTCTGGATATTCCTCGAAATATTCAACACATTCCGACATGCTGACAGCGTCCGCATAATCGCCAGAGCCACCGCGTCCGCCGTAAGACGAAAAAGTCTCAACCATATTCGCTTGCTTAAAGCACTGTACGGTTTGACCGCCGGCCACGTAACCGCCGTCACTAGTCGCACCAATTACCCAGTTTACTGTATCGGCTTCGTCTACCTGCCCGACACTGTTTGCATAATCAAGCAGATCAACTGCAAATGCACTCGAAGCCGCCAAAACACCAGCGGACAACACCGCCGATGCCAAACATTGCTCTCTTCATTTTATTTTGACCTTTTTATATTTTTGACCTATGTACTATCACGTATAGCATAACCGAAATGCCTTGTCAATATATTTTACTCACTTATCCAAACAATCGATTGCTCCATTTTGACAAAAATACACATCTATGACATAATAAAAACATCTGGATACTCTATAGTATTGCACTTTAAGGAGGATGAAAATATGCGAGATTTTCAGATTTTGACCGATTCGGTGGCTGATTTGCCTGCCAGTTGGGTAAAGGCCCATCCCTACGTAACCGTCGTCGATACGCCGATTAACGTTACTACCGTCGATAACCAGCAACTGACGCTGCACAATCTGACCGCAGACGATTTCGAGCAAGTCGAACAGTACATCAAGCAAGGCGGCCGCGCCATGACTAGCCAGCCTAGCGTCTTTGATCCAGACGAGGAAAATCCGTCCTCAGTCGAGTCTCTGACAAAGCACTACCTGCGCGAGGGAAAAGATGTCATCTACATCACGATGGCCGGCACTATGAGCGGTACGTTCAATACCGTCACGCTCTGCTACCGCGAACTGGACGACTTCGCAACGGAGCAGGGGAGACGCCTTCTCTGCGTCGACTCGCACTGCATGTCTACCGGCCTCGCCCTGCTCTTCATCGAAATCGATAAAGCCATTCAGCGTGGCGAAATCGATTCGATCGAAAAGGTTGCTGACTACGTCGGCGCCAATCGGGGCTTCATGGGGCATTTCTTCACCTGGGCTAAGCTGGATTATATCAAGTTATCCGGCCGCGTTAGTAGCGTGCAGTCCATGATGGCTAACCTGTTCCATCTGCGGCTAATGTGTTCCGCACAGTACGTAAACGAATACACCCGCAAGCTCGAACATATCAATCCGCACGCCAAGCAGCTGATCGGTATTAAAAGCTGGGCCAACGCTCTTGGTATCTACGCACAGCGCCACATTGTTGACCCGTGCGGCGAGGTTATTGTTGCGCACGGCAACGTTCCGCGCGATGCCCGAATGGTCGTCGAAAAACTGCGCGAATATCTGCCTGACGCCAAGTTCTTAACTGGCCCCGAATGGCGCTGCGGTGCTGGTATTCAGGTTCATGGAGGTCCGACCTCCATTCACGTCAATTTCCGCACCGACATCATCGGCAAACTCAAAGAAACTACCGAGGAGATGGAGGACATCATCCGCGGACTCCGTATTAGAGTCTAATCACGCGCCCTTGCGATTGCTGCAAGGGCGTTTTTTCTTCAGATAACAACAGAGAAGAGCAAAAACTATTCTATGCTTAGATAGTTCAATTTTAACTTCAAACTACCATAGTTTTACGACATTAAGCATTTTCTGCGTGAAATTTTAGCACTACTTTTATTTCACGTCGCACCAGGCAAAACCGAACATTAACCGAACTAGGGAAGCGGAAAAATCGGAAATTGACCGCCCTACCCCTGTTATTCCCCTATTCCACCCCTGTTATTAGCCTATCTGACCTCTGTTACTGATATTTACGCACATTTCCATATAAGATCCACACGCAAACGACCGCATAAAATCGCACAGGAACGCGATTGAAATTAAAAGTAGCATAAACACTAAGTCGTGCAGCAAAAATCGCGTAGACGACGCGGTAGGGGGCTTAAAAGCCAAAAGACCGCCAGGACTCCCAAAAACGGCCAAAAACCAGACGGGTGTACAATCAACTTTTGGCTATATTTTCAATGTCGCACAATGTATATTTTACGACTATACGGTATCATAAAGCCGGACATATAAACAATCGTGGCCCAAAAGCCACTGACAGATAAAAACCCTTTTAAAAGACAGCCCTTCTGGCGTCTGAATTTATTTTTCTATCTGTTAATGTCTATATGTCGCAATATGGCGCACTAGCTAGCACTTCCGAAAAATCCATCCGGGGGATCGCTCAGAAGCGCAAACTCGGCCACAGAATTTGACTTTGAATACGACGTTTATAAGCCACGACCTCTGTAAAATCACATATTATAACATAACCGGGCCCATTCTGGGCCGTTTTTTCACGCCGTGAAACTCCACATTTCTTGACAATTTCACGTTTTGATTTTCTCGTCGCCTCCCCTACCCCTTTAAAACGTTTTTACAACATTCGACGCCCGGCTATGCTCCGCCCGCTTCCCGCATCGCCCCCACATCGACCGAACAAAAACCGAACACTTGGGGAACAAATAGGGCGAACGCTATACTCGCCCAATTATTTATAGAAGGCCTTCCCCTCCACGCGCAAATCCACGTAGGTGCAGGAAATCTTGTTCTTATCAATATATCGCAACATCCGTCCAAGGTCTTCTGCTTGGACTGCACTGCTCCGATCTACCGACAATTTGTAATATTCCTTACGATCTTTAATATAAACATCAATTTGGCGCGCCATCTGATATGGCAATACGATATGATCAATCTCGTATCCCTCATGTTTCATATCATCTTCTAGGCGCACAATGAATTCTTTTACGCGCTCAGAAATGTGACCGCCCACATTTTCATCCATAATCGCCACCGTAGGCTCTTTGGCTGGCGCTGGCGCTAAAGCTTGTTCGCGTTCGGCAATCACACCAGAAATAAAGTTTACCGCCACGACCACCACGACACCAATCAAAACCACAGCCCCTACAACCGTAGCGACGTTCTTGCGTTGACGTTGTTTGGCGGCTCGTAAACGTTCTTGCTTTAATTCACGATTTTTTGAGGCGTCTCCCGCCAACGCACGCCCAACTCGGAATGTTTCATCCTGAGTCTTGCGACGACGTGGCGGAAGTTCCTCAATTAGTTCCGGCTCGTCATTTTTCTTGCCGAACAAGCCCATCTTAACGATCCTGCAATACCTCTAAACCAGGCAACTCTTTACCAGACAACAACTCAAGACTAGCGCCGCCACCAGTTGATACTAGCGTAAAGCTCAAACCTGGTTCATTCTTCAAAACTTTTTCAACGTAGCCAGCCGTATCGCCACCACCAACAATCGTAGTTGCTGCGCTATGTCCAAGCGCTTCAGCAACCGCCAACGAGCTCTTCGCAAAGCGTTCATCCTCGACCATGCCGAGCGTACCGTTCCAGACAACCGTCTTAGCTTCATTGATCATATTTACGATATCGCGAGTACTTTCTTCGCCGATATCCAATTTGGCACCGTTTTCATCGGTAGCGAAATCATGTGCCACATAGACTTTTTCATCGGTCGCCGTGTAGCCATCAGCCGCAATCTTACCGCCAACTGCAATTTTATCCGCAAGTGGCAAAAACTTATCAATCATCGGCTGCTTATCGGCAACTTTCGCACCGCCAATAATCACCAACAATGGGCGTTCTGGGGCTTTCATAGCGCCTTCAAGGCTCGAAACTTCCTTTTCTACAAGGAAACCCGCCACAGCTGGAATTAAGCGTGCTATAGCATCCGTAGAAGCGTGAGCGCGATGAATTACCGCGAAACCATCTTGCACGAACAACTGCGCACCCGTAACGGCCACGATACTTTTAGCGAATTCCTCGGAATTTTCTTCCTCAGCTGGCGAGAAACGTAAGTTCTCGAGCATCAAAATCGCACCGTCTTTCATACGCTGAACGGCGTCAAACACCTTTGGACCAGTCGTAGCATCAATGAAATCTACCTGCTGCTCTGGCAACAGGGCAGACAACTGCCCCGCCACTGGACCGAGCGAAAATTCCGGCTTCACTTCCCCTTCCGGACGACCAAGGTGCGAAATTAAAATGATTTTCTTTGCGCCCCGCTCTAACAAATATTTGATCGTTGGAAGACTGCCACGAATGCGCATATCTTCTACGACTTCCCCATCTTTCATTGGCACGTTGTAATCGACACGCACCAATACCGTCTTCCCTGCGACTTCTACATCGCGAACGGTTTTCTTTCTGAAGTCCATTTTACCTCCTATGCCTTCCCTTTTAAGACCTACACCTAGATGCGACGAATCTGAATCTGATTCGTGCCACCTTCCTCATCGCGCAAACCGGAAACAACGACAGCCGTGAGATATTCCTTACCTTCTGGCACTTTCAAGTAGCCACTTGCTTTCAAATCTTGTACTTCGTCAATAAAGTAATTCTCGTCGTATGGGCGCACGAAAGCCGAGTTGGCGTAAGCCAAGGCCAATTGGCCAGCCACACGCGGATTACTCGTAACGGATATCATTGGAATGTTTGGACGCTGCGAAGCGATTGCTTCAGCAGTTGCGCCAGACTTCGTAGCGGCCACAATCAAATCAGCATTAATCTGCTCGGCAAGACTCACTACCGCGCGCGAAATCGCATCATAGTTCTTATAATTGCCGGTCGTTTCCTTATCGAGTGGTAAGATGCGAGAATGCTCCTGCGTATAGAGAATCACTTTCTTCATCTCTTTAACCGTTTCGATTGGATACTTACCATTTGCAGTCTCATCGGATAACATCACAACATCAGCACCAAGTAATACTGCTGTTGCAACATCGGAAACTTCCGCACGCGTTGGGCGTGGATTATCAACCATGCTACTCATCATCTGAGTTGCCACAATTACCAACTTCGAATATTGACGGCAAAGTGCAATCAACTTACGTTGTACGATTGGCACGATTTCTGCACCAGCTTCGTAAGCGAGGTCACCACGGGCTACCATGATACCATCGGTCGCCTTCACGATAGCTTCCATCGTCTCGTCATCCATCACGGCTTTCTTGGTCTCAATCTTGGCAATAATCTGCGCGGTTGAACCGTGAGAAACCATAATCTGGCGAAGTTTATCAATATCATCCGCGCTCTGAATGAAGCTCATCGCAACATAATCGAAATCGCGACTTGCGCCAAACTCAATATCAGCTAAATCTTTTTCGGTAATAATATCGCCGCCCATGTCGGTATCTGGCAAGTTAATACCCTTACGACTCATAATAAAGCCGTCATTCTTGACCTTGATTTTAATCGCAGTTGAGGATACAATTTCGGTCGTAACGCCTTCTACCTTGCCATCAAACAGCAATACTGGCTCGCCAACTTTTACTTTCTCGGCCAAGTTGTACTGAACCGGCAACACGTTGCCACCATCATGTTCTTTGCACGCATAATCCAAAATCAATTCGTCGCCAGTTTTGACGTCCATATGATTGTCTTTGATATCGCCTAAGCGAATCTTCGGCCCCTGCAAATCTTGCACGATCGCAACGGATTTACCGCGCTCGGCTGCGTATTTACGGATAATTCGGATTTGCTCGTCACGCTCGTCGTAGGTACCGTGACTGAAATTCAGACGGAAGCCATTTACGCCTGCGTACACCATTTCTTTGAGTTTTTCTTCCCCAAAGACCGACGGACCAACCGTCGCTAGGATTTTAGTACGTTTGAATAGTTTGCTCATATCTAAAATTATACCATTACATGAGGTAAGCATAAACACAAAAAAGAATCTCCCGCTTATGCGAGAGATTCATAGAAGGGATTCAATTTGGTGATCACGGTGGGAATCGAACCCACGATTGCCAGGATGAAAACCTGGAGTCCTAACCACTAGACGACGTGACCAGTACTATTAAAATAGCATAAGGGACTGACCTTTGTCAATCCCCTGCCCTTTATTTATCCTTTGCAACTGAGATCACAGTGTTTGCCAAATTCTCGGCAGCATTATCTTTCGAAAACTTCTTGAGGTTCTTTGATAGTTCTGCACACTTCTCCGGATCATTCAACAATTTCTTAATCGCCTTGTAGAGCAATTCCGGATCTTCGCTCATCTTTAAATCTTCGACAATCACTGCCGCTTTTGCCTTTTCGTAGACCTCGGCATTCTTTACTTGATGATAGCCCGGTAGTTTATAGTTTGGTACCATAATGACCGCTTTTGCCATCGCCGACAATTCTGTCATCGTTGATGCGCCAGCGCGACTTACTACAATGTCGGCCGCCGTAAAGAGCTTATACATTTCACTCGAGAATTCCAACATGCGGAAGTTTGATTTTAACTCGCCATCCTCCCACTTTTCGTATTCCTTCAAATCCATCATTTCCGGATAGCGTTCACGTCCAGCTACTAATAAAACGCTTGCGGATTTTAATAACTTCGGCAGAATTGCGCGCAAGGCTACGTTAATATGCTCGGCGCCGAGCGAACCGCCCGTCAACACGACTAATGGCTTATCGGCATCAAAACCGAGTTCACGTTTGGCGATCTTTTGCTTTGAAGCCGTAGCCGGCACAAACTCCTCGTTAATTGGAATCCCCGTCCACTCAGCCTTACCTTCCGGATAGGAATAATATTCCAACGGCATACCAGTTGCGATTTTCGCCGCTTTCTTCGACAATAAGCGATTCGTTAAGCCTGGCACGGCATCAGAATCATGAATCACATATGGGATACGCAAAAAGCGTGCCACCATACCTACCGGTAAACACACATAGCCACCCTTCAAAAAGATCACATCTGGACGATTAAAGACTAAACGGAAGAAAGATTGAATAAAACCGCCGATAATCTTAAAGAAATCCGCTATGTTTTTGAGTACGACATCAAAATTACGTAAATAAGTGACGAAAGTAAAATTCGTATAGCGACGCAACTTCCCCGCTGCAATCTTGCGCACGCGCAAATCCATGCCGTTTTCGACCATTAATTTGCGTGCGTTCTTGTAATACTTTTTGTCAGTCCAAAATTCGATTTTGGCACGTGGGCGAATCTTCAAAATCTCACGCGCGACGGCGAGAACTGGAGTAACGTGTCCCCCGCTGCCCCCGCCTACTACTAGTATCTTCATCTTCTTCTATTGTTTCCCGTTTAGTCCATCCGGAAATTTGCAGTACGACGCCTACCGCATATGAAATAAACATCATGCTCGTACCGCCGTAGCTTAAGAATGGCAAAGTAATACCCTTCATCGGCGTAAGACCTGTCATCCCTCCTAGGTTAATTATAACATGAGCCGCTATCCATGCAAAAACACCTACCACTAACAGACACTGCTCTTTATCGGCTATCTTCTTACTAACGCTCAAAATTCGCACCATCAAGGCCACCAAGATAATCAGCACAATCGACGCACCGAACAATCCCCAGCTTTCACCGATGATTGAAAAGATCGAATCACTCAGTGCTTCTGGCAAATATCCAGTCGACTGAATCGAATTCCCTAACCCTACGCCGAAAAGTCCACCCGTGCCCATACCAATCAAAGAGTTCTCCAAATGCCACCCCTCTTCACCATCTTGCGCAAAGCCCATAATACGCTCCACGCGGTGTCGTTGCGTAACCACTAAAACAAAGAATGCCGCCACCATCCCGAGAAGCAGCCAACCAATCGTCTTAAAGCTCACGCCACCCACCAACATCATAGTGAAGATCATAAAAATCATCACTACTGTACTACCGAAATCCTTTAGTAAAATACCCACAAAGAATGCGATGCTAAACATCAAAAGCGAAATCGGTACAATAAAATCACTCTTGTCCAACACTTTACGCTCTTTGCGGTCGCGAATCAGCCATGGCACATAGAATAACACCGCCACCTTAAAGAGCTCGGCCGGCTGAAAACCTACCCCCAACCCCGGAATACGAAAGGCGCGACAAGCCCCTTCATCGCAAGTCACAATTCCCGTAGCACCAGCTTTGCCAAGAATCCAAACCAGCACGCATAAAACTATACTTGCAATCACCATCTTCTTTGCAAACTTTGCTACCATTTCATGTTTCAAAGTCCAGCCAACAATCAGCGCCACTACCGAAGCAAATACAACCGCAACGTGATGACCGAAGAAATAGAAATCACCAAAACCAGAGCCATTCTGCGAATTTTCAAACTGCGCCACACGAGGACCAATCGCAAAAATAACTACCAATCCCACCGCCATCAAAATGACCGTCAGAATCAAAATCACCAAATCTGCACGATGTCTTCTCATTAGCCGACGATACCCCCACCCATTGCCAAGAAGACACCGAGCATTGCCAAAATGCCACCAATAATCCAGAACCGCATTACGACTTTACTCTCTTCCCAGCCTTTCGCTTGAAGATGATGATGTAATGGTGCCGAGATGAAAATCTTACGATGGAATAATTTCTTCGACACAATCTGAATCAACGACGAACCCGCCTCAATCACAAATAAACCACCAATCACTGGGAGCAATAAGAATGAATTCGTCATCATCGCTACCACACCAAGACCAGCACCAAGCGCGAATGAACCCGTATCGCCCATCATAAAACGCGCTGGATAGACATTGAACCAGATATAGGAAAGCAAGGCGCCAATCACAATAAAACAGAACCCAGCCAAATACCATTGCTCCTGCAACAGCGCGATAATGCCATACGAACCGTAGGCTAACATCGCTAAGCCGCCCGCCAAGCCATCCATGCCATCGGAAATATTTACCGCATTGCCCGTTGCAACCACCGCAAAGGCAAAGATAATAATCATGCCCAATACGCCAATTTCTAGCGAGCCCACATACGGAATCATTACTGAGGTCCAACCAAGTTTAACGGCGAAGAACCAGCCCAAGGCCACCCCCACTGCTGTAATCATTGCGAACTTCACCGGCGCACGCAAACCAGCCACGGCATTCTTGCCAAACAAGTTCAAGATATCATCAATAAAACCGATCACACCACCACCGACGAATGCTACGATTGGCAACCAAGTCTGACCACGATTCAAACAGTTCGTCGCAAGCAATACAGTCGGCACCGTCACGAGCATAATAATGCCAGCCATAGTCGGAAAATGGCGCTTAATCTTTTCTTTATGGAGCTTGTTCATAACAGTCAGCTCTTCGCCAGTCACCGCCACGCTCTTCTGGCGCTTCCACAACTTATGCTTGTATGCAAAATTCGTATAAATCGGTGTCAAAAACATCGAAAGCAAAAACGCGCCAAGTGAGATGATTAGCTCGTAGCCCATGTTCGAATTTATATCGTTTAGTAACATGTTTTCCTTTCTATATTACTGGCTCAATTCTTAAATAATCCAACATAAAGTTGCTCAACTCGTTAAATATCGGCATTGCATTCGAGGCACCCCACAACTGAGCATTACCATCTACGCGGACCAATATCACATATTGCGGCAGCTCGCCTTCTTTCTTCGAACCGCCATAGCCAATCGTACCAACCATCGTACGATCCGAAGTGTAGCGCCCCTGTTCATCGTAAGTTTCTGCCGTACCAGTCTTAGCACCTATATTATAACCCGGCTTGTCATATAATTCGCCCTTATTTGCTTTACGTACCGACTGCAGCATCTGGCGCATAATCGCACTACTGTCCTCCGTAATCGTATTACGTACCGCCAGCTTCTTCTCCGCTTCAATAAACTCACCGTCCTTCATCGTACCAGCAATAATCGTCGGCTGATAATAATGACCACCATTTATGAGCGAGGCGAAACCAGATGCTACCTGAATCATCGTTAAGTTCATACCCTGACCGAAAGTCATGTTCGCGTAGCGCACCGCGTTACCTTCGCCGGACGGATCGTCTGGACTAATAATCGTGCCGTGTTCTTCATATAGCTCAATACCAGTCTTATGCCCTAAACCAAAACGATCATAAAGGTAGTTATATAAAGTCGTACGCGCCGTCTTGTTAATCGTACCGCCACCAATCTTGCGCAAAACCTCAATACTACCAGTATTCAACGAGTGATCCAAGGCTTGCCAGAAATTACGCGTACCAACCTGCCCTTCCGTACCGCGCGCATTTCTTATCGTACGATTGTCAACTTTTGTATATCCAGCATTGTAATAAGTACTATTTAAGTCAATCTTCCCCTCATTAATCGCCGCCGCATAAGTAAATGGCTTGCAGACCGATGCCGGCTCGTAGGCTAGTTCTGTTACGCGATTCGTAAATACGCTCGCATCCGTCACCTTGTAATACTCTTCTGGATTATAAGTTGGGTAATTCGCCATCGCGTATACTTGACCATCGTTCGGATTAAGCACAACTACGCTCGCGTTACGTACGGCACCATTACTACCATCGACACTATTTTTCAGCAAAGTTTCCGCTTTTCGCTGCACATTCTCGTCAATCGTCAAAACGATATCTTCGCCATCTTGCGCCTTCCTTTCGATGTTTTCGTCGCCAATTGAAAGCGGAATTGAGTTCACATCAGTCACAGTCTTCAGTAAGCCATCCTTACCTGACAAACGATCGTTTAATGCACCTTCAATACCGGAGCCGACGCCTTCGCCATTTACGAAGCCTAGCACCTGCGCCGCCATTGTATTCTGCGGATAGATACGCTTCGACGTCTCTTGCTGGCCAACACCTTGCAGATTCGCTTCCTTAACTTTCGTGACAGTCTCGTAATTCACATCTTTCGCCACTGGTACGTAGCCAAGGCTCATATCTTTCCAGACATTATCCCAAGACGTAATCATCTGATTGCCCAAAATCTTATCCAGTTCAACCTGGACCTTGTTTTTATCTGCCACATAGCTTGGGTCCACAAAAATCAACCAAGTTCGTTCATTCAAAACTGCTGGTACTACGCCCGTTGCTCCGCTCTTAAAATAAATCTGTCCGCGCTTTGCGTATAGAGTACGCGATTTAACGCGCAACTTCGTTGCTTCTTTCACATATGCGTCATGATTGATTACTTGAATAAACACTAAACGCGCAAAAAAGATCAGAAAAATCCCCACCGGTATAAGCGAAAGCAAGAAAAACCTGCCCTTCCGGCTATTCAAGCGGTTCAAAAACGACTTTAGCATAAGAATATTATACCAAAAACTAATCTATTCACTGACAAATCCACTGCTTTGCGCCGCGACCATTGTACTGGCCACTTCGTTGCGCTCTTCATCTGCAGCGGCAGCGGTAATTTTCGCATTTTCTACGGCTAGCGCATCACGCTGCGCTTCCAAATCTGTAATTTCTGAATTAACTGAGGCGATCGCAAGATCATAGCTCGTCACTTTCGAGCTCTGCGTTAGGTAAATCAAGCCAGCAATCGACACAAAAATCGCCATGAAAGTTATGTAGAAAACTGGCCCCAGCTGAAACTCTGAACGGTGACGCACTGCATTATGATTACGCGCCCATGTAGCTGAACTCGACTGCCCAGCAGGACGTCGTGTTGAATAATAGGTTGCTGCCATTCCTTCTTTTTGATTCCGTTTTTATTTTTACTCGCAAAATCTCCACGGGCTCCACACTGCCCGATCGATAAATATACATTACTCAAGGCTCTGACGGTAGTTAGGCGACAAGAGATAAAACGCCTAACTCCGCCAAAGAAGGTCAAAATGTTTTTTCACACACTCCGCAAAAACTTCACCTAATGGTACCCCCGGTCAAAAGGGGCATGTATTAGATAAGTCTCTTTGCGTCAAAATATTCTCGCAGAAAATCTTGATTAGCGGAAGTTAACTTTAACTTGTTGTGCGCGGCTGCGATTGGTTACGATGATTTTTGCCATTTTGGTTGGCTCCTTTTTTGTTTTTTATTTTTTACGATAGCGCCTTCCATGCTCAGCCACCGGCGCCATCAAGATTAAATCTTCTCGGCTACCCTCAGCTTTGCGCTTCTAGCGCGTGGGTTATTAACACTTTCAATATTGTCCGCAACAATCGGTTTCTTTGTA
>CAMZHH010000020.1 GCA_947306745.1 uncultured Candidatus Saccharibacteria bacterium
TTAAAATCTGCTTCCTTTACCGGATTATGAGTTCGAGTCTCATCTCGGGCACCAACCTCGAAATTGACCCTATTATGGGTCTTTTTTATTTGTTGGTGATAATTTCAAATTCAGCAATCTTATAGCTATCTTCAGCTGTTTTACGAGCGATATCTAGGGCAATTTCGTAGGCCTTAGTACTTTTAGCCTCAATAAGCTCATCATACCTGGTCGCTTCGGCGCTATCGACATCGCCGCAATCATACTTCACTTCCGTGTTATTGGCGCAACCGTGGTCAATGAAGTAATTTGCTTTTTGAATTTCCAACTGCACTACTTCTATCATTGTTGCCGCTAACTCAACAGTTAAGTCGCCTTTTAGAGCAATGCGCTGCAGATAGTAGTAAAACTGCGTATCGTATAGGAGCGTCGGATCGTTCGCAATATTCCTAAAATGCTCAGCATAATCTTGCGGTTGGCGCGATTTATCGACACTTAAATAATTCTGATAAATCGAGTTCGCATTTGGTCGGATCGTTTGATAGTAGCGTTCCAATAATGAATAGTAGGCGTTTTGTTGAATGATCATTCCCCGTTCGCTATTATCCGTACCCTCTTTTTGATACTCGCCAGTGGCGATGTATTCCTCAGCCTTCTTAGTAAATGACGCAACATCGACCGATGCATCAGTATCGATGCCCTTGCGCTTTATAGCTTCAGTATATTTTCCGCGATACTGTTGTGCTTCTTTAAAGAACGCCTCGATATCTTCTGGCTTGCTTCTAGCAATCTGCACTAGGCGGTATTCTTCCGGCTTTTCGGCCATCTTTGAACTGTCAGTACTACCATCGATAAGAAAATTAGCAAATTTACGATACGAATCCGCCAAAGAAACTCTCGTTGAATAATAGTGAACTAAGCCCAGAGCACAAATTATCACCACAAAGACAATACCAACAACGACGCGGGCTAGCATTAGCTTGGTCGCCTCATTGCGACCCGACTGAATACTCATAAATCTCCTCCTCTGATGTCTTTATTATAGAACATCATCACTTCGTAAGCGTATATTTAACTCGTTCTGAGCGACGAAAATACAGAATCCAAGCTACCGCCAGAGCACTCAGACTGACGATGGAAAAAATCGAGTTCAACTGAATGTCAGTGTAATAATCATCTGGTAGATGGTGAATAATATTAATAAAACTATAGACGTTCCATCTCAATATGAAATGAACTGGCCAAGCAATGCATCGAATTATAGCGAGAATTTTAACGATATGACGACGCATAATTATGCGCGATAGCAAGAAAATGTCAAACAAGGTTAAGAAAAGCGGTACTACGTATTCGATTTTCATTGCAAAATCAACATCCGCGCAGGCATTATTGAAGTTCGCGTTAAAATCCATGCACATTTCAGTACTTAAACCGGATTGAGCGATTGGTATCCTAATGACGTGGTATATGATACTGGCTGCTATCATAATCGTGAAGGCTAAAAACCAACCGCCAAGGCGCTCTCTATCGCTTTTGTGCTTCTTGCGTTCGATTTCGGCAACTTGTCGAACTGCCTCATGTGTTTCATAGCCTTCGCCGGTCAATGGATCATTGCCGCCGTAAACTCGAAATTTTAACTTTCCACCTTCGCGGTCGATATTAATCGTATCGCCTAGAACGTAATCAAAATCCAGACGCTTCTTATCGATAGTATAAAAGCGCTTTTTCTCGTCTTTTAAAATGACAGTATATTCGTTGATCTCTAATATTCTCGCGCGCATAAGCCTTATGCTTATTTTAGCATCATTAGCTGTTCTTAATACCGCCAAATCGACGGTCGCGCGAAGTGTACTCTATAATGGCTTGATCAAAGTCCGCTTCGTGGAAATCTGGAAATTTCGTCTTTGGGAAATAAAATTCCGCATAGGAGTTCTGCCAGAGCAAGAAGTTACTAAGACGCAATTCGCCACTCGTACGAATCATTAAATCTATATCCGGTAAATCTTGGTACAAGTAATGGCGAAAATCCTCGTCAGTCATAGTGTCGACATCTACGCCAGAATGGGCAATCTTTCTGACGGCGTCCATGATTTCGGCGCGGCCTCCATAATTCATACAAAAGTTCACAATGCCACCAGTGTTATTTTTTGTAGCTTCGACTAATTCATCACGCGCTTCAATAACGCTTTTCGGCAACGGCTCATCGCGCCCAGAAAAAACCACCTTTATATTATTATCCATAAAGAGGCTAAGATTCTTTTTGTACAAACGCACAAAAAGCCCCATTAAGTGGCCAACCTCTTCTTCGGCTCGTTTGAAGTTCTCCGTCGAAAAGACATATAAGCTGAGAACTTTTACGCCACGCTTCAAGATATATAACGAAAGCTGTTTAAGGTTCTCGAAACCAGCATCGTGTCCCTTAATGCGTGGCAAGCCACGCTCTTTGGCCCAGCGACCATTTCCGTCGACAATAATGCCTACATGGGTCGGGATTTTAAGCTGGCTATAATCTACATTGTTCATATATCTATTATACCAAGTAAAAGAAAATACCACCTCCCAGTGGTATTTTTAAAAGTCACACTCTGCAAACATCGATTCAGATCGCTCGGGCGATCTCTCAACTTCGTCCGAACTCTATTTATATTTTAACGCAAGCATTTTTAGTGTCAACATTGACTTTTTTATTTTTTATTTTTTGATATTTTCAAAATTAACAGAGGTGGGAGCGCAAAATTCATTGACTTTTCAATTTTTCATTGTGAAATAATTATATCGTTTATGTCTACATTTTTAACCCCTGATATGCTAGAATGGACTCATTAAGGAGGTTTATGGGACAAGAAGGTCTTAAATTCTATCGTTGCAATTCCTGTGGCAACTTATTTTTAGTAATGATTGATCCAAGCGTGACTCCATCCTGCTGTGGCACCGATATGCAACAGCTCGATCACACCCGTCACTCACATGAAGGTAGCGAATCGCATTTACCAATTATCGAGCTTCACGAGAACTACACCGAGGTGCGTGTAGGCTTACAGCTCCACCCAATGAGCTCTCAGCACCGCATCGAGTGGGTAGTTCTTACTGATGGTGAACGCATTGAAGTTCAAAAGCTTGGTTTAACTACCGAACCTGTCGTTCGTTTCTCAAAGATGAACGCTTCTGGCAAACTTCGCGCTTATGCATTCTGTAACATTCATGGCTTATGGGAAAGCGAAAAGTAAAAAAGCCGCTTTCGAAACGCTTTCGAGATATTGGCGAATATTTATACGATCGTACCAGATACGCACTTGTCACAATTCATGAGTTATTAAGCAGACCGAAGTATTTGGCATGTTTCTTCGTTACGTTACTAATCTTTTTGTTTGTCCTGAACTTCTTTAAAGACGGTGATGGCAACTGGCAACTAATCTGTTCTGGTCTACCGCTTGAGCGCAAATTTGTAGTACTCGGGCGAGTTTGTATTAGCGTTTTTACTAGCTTAGCTACTTGGTATGGCCTCTCCATCTTATTGATGTCAACTCTGCAAGCCCTAGTGATTATCTTGCTAATCTTTGCTTGGCGACATCGCCAAAAAGACAGCGTGCTCGATGGCGCTAGCACTGGTGGTATCGGTGCGATTTTTGGCTTCATTGCGTTAGGATGTCCGAGCTGCGGTGTTGGCTTATTGACGCCGATTCTCACCACCCTGGCCGGCGCAGGCGCGATGGCGATGGCCGAGACAATCTCTGGAATCTTTACCATATTAGCTTTTCTGCTTTTATTCTTTACCGTGATCCGACTCGGATATATTAATTTCGTAACAATTAGCTCAGAAAAAGCTACTAAACCAAAAAAGGAGGAGAAAGATGCAAAAAGCCATTAGGATTATTGCCGTATGCGTAGCAATTGGCTTTTTAGCCGCACTATTAATCTTTAACGCGACTAAGCCAGTAGACTACACGCCATGGGAAATGGCGATGACTAAGGGCGACAAGGAGAATGCTAAACATCACTTTATTATGTATACTGACATCTTCTGCCCTTACTGCGACAAATTCTCGAACGCCCTGCGCGCCAACGCAGAGGAATTTCAGAAGACCTACCTCGAAGATAATAACGTCTTCTTTGAAATTCGTATTACTGATATCAACTATACATACGGTCATTCAAATAATAGTCGCCCAGCCGGCGAAGGTGCCTACTGCGCCGCCGCCCAGGATAAGTTCTGGGAATACTACGACACGATGCTAGATAAACTATATAAGGACTATCATTCACGCGGCATCGGTGTATCGAAAGATTCAGAGCATATTCCTGACCTGCCGGCCGGCTACTTCACTGACGTAGCCGAAAAAGGCGGTCTAGATATGGATAAGTTCAACTCTTGCATGGATAATGACGAGATGATTGAAAAACTCGACGCCAATACTAACCGCGCCGCTACCGCCCTTCAAACTGGCGTGCCATATTTCATCTTTGATAAATACAAAACGAGTGGCTTCCTTGGCGAATGGGACGCTGAAGGTTACGACTGGGAACAAGCGAAGATTATGCTTGATGCTGGTCTAGCTAGTAAACGTTAAACTATTAAAAAAATCCCCCTCGTACGGGGGGATTTTTTGTTGGGCCTTTTATTAAGCGGCAAGTTTGCGAACTACATCTTGCATATCGCTTGGCAAGACGATCACAGTCTTTTGGCTTGGATCGGAAGAAATCTTTTCAAGAGTTTGAAGAGTACGAATCTGCAAACCACCTGGAGTGCGGGCCAAGAGATGAGCGGCTTCTGCCACGGCGTTAGCGGAGGCTTTTTCACCATCAGCTACGATAATTGCAGCACGACGTTCACGTTCAGCTTCAGCCTGCTTCGCCATAGCGCGCTTCATATCGCCTGGAAGCTCAATATTTTGAAGCTTAACGTTCTCAATATCAATACCCCACTTATCGGTTTCTTTATCGACAATTTCCTTGATTTGAGCGGAAATTTCATCACGCTTACTCAAGAGCTCATCAAGCTCAAAGTTACCAGTAATATCACGCAAAGCGGCCTGAGCAAAGTTGGTCGTAGCGTAGATATAGTTGGTAGTTTCAAGCAAGGCCTTGCTTGGATCGAGCACACGGAAGTAGACGATAGCATCGACATTGACCGTAACGTTATCTTTAGTAATGACCTCCTGCTTTGGTACGTCGATTGGAGTCGAACGTACATCAACGCGAGTGATAGTCTGGAAGTATGGCACAATAATGCGCAAGCCTGGACCGCGCACACCAGTATACTTACCCAAAGTAAATACTACGCCGCGCTCGAACTGACGGATTACACGGAATCCGGGAACGATGACGACGAAGAAAATGATAGCTATTATGAAGAATATCGCAACGAATGCTTCTCCCATTTTTTTCTCCTTTTTTCCTTAAGCTTATTATATCGTATTTACACGATTTTAGTAGAAAGAAAAAGCCACCGCGGTGAAGCGGTGGCAGGTAGAGGTTTGCGATTTCTTTGAGCGCGAGGCTCAGGTTGGATTACTTCCGAGCGCAGCCGGAGTCGGGAACCCTGCGGGCGCACTTGACGGAACCAGGCTCGCCATCGTCGAAAGGATTGGTGGAAGCGGGCGCAGGCTTCGCGGTCGGAGCAGCCTTGGCGGTCGGAGTAGCCTTGGCGGTCGGAGTAGCCTTGGCGGTCGGAGCAGCCTTGGCGGTCGGAGTAGCCTTGGCGGTCGGAGTAGCCTTGGCGGTCGGAGTAGCCTTGGCGGCCGGAGCAGCCTTGGCGGTCGGAGTAGCCTTGGCGGTCGGAGTAGCCTTGGCGGCCAGCTTGGAATCGGGAGCGGACTCGGCGGACGCAGCCTTCTTCTTGGCGACAGCCTCCTTGAGCTTGCCGGAGCTGATATAGCTCACCGCATGGGTGTGCTTGTGCTCGTCATAGGGCATGATCAGCAGAGCGCGGCCAGTCTTGACGCCATCGGCGTTCAGGCCGAGGTGCAGCTTACCGCCGCCCAGTTCAGCCATCAGGGCACGCACGGACTCGACATCGTCGACGAAAGCCAGAGCGGGACCGCTCGCAGTCTTCTCGACGTGCATCAGGTAGCCATCGTTCTCAGCATCGAGCGAGAACGGAGAGTCGATGAACTCGATCTTGTTGAATGCCACTCCATCGGTCAGCACGGTGGCCAGCGGCAGTTTGCCGCAGTCCTCGATGGACAGGGTGGGCTCGGCGTCAGCCAGGTACTCCATCAGGTTGGTGGCGTAGGCGTATCTAACAACATACTTTTTCATGAGCAAAAACCTCCTTGTAATGTGCCAGCCGTCTCATGACGGATCTGGATTGCCATGAAACAACAACGTGATGATTATAGCACACATTGGCCTAAAAGTCAAGTATATATACTAATTTTCAGATAATCTATGCTAAAATATAAGCATGAGCCGGATTTTGATGCTTGATGAATGTAGTGATCCTGAAATTGTCGGAAATCTCGGCGCTTCTCTCTATCAAATTAAGAAGACCAAACTGCGCGTCGTTGACGGTTTTATTATTCCAGCTGGGCAAAATATTGAATATGGCCTTAGCAATGAAATTTTGCGCGCTTTTGACCGCTTGGAAGCCAAGAGTGCCGTCTTACGTGCTTCCTATATCGATCCAAAAGTATTTGATAGCGAGACAATTCGTGGCGTCAAACGTGACGACTTAATTTCTACCATTAGCTACGTCCAGCAAAACGCTGCTCGCCGAGGCGACATAGCAGCAGTCGTAGTGCAGAAGAATCTACAAGCAGAATTCTCTGGCACTATTCACTCTTGCAATCCCGTAACTCAAGACCAAAACGAAATCCTAATTGAAGCTAATATTTGGATGAATGATACAGTCTTGAGTGGCGATATGGATAGCGATATGATTTTAATTAATAAATCAACCGGTGCGGTCGCCGTAGAAAGTAATGAGGAGTCAGAGATTTGCCTAACGCCAGAACAAATCTCACGTCTGCATAATTTAATTCGTAAAGTTGAAAGCGTATTTAAAAAGCCGGTCAGTGCCGACTGGTGCTTCGATAATGGCCGACTCTATATCTTACACGTGCGGCCAATTAATAATATTACTCATGAAAGGTACGAGATATGAGTTTGCATACCACTTGGATGTTGCTTCGTCGTGGTGACGAGGTGTTGTTGGGCTTGAAAAAACGTGGCTTTGGCCAAGGGCGCCTAAATGGCGTGGGCGGCAAAGTTGAACCTGGCGAGACAATCGAGCAGGCTGCGATTCGTGAGACACAGGAAGAGATTGGTGTTAAAGTTACGCGCTTAGAAAAAGTTGTCGAGATTGCTTTCGATAATCTTTATTATAAGGGCGTACCGGAGCGTAATGTGATGTATGGTTTTATCGCGGCTGAATGGGAAGGCGAGCCGCAAGAAACCGACGAAATTAAGCCGGAATGGGTAAAAATCTCCGATCTCGATTACGACAAGATGTGGGTAGACGACCGTCATTGGCTGCCGCAAGTATTAGATGACAAAAAGATTCAGGCCTGGTTCCACTTTAACGAAGATGACACTTTTGATGATTTCTGGGTAGATGAAATTAACGATACGCTTATTGATGATATTGAAGACGGCAATGTTGGCCTACCTCCAGCTAGTGGCGACGTTGCGAGCTATAAATTTAAAACTGGAGCACGCGCAATATTATTAAATGAAGACGGTAAAGTTGCTTTAATACATAGCCTAAACCGTGGCTGGTATAAATTGCCGGGTGGCGGACATGAGCACGATGAATTGCGTCGTGAAAACCTACAGCGCGAAGTCTTAGAAGAGACTGGTTACACCATCAAAAACGTGCGTCCGATTGGTATTTGCCGCAATACGCGCCATAACTGGCAAATGACAGCCGAAGCCTGGATGTACATCTGCGAGACCGATGAGTTTGTCGGCAAGGAGCCGATGGAAGACGAAATCGAAGATGGCGATACGCTTGAATGGTTTAATACGATTGACGATGCGATTGCTGCGCTGAAAGCGGTTAAGCTGGACGAAATCGGATTTTATGGTGCATACTTCTTTACAAGAAGAGAGATAGATACGCTTGAATACGCTAAGCGTTTTGTCTAGGAGTTATTATGGACAATCGAGTACCACTAGCGGAGCGAATGCGACCGCAAACTTTAGATGAAGTAGTTGGCCAAGACGAGATTATCGGCGATGGTAAGATTTTGACGGAGATTGTCCGAAAACAAGAACCCGTAAATATCATCTTTTGGGGGCCGCCTGGTACTGGCAAAACTACTCTCGCCCGTATTATCGCTAAGGAATTCAAGGCGGACTTCATCGAGATTTCAGCTGTCACTTCTGGCAAAAAAGATGTCGAAAAAGTTATTGAAGTCGCCAAGCAGAACTGGAATTTAAAACAGCGCACCGTATTATTCGTAGATGAGATTCATCGCTTTAATAAGGCACAACAGGACGCATTTTTACCACATGTCGAAAGTGGTTTGATTACATTAATTGGCGCTACGACCGAGAACCCGAGCTTCGAGGTGATTTCCCCGCTTCTCTCGCGCAGTCGCGTGGTCGTCGTAAGGCATTTGTCTAAAGATTGTATTATCGAAGTTTTAAACCGCGCCATCAAAGCCGAGAAAGCTACTAAACGCGTCACAAAAGCAGCCGTGGATTATTTGGCTGAATTGTCTGGCGGCGACGCCCGTTCTGCCTTGGGCGATCTCGAATTAGCACTTAGCCTAGCAAAGAAAGTCGACGTTGACCAGGTTAAAGAAGCGGCTGGCCGCAAAGTGCCAGGCTACGATAAAGCCGGCGATGCGCATTATGATAATATTTCCGCATTCATCAAGTCAATGCGTGGAGGCGATGCCGATGCGGCGCTCTATTATTTAGCACGCATGGTAAATGCCGGCGAAGATCCGAAATTTATCGCACGTCGCATGGTGATTTTTGCCTCTGAGGATATTGGCTTAGCCGGCAACGGCGCTCTTGGCTTGGCACTCAATGCCTTCATGGCCGTCGAACGGATTGGTATGCCGGAGAGTGGCCTAATTTTGGCACATGTTACAACCGCTTTAGCCAAGGCCAAAAAATCCCGCCAGACGGCGGACGCGTGGTATGCCGCGCAAGATTTGGCACGCCGCACAATGGGTTTGCCGGTACCAATTTGGCTACGCAATGCCCCAACTAAGCTCATGAAAGACCTCGGCTACGGCAAAGGTCAAAAATGGGAAGCCGGCTTTAAACTCGACAAAAATTATTTACCTGACGAAATCAAAGACACTAAGATTCTTTAATCTTCGAGTATCTCGTCGTTCAACACTTCGTCTGGGAGATTTTCTTGATGATAAAAGTCATATTTCTTGGCGATTTTGATAGCCGCTTGGATTAATGGCTCAGAAATGTCGCCATATGGGAGCAGCTTAATTGCCCGTTCCGGTGAGACTAAAATGCGTCCATAGGTCCAGCCAGGACGATCTGGATCCGGTTCTGCTGGGCCGATTTCGCGAATCAGAGCCGCGAAGCGTAGTTGTGCATAGACTTTTTCTCCGTCGTCTACTTTTTGATAACCGACTGTGTGAATTTTATCAATGCGACAGTTCGCCTCTTCGAGCGCCTCGCGACTAAGCGTCTCTTTTAATGGTTCCCACGGCTCTGGTTTGCCGCCAGTGAGCTGGCAAATGCCCTTTTCGATACGTAATAAAATGCGCCCATCAGGTGTAAATAATACGCCGTAAATCTGGCGTATTGGAAGATCGACTGGCACATGTGCCTCATGCCAAGTAAACTTTACCATTCTAGTACCTTTCCGCGCGATTTTGCGCCACTTACGATTATGATTTGCGTTTTGGCAATTTTAAATTCCTTTGCGACTAGCTCGAGCAGAGCTTTATTTGCTTCACCATCGTGCGCCCGGGCATGCAAAAAGGCGACATAACTGCCGTCTTCTTGCCGTTCGAGGCGGGTCGCCCCTTTTATACCTGGTTTTACGCGCACGGTAATGCGCATGGATTATTTGCCTCCGCAAACTACGTTATTTGCGTGTAGCCAGCCTTCCATCGAGCCGCCATCGAGGTATTCACCCTTGATTGGAAGCACGCGGATTTTTTCGCCAGCCTTGATATGCTCGATAATTGGGTCCGTAATGAGATATTCCTGATCTTTTGGACCGAAGTCATTGTCGTGGCAGTACTTCACGATGCGCTCGAGAAGACGTGGCGACATAATGTATTTGCTAATATTAATCAAATTACTTGGAGCTTCCTCTTTCTTCGGTTTCTCATAAAAACCTGCGAGTAAGCCATCTTTGATGATTAAAACGCCATATTTTTCGACATCATCAATTGGAATCTCGGTAGTGAGAATTGCGGAATCGGTCTCATCTTCAATGGTCTCCATCAAACGCACAAGATCGGATGAGCCGTCGGCATTATAGATGAAATCGTCACCCATCAAAACTACAACTGGCTCATTAATGCCAAATTCTTCGACTACCTGAGCAACTGGCTCAGCGCTACCGTAGCGCTCATCGACATTCTTCTGGCAATAGAAGTGAATCGTCAAGCCATCGCGAGAAGTATCGGCCAAGGTGAGCTTATCTTCCTTACCGCGCGCGATAAGATATTTGTTTAATTTAGCGTTTTCTTCGTAATAGGCCTTAATCTGAGAGAAAGGCTTCTCGTCAATGACAATATAAGCTTCTTTGATGCCAGCCTTATAACAATCTTCAACTACGTAATCTACGAGTGGGCGGTTGCCGATTGGCAACATAGCTTTCTCGATAACTTTCGTAACTGGCAAACGACGTGTACCCCAACCTGCCACTGGAATTATAGCTTTGTTGATTTGCATAAAAAAGGGTTCTCCGTTTTCGATTACTTTATCATTTTCTAGCGCTTTTCGCAAGGAAGTAGAACTGCCACAGCGCCAGGTATACCAGATATCCAGCTGCAACCGCTACCGCTGCGTAAGCTACAAGATAAGCTTGCTTAATAACGAAATAGCTAATAATTGACGCCGCGAGCAACACGCAAAGCGAGATAAAGAGGTTTGCATTGGCGGAGTTCTCGGCAGTCTTCTCCTTGAGGCGATCAATACTAATCAAGCGTTGCAGAGCGACATAAAAGAATAATGTAACGGCCACAATGAAACCGGTACCGGCATTTAAGGTAAAGTTTGCACCGAGCGCAACACCGCCCATAATCATCGAGACGGAATCTAGCAGACAGAGCGTCACTAAAGAAGTTGAACCAAGGCGAACTTTAGATTCTTTCTTCTTTTTAGCCGGTGCCTCTTTTGGCTCCAGGATACAACGACGTGTTATTGAAATAGCATGACCGATCAGAATCATCGCCACGGTCGTAACGCCGATGATGCCAAAGAAGTTACCAAGGCCAAGTTTGTCGCGCGCATCTTCCATGATAAATAAGAAAACCGATACCACAGACATCAAAATGGCGAGGTATGGGCCAACCTTTAATAGACCCGCCACGATGCTACTACCTATACTAGCTAAACGAAATAGCAACGCGAGCGCTACTATAATGGCAATGGCCGTAATAATACAATAAATGAACGGCACTTCCATCTTATTTCTCCTCAATTATTGACGGTAGCCATGCTTCGTATGGCTCTTGGCCAAGCAGCATTGTGATAGTCGAAGCGAGATTCGCTAGGCCGCGATCGTCAGTACTTAATTTATAGAGTTCGGAATTTTCAGTATCATCTACAAAGATGCATGGGACGCGGTTAGTCGTGTGAGCAGTCTTTGGCGAGCCATCTTCATTGAGTAATTCCTCAGCGTTACCATGGTCGGCGGTAATTACCGTGATGCCACCGAGTTTATTGACGGCCTCAATGATACGTTTGAGCGAGATATCGATAGCTTCCATGGCTGCAATCGTCGGCTCCATTTCGCCAAAATGGCCAACCATATCGCCGCCAGGATAATTAATGCGCAAGAAATCGTATTTACCGGATTCAATAGCTTCAACTAGTTTATCCGTAATTTCGGCGCACTTCATCCATGGACGCGTATTGAACGGCTCGGTGTAAGATGGGACTTCTTCATCAACTTCACCATCCGGAATATGATAACTGTTACCATTGAAATAATAAGTGATATGCCCAAATTTGACCGTTTCGGAAATAGCATACTGTTTGATACCTTGTGCAGCAAGATGTTCAGTGAGCGTATGCTTGAATACTGGCGAACCGACCAAAACATGCTCCGGCACATGCAGATCTTCGTTATATTCGGTCATGCCGGCGAAATAGACCTTCGGATAGCGTACGCGGTCAAAATGCGGAAAATCATTATAAGTGAAGGCCTGCGCCATTTCAACAGCACGGTCGGCACGAAAATCGATATAAACCACCGCATCACCATCATTAATGGCGCCAATTGGCTGGCCATTGTCAGCAATCACAAAAGCTGGCATGTACTGATCCTGTAAATCCGGCGTCTCGGCGCGATAAGTTTCGACCGCTTCGGTTGCATTAGCAAATTGGCGCCCCTCGCCTAATACATGCGTATGCCAACCTTTTTCAACCATCGGCCAGTCATTTTCATAACGATCACAGGTAATTACCATACGGCCGCCACCAGAGGCAATGCGATAATCTGGGTCGCCGAGGCGATGAATGAAGTCTTCGATACGATGGATAAATTTCGGTTCGCTATGCGGTGGCACATCGCGGCCATCAATCAAAATATGGATACGTACGCGATTAATGCCATCTTTCTGAGCTTGAGCAAGCATTTTTTCAAGATGGGCAATATTTGAGTGAACGTTGCCGTCGCTAAAGATGCCCATAAAGTGCAGAGTTGAATTATGATTATGAATTTGCGCGACTATATCGTGCCAAGTTTGCGTTTCAAAAATCTTCCCCGTGCCGACATCATTTTCGACTGCGGCGGAGCGTTGCAAGACAATTTCGCCAGCACCCATCGCATTGTGACCAACTTCAGAGTTGCCCATATCGTCCTTTGGCACGCCGACATATTCACCGGCCGCACCTAGTGAGGCGGTAGGATATTTCTTCATTAAAGTATTTAAAGTTTCGAGGTGTGCCATTTTTACGGCGTTACCCTCAGTTTGGTCGCGTAAGCCAACACCATCCATCACAACGAGGACGACTGGCCCTTTATAATTCAACTTGCTCATGCTTATAGTATAGCATTTTTAGATAGCTAGTACTAATCAGCTAATAGATAATCGCGTAAGCGCGTAATCTTGTCGGCCGTGAAGTTTCCGGTCACGATTTGCGGCGTATGATTTACCTCTAGAACATAATGCTGGCCAGTTTCGTTATTCGTAATTATATCCACGCCAGCAAAGCTACGATTCAAAGCGCGCGAGGCCTTTACGGCCGTCTCGAGCAGCTCAGGTTTTAGCAAATCGAGCGGAATTACACTCTTGGTACTCTTGTTGGAAGTAGTACTGCGCCAGTAATTCTTGCGATTCGAGAAGTGTGCGGCGTAATATGGTTGGTAGTCCAAAGTCACTATGCGATAATCGCCATCACTCGGAATGTATTCTTGTAAAATATAATCCGTACTTGGGTTGGCCGCTACGATGCGGGCGATTTTAATAGGCGAATTTACAAAATGATTATCACGCCCTTTGGTGCCGTTCACGGCTTTCAATACGCCAATATTATTGAAGTTACGCACTAGGCATTCACCAAGGAAGATACCTGAGCCATAGGCAGTTTTTGGTACTGGTATGTCATTCTCCCATAATCGCCACATCTCATAGAGTTTGCCGCGCGTATTAGAAAAGACGTCGTCTAACATTTTTACGCCTTTCTTCCGACAGTAACAGCCGAAAGCACTGAACACATATAAGCGATCGAAGGAGGCCGTCGTAATGCAAACAACCTTATCAAAATCAGCCAAGTCCATTCCAATGCGGTCGATACGCGCGAAATTATTCTCGCCATCAATCAGTAAGTTAATATCCGCAAAACTAACCGTCGACACTTGCAACTCGCCACTACGCTCGAGCTCGGTTTTGAGTTGATTTACTTTGTCGACAATTTCCGTCTTGCGATTAATTAACAATACTTTCTTCATAAGTCCCATTGTAGCATCTACTTGACTTTTTAAGGTTTTTGTGCTATAATGGAATAGTTATGAGGTCTGTATCGCAACAAAATTTGAATCGTGCTCAAGACATCTTGAATAAAGGTGGAATTTTGGGCGTGCCGACCGAAACAGTCTATGGACTCGCAGTAAAAGCCGATAACGTGGCCGCAATTAAAAAACTTTTGAAGCTGAAGAATCGCGCCGTCGGTAGCGGTAAAGTCCTTACTATGATGGTTTCAAACGTTGACGAGATGCGCAAATATGCCAATATGAGCTTCCTCGCAACTAATCTTGCCTACCGTTACTTCCCTGGTGAGTTGACAATGATTTTACCGAAGCGTAAAGGCTTCATGCATCCTTATTTCAATAATTTCGACACCATCGGTATTCGTATTCCAGAACATGACTACATGCTAAACTTACTTCGAGAAACTGGCCCATTGCTAGTCACGAGCGCTAATCCGCGTGGCGAAGCCCCATGTTACAACAGTGACGAGTTAATCGAGCGCTTACCGAGCGTTGACGGCGTTGTGAATGGCGTCGCTGGTGGCAATCTTCCAAGCACGATCTTAGATATGACCGGTGCCGAACCGCGCCCGATTCGCCAAGGTGGCCTGTTAATCGTTCGATATCGCTAAAAATAATCACAAAAAGACCGGATAAATCCGGTCTTTTTCGCTGTTACGCGCCCACCCTGGGGCACATTGGTTTGTTTTAATCCGCTGTTTATTTTTGTTTCTAGTCTCCACACTTTCCACGTTTTCAGTGGAACCCCGTGAAGCGTACCAGCTTGAATTAATTAAAGCAAATTTAAGCACTAGCGTCAAGGGGTGTTGTAAATTTTACTAGATATTTTCTGGCTCTTCGAGGTCGTCTTCGGCATCATCTTGGCCAAGCTCAAGAATCGCATTGCGCTCGCCAAGTTGGTACTTTTGATGGTGCGCACGATGCTTCTGTTCTTTGACTTCGAGCGTAATAACTGGTATTTCTGGCTCGGTTTCCTCTTCGGATTCTTCCACCTCTGGTTCGACATCTTTCATCATTTCGCGAAGCTCGCGCAAAACTTCGGTCAGACCTTGGTGAGCGGATGACGAAATCGCCATCACTTTAGCTTCTGGATTCTGCTCCAAGATGGCAGCCATCTGCATATCGATAATTTCTTGATCGAGCCCCTCAGTCTTCGTTAATACAACTAGCTCTGGGCGGTTGGCTAGCTCGTCAGAATAGTTCGCGAGCTCATTGCGAATATCACGATAAGCCTTGCCCGCATCCTCGGAATAGACATCAATTAAGTGTAGGAGCACCTTCGTACGTTCAACATGGCGCAAGAAACGATCGCCTAAGCCCTTCCCTTCAGATGCACCCTCAATGAGGCCTGGAATATCAGCGATTAAAATCGAATGGTCATCCACTTTAGCGACGCCAAGATTCGGCGTGATGGTAGTGAATGGATAATCGGCGATTTCTGGTGTGGCGTTGCTAACCACAGACAAGAAGGTAGACTTGCCGGCATTTGGAAAACCAATTAGACCAACATCAGCAAGCAGCTTCAACTCAAGCTCAGCCTCGAAGGCCTCGCCAGGGTTGCCTAATTCAGCAATACGTGGCGTCTGACGCGTACTAGAGCGGAAATGCCAGTTGCCATAGCCGCCATCGCCACCATGAGCGACAATAGCGCGCTCTTCGTCGTGTGTAAGATCGGCTACAATCTCGCCGTCGCGTTTTACGACGGTACCGATTGGGACTTCAACGATTAAATCTTTACCAGATTTGCCGGAAGATTTCTGACCAGAGCCAGCCTTACCATCTTCGGCGATTAATTTTGGTTGAAAGCGAAAATCAATCAAAGTATCACAATCTTTGCTGGCGACAAAAACCACATCGCCACCTTTGCCACCGTCGCCTCCATCTGGACCACCCTTTGGGATGTAAATTTCGCGACGGAAAGAAATGGCGCCGTTACCGCCCTTACCGGCTTTGATATAAACTTTCGCTGTATCTACAAACATAATTGTACATATTTTAACATATTTTTTGAGATATGTAAAAAGCTTTCCGCCACCAAAAAACCGCCCCGAAAGGCGGTTTCTGATTAGTGAATGAAGTTATATTTCATAGCATTCGCCCAGGAGATATTTGCACGGGTGACCTGGTAGCTACGGCGCCAGTTCATTTCTTGAATCGTGATATATTGACCTTCAACAACGCCAACAACGATAGCAACGTGACCGTTACCACTCGAGCTACGCGTAGACTGCATCACGGCACCATAAGAAGGCGTATGGTCGACGCGATAGCCACGGTTAGCCAAGGAAACGTTCCAATAGCGTGCGTTGCCAAGCGGAGCACTCGGAAGTGGCATACCGTTGACACTGCGCCACCACCAAGCATACCAAGTACACTGACCGGCAACGTTTTTATTGCCCGGCGATGAGGTGTAGAAATAGCCTGCAATTACTACCATATTCATGCGGTCGGCCGAATCGCGGACATAAGTGCTACCGTAGTTGTAATTCCGGCGTGGCGCCGTAACAACTGGCGCAACGTATTCTGGACGCTCTTTTTCTGGCAAGGTACCATTTGGCAACAAGATGAGCTGATCGGCAGAAATACCGCTAGTCTCAAGGTTGTTATGCGCAATAATATCATCAGCGTTAGATTTATACTTCTCGGCAATGCCGTTAATATTGTCGCCACTCTTAACCTTATAGATAATACCCGGAACGCTTGGAATATATAGATTGGCACCGACAGTGAGAGTCTCGTTCTTCATACCGTTCGACCAACGAATCTGGTCTTTCGTGACCTTATAACGCGCGGCGAGCGCATCAAGCGTATCACCCTCTTTGACGGTATAGGTAATAATACCGACACTTAAGCCAGACGTATCAATCACGGTAGGCTTCTCTACGATTGTGCTAGCGGTATTTTTAGCAGTACCAGTAGTCTCGTAGACAAGGCGAGCGTCAATATAGTTGTTCGTAATAGTAGAACCAGACGGAAGCGAAATAGAGTCGGCGATATTTGCCAAAGTATAGGCCTCAGAAATCTGGTCGGCCGTCACGGTGAAGTCTGAATCGTCAATCAAAGCCATGATTGGCGTCTGAATCGTATCGCTGGTAGTACGTGAGCCATAATACATCACTGCAAAAATAGCAATAAAGGCAATCACGTATGGAAATAGTTGTTTTATTAAAAGTTGGAATCGTTTCATAATTAAACTACACTGCTGCCCACCGGCAGTGGCGTTTTGGCACAAATTGTAGATACATTTTGACCAAAAACCTTATATATTATAGCATATTCGCTATTTCTACAAAAGTTTACACATTTCCTTGCAGTGATTCTTAATATTTGCTTTATGTCCCGCCTCGTTGGTGGCGTAATACATTTTATTATCGTCGCCAGTTAAGAAATAGAGGTCCTGCGTGTTGGTCGGATTCGCCACGGCGAGCATAGCACCTTTGCCTGGCGCAGAGATTGGCGTTGGTGGCAAGCCGGCACATTTACGCGAATTCCATGGGCAACTAATTGTATTAAGGTAGCTCATATCGGTCTTGGAGCGATTTGGATTTAGCTGATCGGCACGATACCCAATAATCGCATCAGAACCAAGGACCATGCCTTTCTTTAGGCGAAGCAAAAATACTTGCGCCACATGTGGCATTTCGGCCGGCAGAGTACCAGATTCGCGCTGAACGACCGAAGCAAGCGTGATACCTTCATGTAAAGTTAAGCCTTGAGCTTTATATTTATTGACCAAATCATTTTCTTTCACAACTTTATACATTTCATCGAAGGTACGCTTCAGGATATCTTCCACGGTCGCATCGGCGTAGAATTCATAAGTCTCACCATAGATATACCCCTCCAAAGAAGTACCAACTGGTTTACTCTTAAGGAGTTCGTGGTCGTAAGTCTGATTAAAAGCCGCCTCGATAGCCTCATCGCTATACCCCTGCTTCTTGATAGCCTCTTTCGCCTGCGCTACCGTGCCACCAGGCAAGAAAGTGATACGGAAAGTCTTCGCCATGGCACCCTTATTGAAGCGCTCTACAATATCTTGCACCGACATGTGCGGATTGAGTGTATATTCGCCGGTCTTGAGTGAGAGTTCTTTACCTTCGAGCTTCATGTAAGCACGAAAAGCCAAGGCAGACTGAATCAAATGTTGCTCCTCGAGCTTATTTGCAATAGCAGCAGTAGCGGCGCCATCAGCAATAACGAAACTCACATCGCCACAGTCCTTCTCACATTCGGCAGGATTGACTGGCTTGAGCATCATTTTGTACCACATCACAGCACCAATAGCCAAAAGAATACCAATTACTAATAATCCAAGAATGATAAAACCAATTATTTTAAGCGGACTTGTCTTCTTCACTTTGCTCTCCTCTCTTTTCTTCGTGTAATTGCCAATTCTTTTCGGCGCTAGCTAAACTTTCATTATTATCCAGGAAATCTTGCAGAATGATAGCCGCCGCCTCGGCGTCAACTTTACCATCTTTACGATCTTGACGCGACAATTCGTGTTTCTTGCTTGTCAAATGCTGCTCAGCCTCGACGGAGGTCCAAGATTCGTCCTGATAGTGGACATACGGGCATTGTTCACCTTTAGATTTATAGTAGTCAGCTAGTTGATGCATAAAATCGTAAACGAATTCAGTTTGACGCGTAGTTTCACCGCTATTATTGCGCGGCAGACCGGCCACGAATATGTCGGCTTTCTCTAGACGATAAGCGCGGGCGATTTTAGCAAAAATCTCATCATCTACCTCAACCATACCGCGCGGCACG
>CAMZHH010000021.1 GCA_947306745.1 uncultured Candidatus Saccharibacteria bacterium
CTTGAATGCGAGAATATTTTGGTAACTCGAGATTAACGTTTTCAATGATTGGCTCTAAGTCGATTATCTCGTCACAATAAAGCATGGCAAAAATCTGATGATTTTTTTCGTAAACCTTAGCTTTGTTGACGTGTTCGTATTTTTCTAACAATGGCTCAATATCGTCTGGATAAATGTTTTCCCCATTTGAAAGCAGAATGACTCGTTTCTTTCGACCTTTGACGTAGATTTTCTGGTCGATGATTTTACCAAGGTCACCGGTGTGAAAGAAACCGTCCTCATCTATGGCCTGTTTAGTTAGTTCTGGATTGTTGTAATAGCCTGGCGTAACATTTTCGCCGCGGACTAGGATTTCCCCAACGCCATCATCGTCTGGCTGGTCGATTTTGACTTCGATGTTTTCGAAAATTGTACCATCGGAATCAAAATCGTCTTCGTTATGATATTCCACGGCGACAATGGCGGAAGTTTCGCTGAGGCCGTATGTATTTAATAGGCCAGTATGGTGCTGTTTGAAATATTGGATTATTTTCGTATCCATGTGTGCGCCGCCAGCAAATAAATGGCGAATTTGTCCGCCAAAGAGCGTTTTTGGATTAATATTTTGTTCTTTGCCAGCTTGATAAAAACGTTCGAAGATTAATGGTACGGCGCAAAAGATAGTTGGTTTTACTTCTTGTATTTCAGTTGCGATTTGCTTTATGTCGCTACACAGATATAACCGCATGCCAGTGATTAATACCGACATGAAGTTACTAATGCTGGCATAAGTGTGGCTAAGTGGCAAGAATAGATAATCTACATCTGCGTGGCTCATTGGTGCACGGCGATTGAGATTCTCGAAGTTTACTAACATGTTTCGTTGAGTGAGCATGACCGCCTTTGGCGTGCCGGTTGTGCCGGAACTGAATACGATTTTGGACACATCATCGCAGTTTATTAGGTCTTCATCTAAGTCGTAATTATTGGACGTGTTAATCTCTTCGATTTTGAAACTTTTTAGGTCTGGGAATTTGGATTGAATTTCGGCTACAATATCGGCACGCGGTGTGTCGTAGATGATAGCGTCGTATTTGATTTTGCGCATAGAATTATCTAAATCGAAAGCCGTCCATTCTTTGCTGATGGTAACGGAAATTCCAACATAAGCCATAATGGCCGCGTCGCAAACTAGGTAATTGTAGGAGTTTGTAGCATAGATGGCAATCTTTTTATGTGCGAGATTTTCGTGTTGCAGGAACGCGGCAAAATTTTTTACATCATGCGTAAAGTCGCCATAGCTTTTGCTCTGCCATGTGTTGTTATGCTTCTCGAAAATGAAAGCATCGGATGAGTACTTCACGACATTGTCGTCGAGAATCTTTTTGATTTCGTAGTTCATTTTTTAATTTTTTCTAACAGAATATTGTAATTGATTTTAGTATGATGTTTGACGTCGCATGGAATTTTGCGTACGCGTTTGATGTGATATTTTGGCACTTTTAATTCGCGCATATAGTATTTGAATTGTAATGGGCTTGGCGGTCGTTTACTTTCGTAAAACATGTAGAGCGTCTTATCTAATTCAAGTACGGCGCATTTGTCGATGTTGCGGAAGCGTCGAATCGTTTTCTGTTCGATTTGGTTGCTAAAATAGCGTTTATTATCCAAATGGACGACGGCTTTTGTGCGGCCGTAATAATACAATTTTCCATCTATAATTGCGCCCGTGTCGCCAGTGTGATGCCAGAGCGTGCCATCATCGTCGCGAACTTTATTGTCTTTGAATTTGTCGAGATAATTTTCGAGCAGGGCTGGGCTACTAACGTAGATTTCGGAATTATGATTAGTTTTTACTTTAACACCCTTTACTGGCTTGCCGAGGATTGTATCTCCTTCAAGGCAAAGGTGCTTAATGTAATCATTAAGATTTGTCGCAGCAATGAGATTGCATTCGGTTGCGCCGTAAATATAGCAGATATTGCAACGCGGAAATGTATTGCGAATAATTTCGGCTTCATTAAGATTTAGAATTGCGCCGCCTATATACAATGTATGCAAATATGGATACATATCTTTAGTTTTGAGACAGAAATCTGGCGTAGTATAAATCATGGTGATTGGAAACTTGCGGAAATGTGCGAGTTGAGCGTTGAGGCGTTTTTTATTATTACTAGCTAGGTTTAGTGTTGGCAGTACGGTCGTATATCCTTTTACGATATTGGCAAAAATGTAAATATACGAGGTAGTTAAGACAATTTCTGGTTGGCCACGATCTTTTTGATTTTGCGTTACGAGACGAAGCTGTTGATAGAGCGATTCGTGCGTGCGAATTGCAATTTTTGGTTTGCCCGTCGATCCGGTAGTCATAGTCATTAATGCGATTGTGTCATCTTTTGGCTCTGGATAAACCTGGAGAATATTTGGATCATCGACATGGTTGTCAACATTGATAATTTGGTTTATTTTATTTATTTCTGGAAACAGTAAACGTACTAATTTAGTACTATTTGAAATTAAAATGAAAGTTGGTTGAAAATTATCAAAAGCGCGTTTTAGTCCTTCCTGCTGAGCCCAAATATCTACATATAAAATGCTGGCGCCAAGTTTGAAGGTAGCGAGCATATAAACGCAAAGTTGATAAGATGATTTTGCAAAAGCTAAGATACGGTCTCCTGGTCTGACTCCGTAGCGCGTTAGTGTTTCGGTTGCAATTAAAACATCGTTTTCTAAATCATGAAATGTGCGCTGTTGGATTTTACCATCATGAAAGAATATAAAGGCAGTACGTTTCGGATATTTTGCACAGATTTCATCAAATAAACGTGTTACTTTGCTCATTTTGTAACCTTTTTATAAACGCAGAAATCACGGTAAAACCATGATTGATTGCGCTCGAATAACGATTTACTTAAATCTTTTTGAAACGTAAAATGTTCGTCGTTGATGTAGCGTTTATTTTGCATGTTCCAATATGTAATGCGGGCGTTTTTGTTTGCCAGTTTGATAATTTTATTAACATTTTTCTTAAAATCCTGTTCGCTCATGTATTCAAAAATATCTGAGAGATTGAAGAAGTCGAAATTTTTATCTTTTATGGCGGTTAAATCTCCTTCGACTAAAGTAATGCGATCGAGATTCTTTTTAATGTGGCTATAATTTTCAGCGCGTAAATAATACGGTAATGAATCTTCAGTGTAATTACCGAAAGCGATGTAATTTAGGTATGGGTTGGTTTTGTTTATTGAATGCGAGATGCCATATTCAACGCGGGCTTTAATATCTTTGGCGGAATCGTTCTTGTCGTCAACGTATCGGTAAAAGTTTTTATCACGACCAAGTTTACCCATAACTTTGGCGCCAAAGTATATTTTAAATAATGCGCGATAGCGTTTTGTATTAATATAGTGCGCATAATAGATTCTTTGATCTTGTAAATTGTCTAATGTAGCGAAGGTTTGGAATTTCTTTTCGCCAATGACAAGTGGAATTAAATATTTACGAAACAGCTGAAAGTAATGTTCGAATTTGCCAGTATGGATAATCCCATTTTCGATTAAGTTGAAATTTGTATCAAAATACGCACGCGCCTCTGGAGATATGTCTTTTGCAATGCGTTGGTAGATATCTTTACGATTTGTCGATTTATTTACGCCGAGAAATTCGAGCGTAGTTTTTCGTGGTAAATTACGTATGGCGGCAATTTTTAATTCTGTGCAGTACAGTTGCGTTTTATTTAAATCGAAAGCATAGACGTGTTTTGGATCCTTTGCGAGGAGCGCAAGCGAGTTGTCTCCGCCGGAACAAATCGAAAGCCCGGTTTTATCTGTGACGTCGAGTGCGTCGATGAGTATATTTGTATCTTCCCAACAGTTAGCGTAGCGAATAAACGAAAAATCAGTCTGCTTTGTCATCTCTCCTCCGAATTATCTCTATGGTACCATTTTTGCCATCAACTTTCACAGTATCGCCATCTTGGACCTTTTGAGTTAATCCTCGTACTCCGGCAACGAGCGTGATACCGAGTTCTCGTGCGACTACTGCAGAATGCGACAAAATACTTCCGCGTTCGATAATAATTGCGTCTGCCATCGGGAATAATACCGTCCATCCCGGATCGGTCCGCTTTGCCATTAAGATATAGCCTCGGACATTGGCATTTTCTGGACTGTCGACGTATTTTACGACGCCAGTAACAACATCGCCGCCGCCCGCTACTCCGTACAATAATCTACTATTTGTCTTAGTTTTAGTTTCTTGACGACTATAAATTGGCACCATATTTTCTGGCTTAACGTCACCGTAGAAATACATGCGTTCATAGGTTTCTTTAGTGTCATTGATTTTATACTCTTTTTTGCGCAGGTCGATTCTGTCACGAATTTCGTCGACGGTATATTTACCGCGCTTTATAATATCTGTAATTTCATTTTTTTCTAGATAGAAAATGTCACGTGGGCTACGAATTAATCGTTCGTTTGCCATGTTTTCGCCGATGCGGAGATATATATTTCTTACGATTGCGTAAATATAAGTGCGACGTAGGCGTAATATTTCGCGGTTACGGACAAAGAATTTGGTCTCTTTGATGAGAAACTTTGCTTCTGCTTTTTTGATACCATTGAAGTAGGAGAGGAATTTTGCCTCAGAGTTTTTATTCTTCTTCTCTTTCACCTCAGGCATTTGCGGTAATTCGAGATATTGTTTGATGATATTAATCAAAAAGCTCGGATCTTGTTGCATGGTGACGGTTTCGAGTTTTAATTCATCCATCGAGCGGGCGCCATATTTATTTATATAGCTATTTAATTTCGAGAAGATAATAAGACTGTTTGATTTGAGCTGTTTTAGTAAATCTTCGGTTGAGCTTTCTTTAAAAAACTTGTAAAGGTTTGGTTCGCGGCGAATTTCTTTGACGAGCATTAATAGCTCTTCACTCTGCTTGGCGCTTTCGACGTCACCTTGTTTGCTGAGGATGTCGCTAATTAAGCCCTCGGCGTTATGAATCTTCGCTTCTTTTGCTAGATTGTTTAATGCACCATAAGTGACCATTGCGCCCATGTCGTTAGCAATCGGCGTGATGAAATCGTCGAGAATTTCATTTTCTAAATCTTTATATACTTCAAGCAGCTGTTCGCTAGTGTAATTTGAGAAGTTATTATTGTTGTACGGGCGCGTAATGCGATTAAATTTGTTTACAAATTTTTTGCTGGCGCCCTTCATATGGATGAACTTATGGGCGAAACGTATGTAGATTTTAACTAAGCGCGTTTTGGCTTGACCGCCGGTTTCCTGAAGCGGAGTTTTGACGCCCATCATGGTTTCCATGTATTTTTTGTTCTTTTCGTAACCAGGATAGAGTGACGTCATGCGATACCAGCTATTTAGGCGGTAATAGATTTTATTCTCGTAAAAACATAGCATGTTGTCGAGATCTTTTTGAATGCTTTTGATTGCAGCCTCGTCGATATAGAAGTTGCGCATCGTTTGTTTGTAGATTTTGGCATAGACTTCGCGTGCAAAAGTAAAAGTGAGTGGTGTAGTTACGCCAGAATAGCTTTCGATGATATTAGAGTTGTCTAAGATTGTGCGAGGTTTATTCTTGTCGATATGCGCATAATTTGTGATTGGGCGTGATTGTAAAATATAGACCTCATTGTCTTTGACGGCAAATTCAATATCTTGCGCAATGCGCGGACGATGACTTTTTTCAATTATTTGTCCCACGTCGTAAAGTTTTAATAGTAGATCTTCGGAAAGTCGTGCTTTACGTTGTGGGTTTTCATGTTTGATTTCGCGCAAAGTATTGACGGTATAGTCTGAGCTATTTTCTTTTCCGGATACTAGATTTTCACCGACACCCGTGACGACTGAGATTAAAGTTTCATCTGGGTCATTAGTTTGCGGATTGCTGGTAAACATTACTCCAGCGTAATCTGGATCGACCATAGCTTGAATAATAACGGCGATACGGATTTTGGAATTTATTAAGCCGTTCTCGTAGCGGTATTGCATTGCGCGTTCGGAAAAACATGAAGCATAGCATTTTTTGATATAGTCAAAGATCTCGTCGTCTTGTTTGATATATAAATAGGACTCCATCATGCCGGCAAATGAGTGCTTTTCGCCATCTTCATCTACGGCACTCGAGCGGACGGATACTAGCTCCATTGGGCTAAATGTTCTCGCCATTTCGGAGCGAATTTGTTGCTTTGCTGCTTCGGAGAATTTAGTCGCTTCGATGATTTCTATGATTTTGCGACGATTCATTTCTGTGTAATTATTTAGTAGATGGAAATATTCATCGCGACTTTCATAAAGGAAATCCAAGAAGCAATCCGAGGTTAACACGAACCATTTTGGAATATTGATGTTTAGTTTTTGCATTTGGGCGAGACTAAATGCTTTGCCGCCAATTTGATTTTTGACCGGCTTTTTGTCGTCTTGAGTGTAGATTAACATTTATTTGCTTCCCCTTTTATATGCGTAGAATACGCAAGAAATTAGTAAGAATATTACTAAATAACACCAAATATCGTATTGGCGAAATGCTGTCTCGCCGCTAATAATGAGCGCGAAAATTGCATAAGAAAGTGGTAGAAATAATACTTTGCAGACTGGAAATGCTTCCCACACAAAAATGATGCCGAGTAGTAATAATGCAAAACCACCCGTTGGGCCATAACAGAAGAAGTTTAAGAAAATGTAGATTATCTGTAGTACGAATAGTAAGAATAATAAGCCGTTTTTGGTAAGGAAATGTTTTTTATGTTTACGACGATCGGCGGCATAATCGTGAATATCGTCGGTTGTTCGCATAATATAAACTAGCGTTAAAGAAATGAAAAATAGTGGCAAAATCGTTTGCAGATTGAAACCATTTACGAGATTGGCAATCAAAACGCTAAATAGTGCCGCCATAGTAGCGTAGATAAGTAAGCGGTATTGGTATGTGAAGTATTTAATTAAGTTCATTTTGGTAACCGCCGATATATTTTAGCTTTTGTAAGTAAAGCGCGTTTGCTAAGTCCAACATAGTCGCAAAGCCTGTTTAATTCTTTTGTAGGCTCCTCGGTATAGGTTTGATTGTCGAGAATCACACGTGCTTCTTGTTTTGTGATTTGATGATTGCGAATTTGGACGCTTAATTCTGGCAGGCTATGCGGACGACCTTCTGCGCATTGGTAGATATATTTGGCTGCATTGTGGATCTCGCAATCGTAATGCTCTTTTTCGGCAGCTTTCACGCGCCATGACGTATTTTGCTCGAGGAATTTTATTACTTCATTCTTGTCATATGGATGGTACAGGAAATATGCGACGAATTCGCGAAAATCATCGCGTTTAACGTCTTTGAACAGCATTTCTTCAACGCTTGCGCGCATACCGCGACCAAGTTTTTGATTTATGCTCTCGAGAATTTTATTGTATAGCGAGACGATGTCGGTATCTTCGTAGTTCTTAAGACCTTCGTCGACAAGGATGGAAAAAGTGTCTTTATCGTAATAACGCATCATTTGATCAAGACCACGACCATGAACGCAGAGCCCGGCGTTAATTTTGGCTGTATAGTTAATCATCGTGGCATAGCCAATATATGAGCATGCAATGCACGGTACGAGCCATTTCTTCATTGAATAGCGATAGACTTTGCGTAGCAATTCTGGATCAAAAGTAATAAATTCATGCTCGACATGAAACTCTTTGATCGTCTTTTCGATATTTTTTCGTGCCTCCGCGCTTAGGAATCCATTGTCGATTGTAAAAGCTTTAACTTTTAATCCGTAGTCATTTACGAGTTTATAGAGTACATATGTACTATCTTTACCGCCAGAAATACCTACGGCAGCGTCGAAGTCGTACTTCCCTTTAACAGCGTTAATGCGCTGCATGAAAAGTTTTTCGAGTTTGCGGTAATCATGAAGTTGTGACTCTCTAGACTCGAAGGCGTGACAATAGTTACATCTACCATCGGCATAGATGTGCATATTTCGTACGGTGTGATCGTTTAGACAATAGTGGCAGCTTTTACTCATAGTAAATCCTTTACGAACACGGCATAACGTTTTTCGTTTGATTCGAACGGTGCTGCAAAGCGCTGGAAGGTGGAACGTTGCTCGCATTGATAATGATAGAGAATATCTGAGAAACCTTGATCTTGAATGTATTTGCTGCCGAGATACAGTAAAGCGGTATATATTTTGTGTTTTTGATAGGCTTTGCGAACGGCTGACGTTTTAGACACGAAATATTTACCATCAGGCGTTTTGTATCCCATAACATAACCAATCGCTTCATGCTCTGGGTTATATGCGACATACATTACCAGATCAAGCTTGCGTGTCCATTCGAGATAAACATGCTCAAAATAGTCGAAGGAAATTTCGGAATATAGATAGCTTCCGGCGAAGGCGTCGAGTGAGATGTCGTAAATATCCTTGGCAACGCTATAAGCTTCTTCGCCGCGGAAAAGTTCAAAAGTGAAGCCGTCTTTTAATTTTGCCTCGTAAGCTTTTTTGCTAAGGCGATACAGGGGGTTATCGATTTTTACATTAGCACTGCGATAGGTGTAAAGTTCACGGTAGCCTAATTGCTTGATAAAGTCGACGTAATATGGTGGGTTGTCGCAATCAGGCGTGAGCTTTGTCTCGTAATTACTAATCGCCCAACGGTAAGACATCCAGGTAGTGTAATTGAGCGGACCAACGATATCTTTATAACCCATTTCGCGAGCCTTGCGCTCGATGCGAGTAAATAATTCCTTGGCAGTTTCAAAATCTTCCGGTAAAGTAACAAAACCAAACATGCACGGATGGTCGTCAATATTTTTGTTTATTATCAAATACGCGCTTGCGCCATTAAGCTCAAAATGCTCAGAATAATCAGCGAGCTTCAAAATCTCCAACTCTTTCTCCATGCTTATGTTTATTATATATTAATTTTTAAGATAAAATAAGTAGCATGAAGAATTTGACGAACCAAAATATGCAACATGTTTTGACTGACGCGGTTGATTATTTGCGTTTTCCCGTTTTTGACCAGTTTGGTGTTGTAGCGATAGATGCAATTAAGGGGCGTTATGATTCGAATTATGTTGGCGACGGTCAGGATGCGAGCTTTCGTATTCTTTGTGCGGAGCTAGGATTGGATTTTAACAACTTAGTTCGCATTGAGCAGCAGGTGCATTCCGATATTTGCGTACGGGTTGATTCAGTCGATGCGAAGCCATCTGAATGCGATGCCTTAGTTACAAATGTACCTGGTTTGATATTAGTTACGCGTGAGGCTGACTGTATTCCGATTTTAATTTATGATCCAATAAATAAAGCTATCGCAAATGTGCATTCTGGTTGGCGCGGCACGGTAAAACATATCGTAGTGCGTACGATAGATATGATGAAGCGCGAATACGGAAGTAGTCCAGATGATTTAATATGTGCGCTGCTGCCCAGTATCGGTATGGACCATTTTGTCGTACATGATGACGTTCGTCTCCCATTTTTGCGCGAATTTATGGAGCCAAAAATCCAAGATTTAGGTAATGGAGAGTATTTAATCGATGCCGTTGAGAGCGTAAAGGAGGATTTGCGTAATGCGGGCGTATGCGCAAATAATATCTACGATAGCAATACTTGTGCAGCTTGCGAGGCGGACCAGATTCACTCCTGCCGTGGAAATGCGGGCGCTAAAAGGAATGCGGCGCTAATTTGCATTAAAGATTAAAGATTGTTTTCGCGCTTGTAATCGTTGATAAATTTGGCACTTGGTGTATAGACGTTTTTTGGCAGGTTGGTCAATTCAAACCATTTCCATTTGTCTTGCTTAAGTGGTTCCATAACTTTAGCTTCGCCATAATAACTGTGTGCAATAACTTGTATGGTGATAAAATGACGGTCTGGCTGGATATCGTCTGCGGCGCTGTAAATTTCGAAGTCGGAAATATCTAGATCGGTCTCTTCTTTTACCTCGCGCGCGGCGCATTCAAGAATTGTCTCGTCGTATTCTTGTTTGCCGCCCGGTAAAGTCCAGGTATCTGGCTCGAAGATGCCACCCGTGTCTTCCCCCTTCGCGACGCGGTGGCCAAGTAGAATTTTTGAACCATCCAAAATCATAACGCCGACGCCAACTTTGATATGTTGTTTTTCCATAAAAACCTCCTCCTCTACTTCTATTAAAACATACACATGTCGGATTCGAGGAGAATTTGTGCGGCTCCATCAATATCACAATGACGAATGCGATCGTAGTATTCTTGGCGATAGCTAATAAAATCTAAGCCTGATTGCAAATCGTATATTTCAGCTTCGAGCTCTTGGCGTTTTTCGTCGAGCATCTGCTTGCGTTCAGGGATTGTACTACTACCAGCGGCGTAAAGATTTGCATAGCGACGAATTTCGTCTTCGGTCATGTGGCAATGTTGCAAATGGCGAATCGTGCGAATCCATTGCAGGTCAAATTCATCAAAGCGAGGGTTCTTCTCGTCTTTACTGATGCTAGGTATTAGCTCGGCGCGTACGAAATGGCGGATATCTTTCTCCGCGTAATCAGACTTTTCGGCGACGGTTTTGAGGCTGTAGATTTTTTGTTCTAGCATAACTAGTATATAATTATAGTATGGAAGGTCCAAAAAATCTAAGAACTGTATTTAGTATTTTGGCGATACTCGGAGTAATGGCTTCGGCGGTCATTGTGGCTTATCGGCTTATTGCGCCAAACAAAGAAGAGCTAATTAGGCAGGATCAGAAATATGCTGAAGATTATAATAAACAAAAAGTGGATGAGGAGAAGATGACTTCCCTTGTTATTACGATTGGTGAGCAAAAGTATACTTTACGACTGGCCGAGACTGCGGCTGCGCAAGAAATTGCCAAAGCGACGCCATTTGAAATAAACATGACCGAACTGAATGGTAATGAAAAATACTATTACGGTGAAAAATTGCCAGTTAATTCGGAAAATATTGGTCAAATTCATTCTGGCGACTTGATGCTGTATGGCGATGACTGTATTGTGCTGTTTTATAAAGATTTCCAAACTACCTATTCCTATACGCGGTTAGGTTACATTAGCAATCCGACCGGTTTAGCTGAGGCGCTTGGAGATGGCAACGTAAACGTAATATTCACAAAACAATAAGGAGGAAAATGGCAAAAGCCCTAGTAGTATATTTCTCGCGTGCGGACGAGAATTATAACGTTGGCAATGTTGAAGTAGGTAATACTGAAATCTTTGCAAAGAATATTGTGGAGCAACTTAAAGCTGACGGACATGAAGTAGATGAATTTAAGATTGAGCCAGTAGTTCCGTATCCGCAGGGCTATGATGATTGTGTTGCGAAAGCTACTGAGGAACGCACGATGCAAGATCGTCCAGAATATGTTGGCGATGTTGATTTAGAGCCTTATAGCACGATATTTATCGGTTATCCAATTTGGTGGAGCGATATGCCGATGATTATGTATACCTTCCTCGAGAAGCATGTTTTCACTGGCAAGAATATTGCGCCATTCTGCACGAGCGAAGGCTCGGGTGAATCTGGCACCTTTAATACAATTGGTAACCTCGCAGTTGGTGGCATTATACAAGAAGGTCTTGCAATGCCGGGTACGCTTGCGCGTCAAGAAGGTGGTAAGAAACAGGTCAGCTATTGGGTTGGCCAAATGGGCATCTAATTACGTATTAAAAAATACGCCTCCTGCGAGGCGTATTTTTTAATGTTATGGCAAGAATTTGCGATTGCTGGTGAGGATGCTGGAGATATCTGCAAAGGCAAATATCACGAGCATGGCGCCGAGCATTTGGAACATGATGTCTGGAATTAAGATTTTGCCTAAAATACAAAGTACTCCACAAATTAGGCCAATGAAGGCTAGAATAAATGGGACTTTATATGAATCTGGATGCGACTTGCGGAATATTAGCGCGTCTTGCATGCGTAGCATGCTTTCGAGAATGATAAAGATGCCAACAATGAAGCTAATAATCTCTTTAATAAAGTCGGTTTGCGTAAAAAGGAAGATGCCGGCTACAAGTAATGCGATGGCGGTAATAAGCATCGGCACGTCGCGTGGGCGCTTTTCTTTGATGCGGAAATAGGCAATGAAGTTATATGCGGCATAAAGCATGAAAATCACGCCTATGGTCATTGAGATGATGTTTGTAATTGTTCCCGCCCAGATTAGCAACGAGATGCCCAATGCGAGCATTAAGACATCGATAATAATTGGTGCAAAGATTTTCTTACCCTTCGGGGCATCTTTGACTTCAATTTTCATAACTTCTTTAGACATATGCTTCCCTTTTTCTTGTGGCTATTATAGCATTATTTGCGTCGACGCGCTTCAAGCCATTCTGGTATATCGGTAAATTTAATTTCTGGCATGTAATTTATTTCGTCTTCAGTGACATCGAATATTTGTTGGTAGACGATTTCAACGGAGCCATATTCGGCATTTTCCATTTTGAATCCGAGCTCGTTGGCGAGTTTTTCAACGGCTTCGGACGATGGGCCTTCAATTTCAATAAAACTCGGTACCCATGGCCAAGTATCGATATCGATTTCGACACCATCTTTGATCCAAGATTCGCGGTAAGTTTCCTGTTGAGCTTTTGGTGCGCCGATGGCGTGCGTGAGCAGTTCGATTGCATTATTATAATTATCAACAGTTAGGCAAATTTCTTTCATGCCTTCAATACTGCGGTCGTCGCAGTGCTTGAAAGACATCGTAATTTGATTTCCTTCATTACGGACGCGGAAGTATTCGTTGGCATTTGGACTATCAAAAACAGCGCGTTCCATCATGCGTTCCGGTTGCACGAGTTCGGCGCCGATATTCTTGAGAAGTTTACGAATGTTTTCTTTGTCGATGTTTAAAAATTTTGCTTCGATCTCTGCTTTCATATTATTAGTATAATATAGAAGCTTAAAGCATGCCTCGTTTCTTTAGCCATGCGGCGACGCCGAGCGATGCGAGCACGGAAATAGCTAAAATTATCCAGGCTGAAGCATGATTAGTGCCGATTTCGCCAAACCAAACGTTCATGCCGAGGAAAGATGAAATGATGGTCGGAATAGACAGAACGATTGTAATGCCGGCGAGGAACTTCATGACATTGTTAAGATTGTTCGAAATAACCGTAGCATAAGTGTTCGTAATACTGGAAAGAATGCGGCGGTAGAGACCGGCCATATCGATGGCCTGATGGGTTTCAATGATGGTATCTTCGAGTAAATCTGCATCGCCTTCAAATAAGGTAATTACGCTGCCATTGCTAAGACGGTCGAGCACGCCATCGTTTTCTTTCAGGGACGTCGTGAAGTAGACGAGCGTCTTTTCGGTAGCAAGAAGACTAATCAAGTCCTCATTGCGAGTGGATTTTTGTAAGGTATCTTCCCTAGCTTCGATTTCGCGATAAATCTCATCAAGAACTTTAATATAGCTAGCGGCGGCAGTGTTTAAGATTTGAATCAAAAAACGTGATTTTTTGGCAGTACGGAAATTTTTCACGATATTTTTGCGGAAATCGTTGAGGAGATTAGTTCCTTTTGGTGCAATTGTGATGAAGTAATTATTACTCGTGATAATGATACCAAGCGGATAGGTAACGTACTTGTCTTCTTGGCTAATAAAAGATGGTACGTCGATGACGATGAGTGTAGCGTTCTTTTCTGATTCGATACGTGGCAACTCGTCGTCATCGAGCATCTTTGCGAGTAGCTCGCGATTAACGTGCGTAATGTCCGCTACGCGACTAATTTCTTCTTCGGTAGGTTGCGATAAATCTACCCAGCTATCAGGCAAAATCTCGTCGAGGCGATCGAGCTTTTGGGTATGAATATTAGTCTTGTAGCATTTAAGCATCGATTACTCCTCGTCAATGTTGATTAATTCATAGTTGCGGGTGCCAAGGCCGAGACTTTCGGCATACGGCAAAATTGCGCGGCCTTCTTGGCGGTCGATGCGTGCTTGAAGTTCCTTGGCGCCTAGATCTTCACTATTCCAGACCATATCAATGAAAGCTTGATCGTTGGCTACCGGGTTAAGACTGGCGACAATACCGAGGTCGGCCATGACTGGGTCGCCTTGATTGGCGTCACAGTCACAATCGACAGATAGAGCATTCATTACGGTAATATAGACGATTTGTTTGCCTTGATCCTTGATGTAGTCTGCTACAGCAGTAGCCGCCTCGGCCATAGATTCGATAAAATCGATTTGCTCGAATTTAACCGTCCAGCAGAGGGCTGGATTTTTGGTTTTGCCGCAAGAGTGAATATAGGCTTTACCGTCGCGGGAGGCGATGCCGATGGATTGGTTTTTGAGATTGGCGCCAAAGCCGCCCATAGCGTGGCCTTTACCGTGAGCTAGGTTAACAATTGAATCATAGTTAGCAAAATTTTTACCGATCAAATCATACTTGAGATGTTTACCCTGTTTGACTGGAATCTCAAAATCACCATCAGCGTCCATAATGTCAACATCAGCGAAGCTGGTGAAACCATGCTCTTCGGCAACCTTAAGATGATCGCTGGCCTTATTGCGTTTTCCTGGGTAGGCGGTATTGCATTCAAGAATCGTGCCGTTAAGCATTTGGACGAACGGGCCAATTAGGTCTGCCTTGAGATAGCCTTTTGAGCCAGCTTCGCCCGTAGAGACCTTAACGCCGACTTTCCCCTTTAGCTCTACGCCGAGAGCTTTATAAATTTTAATCAAAGAATCGCTTGTAATATTGCGTGAAAAATAAACTTTAGCCTTATCCATAATCATATTTTACCACTTTTGATATAATTTAAGATATGAAGAAACGAACGAAACTGGCTGACCGTAAGTTGCCGAATTATACCAAGGGTGAGGAAATCTTCAATATGGTGTCACATATCGTGGGCGCGGGCTTTGGTGTGGTGATACTTGTGTTATGTATTATTGCAGCCGCAGTACATGGAAGCGTGGCTGGTGTATTGTCGGCGATTACGTTTGGCGTCTGTATGATTGTACTTTATACGATGTCGGCGATCTATCATGGTTTGTCGCCGCGTTTGAAGACGGCTAAAAAGGTGATGCAGATTTTTGACCACCTTTCGATTTTTCTGCTAATTGCGGGATCATATACTCCGATTACGCTTTGTGGCCTAATGCGCGTAAATGTACCATTGGCCTGGACGATTTTTGGCGTAGTCTGGGGTATGTCAATTTTAGGCATCGTGTTAAATGCGATTGATATCAAGAAATTCGCGGCTTTCTCCATGGCCTGTTACATCGGTTTGGGTTGGTGCATTATTTTGTCTTTGCCATATTTAATTATGGCTTTTCCGACCGAAGCGATTATTTTGCTATTCCTTGGTGGCGTCTCGTACACGATAGGCGCAGTGCTGTATGGTGTGGGGCGCAAAGTGCATTATATGCATTCGATTTTTCACTTATTAGTGGTGGCTGGTAGCATCTTCCAAGGTTTAATGATTCTTCTCTTTGTGCTATAAATAAAAATAGCTTCTAATCTGTAAGAGGCTCGTACGTTTACTTTTTTCTTCTACTTTATCCAAAGGGGGTATTGCTATGAAACAGAAGAAGATTAACCTGAACATTGAGTGGAGCGGCCGTGAAGGATTCACTTTTTGGAACGATTGGTTCGAAGTGAACTGGGTGGTTATCTCGCTCGACGACAAACTGTTGGCTCGGAAAACCGTGATTAACGACAAGAATTACGAGACTGTCTACTTGTATGAGGTGCCCCGTGACTGCGCCGACGAAGTCAAGGCGCTGTACGATGAGGTTATCTTGGACTTCGTCGATGTCTGCTTTGATGACTTTGGTTTGGAGTGTGGCGTGCAACCGTTCTGCGACTTTGCTGGTCCGGAAGATTACGATCTAATTGAGCTGTTGGACGAGTTCGGCGTCGACTATAACACTTTCCTGAGGGATGTCTTCTTCCAGTATCGCGTAATGGTCGAGGCCGAAGAGATGCTCGGCGATGATTATTATTGCGAGCATGAGTCTTCCATGACAGAAGATGAACGCTTAGCAAAGAAAGTGATCGATCGTCTGGGTAATCTGGAAGCGTCGATCGAGTTTGCCAATGATGTCATTGTCTACTGGGAGTTTGCAGAAGCGCGTGGCGACCTGTGGTTCCGGAGAGCTGATGTGCAGTTCGATGGACCCCTCATGGCCATAGAGGATAATTACGGCCATGTGAATCTCGACGATGAGGATGGTGTGTCCGTGCTGCGCGATGCGCTCCTTGCTGATCTCAGCGCCGATGAGGTTGTCGCTTACGATCTGGACGACAAAATTATGGAGCTGCTCTACTTCTGCGAGGCGGATTTCGAGTTTGACGATTGATGCTTGCAATTGAATAAGGTAGGAGCCCCCCGGCGCTTTTACGGTGCCGGGGTATTTTTTATGCTTAAAACTTGCATTTTTTGCGGGCTTGTGATATTATGATGTCGGGATAAGCGCCCCCCCGCTTATCCCTTTATGTTGGGGCATTAGCTCAGTTGGCTAGAGCGCCTGCTTTGCAAGCAGGAGGTCAAGAGTTCGAGTCTCTTATGCTCCACCAAATGTAGATACGTAGGCAATCTGTAATTTTGAACTTGGAAAAGTCCAGAATTACAGATTATTTTTTTATGTTTAAGTATTAGTGCCGAATTGTAAAAAATCCTGAGCATGATCTAAGCGATAATGTGGCTACCTTAAGTGGCATTATCGCTTTTTTGACAGCCTCTTCGATGGCTCCTTTTTTTTATTTCTTCAGATACTCCCAGCTTTTTCGGATATAAGCATCGTTGCCATGAAGGATGCGCCTGACGATATCTCGCTCACTCCAAGCGCTTCCCCGATTTCCTGCGGCTTATACCATTCTGAGTACATCTGCATAATCATTTCGGCAAGTACTTTCTTCTTGGCACATTGATTTGTGACTTCAATCCCGTTGTCTTTTAGGGCTCTACTAATTGTAGCTCTATGGCAGCCAAATTCTTTAGCAAGTTCGTAGGTCGATCTGCCTTGCTGATACTTTGCAATAATTGTTCGAGTTTCTGCTTCTGAGTGATGGTTTTAATGACGGAATCGGGATTATAGGATAAATCTGTCATTTCGGGGTCTATTTGATTTCCATCTGGAGATGGCTTATAATTCTTGACATAGTCTAGAATTATTTTATAGTTCGAGTTGGTTTCCGTTAGTTCCACCATTTTTTTGTTGTATGACTCAGCATATACGTATTTTTTATATTTATGGTAAGCACTAGGATGCTTCTAGTTTGAGCCATTAGATATCTATCGGACTTCCTTCGTAGAAATCTGCGCCATATATGGGCCCATGAGGAAAAGTCCATCTACCATTAATCATTTCTACAACATATCCTCCCCCGTCGCCGTTTTCCCCGATACCAACCACTCTTCCGTCATCAAGCTTTACGGTCGAATTGAGTTGATATTTTCCTTTTGTGATGCCATTTATAAATTGCATTTGGTTAAGCATTTCCTCGCAATTTGGTGCTAAATATCTATTTTTTATTTCTAATTCTGGCGCATAGAAAATGAAATCGCCTGGAGATGCTAACTTTGTGGCGGCGCTATCGCCGAGAAGTTCTTTGGATAATTCAGAATTAGGATGGCGAAAAATGAATCTTTTCGTAAAATATGGCAGAATGAGCGGATCGATTGTGGAATGTGAATTGCAGATAATGCTCATGTTGGCGCGTAGACCGTCATTGCGAACAAAGTGTTTGGTATAAAAGTTCTGCAAGAGATTTGGAGAGTCGGCATAGTTAATATCAAAATCGTTATCAATCAAAACGAGAAGGGGCGCATCGGTTACTTTCTTGCTTTGAATTAGTGGATAGATGCTATTTAGGCCGTCTCTTTGCTCTGCGACAATATCAAAACGTCTTTTGCGTTCTTCTTCGTATAGAGCGTAAAGCTCTTTGGCGGCGACAAGATTCTTTGCGATTGGCCTGAAGAGGCATTCGGTTTCCGCGAATTCTAAAAAGTCGTTGGAAGAATCGATTATTAGAAATTTCAGATCGTCGGGGCTTAAATAGTACATTAGAGATAGCATAATCGTTTTAATGAAAGATAGCGCACCGGTGTTTTCGATATTGCCTGATGAAACGAAATAGTTTGATGTTGCTCCGGGCGGATAGGAAGCCGAATAATCTTTGGCGAAACTCTGAAATACTAATTCTTGCGTATCTTGATCTTCACCGATAGGTATGGGGAGATATCGACTACTGGTGCTTGTGTCGATCTGCCTTAGTGCATCTACCAGACTTATGCTCATGTAATAAGTTTAGCATAGACTAGTACTACTAGAATAGATTGTAACGCGCAAGATTATTGAACTCATGCTTTCTTGTTTCGTCAATTTAAGTTATCTTGACTTGGTAATCTAAAAATGAGATCTCAAATGATCGAAAAATAGTATGGCGGGTTGGTACAGTATGGGGACGATATAAAATGATGAAAAAACTGAAGAAATAATAAAACCGAGCTAGTTTTACTTAGTTGAAAAAATAATAAACAAAATAATTATATCAATATAATAGATATAAT
>CAMZHH010000022.1 GCA_947306745.1 uncultured Candidatus Saccharibacteria bacterium
TTATGGAAATCTCAATGGGCGATTTTATGATGACTGTGCCGATAGATTATCAGCAAGTAGCCTCTGCGCCAGGCGATCCGCAAGGGTCCATCTCTTTTATGAAGAAAACTGATTCAGCCGTCTGCCTTGCGCAGTATTATGCGATTCTGGCCGATATGGCAATGCCATTCAACGCAAAAGACGAAGTAATTAAGGGAATTCATCAGGCTTTAGGTCCAAATCAGGGCTTAATTGAAGTTATGTCTGGCGTGACGCCGGCAGGCAAAAAGTATATCTTTACTATCGTAAAGACTGGCAACCGTCCAAATGCGCCAGGTGTACAGTATTGCTTGACGATGCAGATTGGTTTCTTTGCCAGTCGTATTTTCTATGTACAGGGTTTCTTTGATGAGACTGGTTTTACGGGCGGTCGCGACGCGTCAGTATTTGCGATTTTGCAGAACGAAGGAAAAGTAGGTCCGAACGGTGAAGGTTGGACTTGCGATCCGTATGATCCAGAATATAAGCAGGGTCTATTGATGACGATAGCAGAGAAAACCGATTACGATGGGGCCTTTCCGACACACCCATTGACTGAAGCGCGTAAATTAGCAACGCAGATTGTCCAGGCAAACTAAAGAATCTCGTGAAGGAATGAAAAAAGTCAGGCACATGTCCTGACTTTTTTCGGTATATATAATATATATTATTTTACGCTTTCGCAGATAGCAGTGAAGGCCTTTGGATCGCTAACGGCGATTTCGGCGAGAACCTTGCGGTCAAGCTCGATGCCTTTGCTCTTCATGCCGTTGATCAACTTGCTGTAGTTGGTACCATTGAGGTGAGCAGCGTTGTTGATACGGGTAATCCAGAGTGCGCGCAAATCGCGTTTGCGGTTGCGGCGATCACGGTAGGAATAACGAAGGGATTTAATAACACCCTGCTTCGCAAGGCGGAAGCTGCGAGTGCGATAATGCTGCATACCTTTAGCAGCTTGAAGAATCTTTTTGTGCTTTGCGCGAGCAGCGACACCACGTTTAACTCTCATGATTAAGCTCCTAATGCAGTCTTAACGTTTTTCTTGATTTTGCCGTTGATAACAGCAGCAGTTTTCATGTTGCGTTTGCGGGCTTTAGATTTCTTGGCAAGAATATGGTTGCCGAAGGCGCGTTCGCGGACAATCTTACCGGTGCGGGTAATTTTGACGCGCTTAGCAGTACCCTTATGGGTCTTGAGTTTTGGCATAAAATACCTTTTTCCTACTTTAGTTAATATTCTAAACGCTTTGAGGTGTAGGGAACCGGTGGGCGTTGATTCTAACTATTTATGGCGAACCATGAAAGTTAGATTGCGTCCGCTCATCTGAGCCTTGCCGTCTACGACGACTTGGTCGCCGAGCTTTTCGATAATGCGATTCATTAATTCAGTACCGATTTCCTTGTGGGCCATTTCGCGGCCACGGAACACGATCATGATTTTAACGCGATCGCCGTCCTCGAGAAGTTCGAGAGTTTTGCGGACTTTAATATTGAGGTCGTTCTCCCCAATCTTTAAACCAAGTCTGATTTGCTTGAGCTCAGAGCTTTTGGCGTTTTTCTTAGCGCGAGCTTGCTCTTTCATCTTCTGGTATTGATATTTGCCCCAGTCGATAATCTTGACGACGGGTGGGTTGGCATTTGGTGAAATCTCGACCAAATCTAAACCAGCGTCACGCGCCTTCAATTGAGCATCGCGGCTAGACATAATGCCTAGCTGTGCACCATCAGCGCTAATAACACGCACCTCCGGATAACGAATTTCTCCATTTATGCGAACGTGCTGCGAATTATTATTACTAATGGTAGAACTCCTTAAAAAATTAGACTTGTTATGGGCAAATTATATCAAATTGATGAAATAAATACAAGGGGTTTTACCCCTGTTGGGCTTGCGGACGGTATTGAAGAGCTTCTGCGAGGTGCTCGACTGCAACATTTGGGCATTGATCGAGATCGGCAATTGTGCGAGCGAGCTTGATGATTTTGAAGTATGCACGCGCCGATAAGCCGAGCTGCCTGGATGCGTCGGATAAAAATGACTGGCAATTATAGTCGAGTGGAATATATGAAACGACTTGATGAGATGTGAGACGGGAATTGGTTAAATTGGAACCGTAACGCGTGTGCTGGAATTGAATCGCGTTCGCAATGCGGGTTTTAGCATTAGTATGCTCGGGAGTGCCAATTGTAGTATTTTTAACATAAACAGATTCAGGAGTGCCGGTAACTTCAACGCTCATATCTATACGGTCGAGTAGCGGGCCGGAAAGTTTCTTACGATAGCTGTATAGCTGTGCGGGATGGCAAGTGCAACGATGAGTCTTGGATCCGTAATAGCCGCAAGGGCAGGGATTCATAGTTGCTAAGAAGATAAAATCGGCTGGATAAATTATGTATCCATCGGTGCAGGTGAGCTGAATCTGTTGCTCTTCGAGTGGCTGGCGAAGCGCCTCGAGAGCGAGGCGATTGAATTCTGGTAATTCGTCTAAGAAAAGAATGCCGTGGTGTGCGAGTGATATTTCGCCTGGGAGCAGATTAGAACCGCCAATTAAGGCGCTGAGACTAGCGCTGTGATGCGGCGTGCGAAAAGGACGTTGAATGATTGGCTGAGTGAGAATCGTGCGTAAAGAATGTAGTTTGGTAGCTTCGACGGACTCTGCGAGATTCATGGCGGGCAGTAGCGATGGCGCGCATTTTGCGAGCATAGTTTTGCCTGTGCCGGGTGGACCAGTAAGCAATAGATTATGCCGTCCGGCAAGCGCAATAATGAGTGCGCGTTTTGCGACTGGCTGGTCGATAATATAGTCTAAATAATGCTCATGCTTATCTTTTTTATTATTTTTTACAATTTGCTTTAGGGGTAAAATATGGGCCTTTTGTTTGAGCTGCAACCAAAGTTCGCGCAAGTTCTGAATCGGATAAATCCGGATGTGGTCGGCTAGTAGCGAAGCCTGCGATGCGTTAGCGGCAGGAATGAAGACTTCATTAAAACCGTGATTCGTTGCGGCTTCGATTAGATTGAGAATACCGCGGACGGGGCGTAAATCGCCGTTTAGGGAGAGTTCGCCGATAAACATACGTAGATGTAGGTCTTGCGGTAAAAGTTGCTTTGAGAGTACGAGAATGGCTAATGCTATAGGTAAATCTAGACTAGTACCAGTCTTGCGTAGCTCTGCTGGGGCGAGATTAATCGTGAGTTTATCTCGAGGGAAGGTGAAGTTTGAATTACGGATAGCGGAACGTATACGATCACGACTTTCGGTAATAGATTGAGAGGCCATACCGACAATATTGAAAGCCGGCAAGCCATGATTAGCGTCGCCCTCAACGGATATAAGGCGGCCTTCGAAGCCGTAAGGAATAGCTGAATATACTCTTATTGGATTACTCATGCAGGGAGACTAACAGTCAATCTCTGGTAAATAAAGCGTGAGTATGATAAAATTAAGGTGTTGGGGCTGACAAAGCTTAGACGGATTTTTAACAGTATGTATGCGAGTCGATTTGTACCGTAAGTACCTACATAAATGCAGACAAAACTGCTAGTAAGCACGTGGCATACATGCCAGCTTACGCTTTAGCCTAAGATATTTTATAGGCTTGTTACTCTCGGTGAGATACCATAGCTTAGGGTAATATCATATACATGGTATTAAGGTTTAACTTCTGGCAGAGATAGACACGAAAATTCAGCCATGACTTTTCAAAGTTTCGTTGATTCCAGCTTTGATTATTTGTCGAGATGAAAGAGTTAACTATGCTCGTAGATTACATATCTGAAGATTACCCGGACCCGGAGGCAGTATCCGGCAGCTCCACCACTATTTGATTTTTATGATCGCCCGTTTGGGGCGATTTTTTTTGTGGATAGAGAAGGGCGGCTTATAATGCATCTGTTTACTTAATTTTTACAACGTTAGTGTGGAAAACGAATCGTGTAATATCGTGATCTGATGTGGTGGGGCATATAAAAAATGCAGCCAGTGGCTGCGCTGATAAAAATACTTAGAAAAAAAAGTGAAGAACCGGTAACTGCGAGTAAAACCGGTTCTTCTGTGTGGAGTGTGGAGTTATATTTTGGAATCGATGTTTGTTTTTGGCTTTTGTATAAGATTTTTATTCAAAAGCTACCTCTATAATAAGGGTTTAAAATGCTTGTGTCAATAGAAAAAGTGTTGTAATTTTTGCAACATTTTTAACAGGGGTGAGATAGATAAAAATGACTGAAAAAATCTACAAAAATCATAAAAAATGATCGTTTTTGGCAGCATTTTAATAAAAATGGGGTATGTTGTAGGATTTACAACATTAAAATTTGTGCATAGTCTATCTGTTGTAGGGCATTATGTTGTAAAAATAACAACGGATTTTGAACAAAAGAATTATTGACTTTTATGCTTATGTTTGATATATTGAGAATGTGCCTGAACAAAAATAAAAAGCACAAAAACAAAAAACAGATTGGGAAGGTAATTTGGCGTAGTAATAGCTTATTTCTAGCCATAAATTACACCTAGGAGTAAGCTAAGCTCCGCCAAAGCTGATCGCGAGATCAGGAGCGTAGAGCGCGTAAGATCAATAATTCGACTAGCACATTGATACCCAAAAACAGAGAAGAATAGGGATCTTGCAAGGACTATGCCTCTCTATACGAGAGGCGGTCAATCAGAGCAGAATAGGGGATAAAGCTTGTGGCTATAAGTAATGTATATATTTGCCAGATAAGCCTAACTCTATTCTCGCTCCAGGTAAATGCCTGGACCGATCTTGGGGGATGAAGGATTTATAATCGTAGTGGGGAACGAGGATAAATTTTTCTAGTACTATCTCGTTTTGTAAAAGCAGTTTTTTCTGTTGCAAGGGCGGAGACGTAGAGCACGCGTCTGTGTTATAATACGCTTATGAAAAAATGGCTGCTACTTAGCGTTGTTAGCTTTTTCGCCGTGTTGGCGATGATGTTTGCTTTTTCACCGAGCAGCATGGGTCCGTTAGGTATTTTATTATTTTTTACAACGTGCTATGTTCTTTTTCTTGGGCTTGCAGTAATTTGCTGCAGGCTATTTTTTATCCTCAAAGCGAAACTAAAAGGCGAGCAGGCGACTAATTTAGATAAGCGTGGCTTATACTATGGCGCGGCGATCGCTTTGGCGCCGTTGTTGTTATTGATGATGGGCTCGATTGGCGGAGTTCAAATCTTTGAAATTATCTTGGTGGGATTAATGGAAATTTTGCTTTGTTTTCTAGTATCTCATAGCCGTTTGTGATACAATAATGCTTATGGATAATATTGGCGTAGGTGGTGGTAACGCTGGCGAAAATAGAGGTATTTTTGGCGTTCCAGAAAATGCACCTAATCCAATGGGCGAAGTGCCAAATTTTGAAGAATTCTTGAAAGAACGCGAAGACCTTAAGCCTCAAATGGAGGCCCCTGGGGAGATAATTGAGAGTGCCGAATCGTCGGTTGGCGAGAAAGCTTCTGAACAAATCTCGAGTGCGATGCCGGTTGCGAAGCCGGCTGAAGATGGCGATGAGGCTAGGGAAGCTTTGGCGGATTTGCAAGTGCCGCGTGATGCAGAAAAATTACCTAAGGCATATCAAGCAGCCGTGACAAAAATTGTGAATCGTAACTCTAAAGATCCGCATAAATTATTAGCCGAATTAGATGTGGCGCGTTGGGATTTTATGAAGAAGGCTTTTGCGCGCAACCGCGGCGACGGATTAAACGGAAATCAATTGAATGGATAAGATGGTCGAAATAGGAATTGGGATTGTTGTCGTTGTCGTAATTTTGATTTTGGCATGGAAACTTTTTGCTGATACGAAACGCAATCGCAAGAATTATGTGCGCGCACTAAAGATGGTGCCGATGATGATTCACTTGCCGCCAAGTACAGACGATATTCAGGGTGGCGGACGCGATGAGCGCGATGTGATTAACGAACAGATTTCTGAAGCGCAGGTAATGTATAGTATTATCTCGTCGACCTTGAAAAAAGGTTTGTCGAGTAAATTATATGGCCAGAAACATATTAGCTTCGAAATTGTCGCGCATGATGGCTTTATTAATTATTATGCTGTCGTACCGGCGGTTTTGACTGAGACGGTGAAGCAGGCAATTACGGCAGCTTATCCGACGGCACGCATGGAAGAGGTAGCGGATCCAAACTTCTTTAGCTCTGAAGGTAAAGTGGATGCCGTAGCTGGTGGCGAATTACGCTTAAAGGAAGATTACTGGTATCCGATTGCTACTTATGAAGATTCAAAGCGCGATGCGAGCTTGGCTTTAATTAATGCGATGTCTGTTGCAAAGAAGGGCGATGGCATTGGCATTCAAATTATGTTCCGTCCGACGGATGGCGGTTGGACAAGAAAATCGCTCGAGCGAGTACAAAATATAAAGGACGGCAAAAAATCGCGCAAAGCTAGTAACTTTCTTGGAAAAATTATTTATGGTTTTGGAAATTTTGTTGGCGATGTGGCAAAAGCTTTGTGGGAGCCACCGGATGTTCATGATCCATATAAGGACGACGATAAAGTTTTGACGAATCTTCAACAGGAAGAAATTACCAAGATTGAAGAAAAAACTAAGAATCCAGGCTTCGAGGTATTGATTCGTATTGTAGCGAGTTCGCCGACAATCGCGCGTTCAAATGCATTACTCAGCGGTGTGGTTTCGATTTTCTCGCAGTTTGATTTGCAGAATTATAACGGTTTTCAATATGACATTAATAACCATCCTGAAGAATTAGCCAAGGATTATATTATGCGCATGTTCCCACAGGAACAGAGCGACATGATTTTAAATAGCGTAGAGATGGCGAGTATTTTCCACTTGCCGGCACAGAACGCGATTCCGACCAGCCAAGTAGAACGTCAGGCGACGAAGCAGGTAGATGGTCCGGCGAAGTTGGTCGAAGATGGTATTATTCTTGGCGTTAACGAGTTCCGTGGCGAAAAGAAGACGATTCGCTTGAGCGAAAACGATCGTCGTCGTCATACGTACGTAATTGGTGCTACTGGTATGGGTAAGTCTGTACTTTTGACGAACCTTGCATATCAGGATATGTGCGATGGGCGTGGTTTCTGTTTTATTGATCCGCACGGTGATGCCGTAGAAACGATTTTGTCGAAAGTGCCACCAGAGCGCATGGATGATGTGATTTTGTTCGAGCCGGGTAATCTTGAGAATCCGGTTGGTATGAATATGTTCGAATTCCAAAATGAAGACCAGAAAGACTTTATCGTACAGGAAGGTATTAATATGCTTACTTCTTTGTATGATCCAGGCAATCAGGGTATCTTTGGCCCGCGCGCACAGCACATGTTCCGTAATGCGGCATTATTATTGATGAGTGACCCAGAGGGTGGTACTTTCATTGATATTCCGCGTTGTTTCATTGATCCAGAATTTGTGAAATCTAAGTTGAAGTATGTTACCGATAAGACGGTTTATGATTATTGGACGAAGGAGTTTCCAGCTTCGCAAAAATCGAATGATGCTGGTGAGGTGACGAGCTGGTTCGTATCGAAGTGGGGTCCATTCCTGTCGAACAAGATGATGCGTAATATTTTGGGTCAGCCAAAATCTGGCTTTAACATTCGCGAAATCATGGACAATAAAAAGATTTTGCTTGTTAACTTGTCGAAGGGTAAAACCGGCGAGCTGAACGCAAAGCTTCTTGGTATGATTTTCGTGATGAAGTTCCAGGCGGCAGCTATGAGTCGTGCCGATACGCCAGAAGATGAACGTCAGGATTTCTGTCTCTTCGTGGATGAGTTCCAGAACTTTGCGACGGAAAGCTTTGAGTCAATTCTTTCGGAAGCTCGTAAATATCGTTTGAATCTTGTTTTGGCGAACCAGTTCATGACGCAGTTGACCGATAAGATTCGCGAAGCGATTCTCGGTAACGTTGGTACAATTTTGTGTGGTCGTATTGGCGTAACGGATGCGGAATTGATGGAGAAAGCCTTCCAGCCAGTCTTTAATGCGGAAGACTTGCATAAGATTCCGAATCACGAAGCGGTCACGACTGTCTTGATGTTTGGTTTGCCGACTTCGCCGTTTACATTGAAGCTATTGCCGCCGCTCGGTGAGTCGAGTGAAGAATTAATGCATCGTATGCGCGAATATGCTTTGTCGCGTTTCGGTCGTCCACGTGCGGAAGTTGAAGCAGAGATCGATGAGCGCTTAGCGGCTAAAGAAGAACCGAAGCCGCAAAAGCCAGCCGATGAAGTGAAACCTGTAGCGCCAGCTATGGCAGCTGGAGCAGTGGCGGGTGGCGCAGCGGCGAATGCTGCCGTAAAGAAACCGACCGCTAAGCCAGCTTCGGCGCCAAAGAAGAACTTCTTGGATTCATGGCTAGAGAAAAAAGCTGCGCTTGAAAATCAGGCAAAGGCTCAAGCGAAGCAAATCGTCCAGCAAGAACAACATGTGCCGGCCACGAAGCCGATTGTTAAAGCTCAGCCAGTAGCACCTGCGCCGAATATCGCTAAGCCAACTGCGCAAGCTTCAGTTAAACCTGTAGCGCAGCCAGTTGCTCAGCCGGCTACACAGCCAGCGGTACAGCAAGCTCCGGTTAAGCCAGCAGCGCAACAGCCAGTAGCTCAACCTGTAGTGCAACAACCAGTTGCTCAGCCGGTGCAAACTGTCAAAGCAGCAGAAGAGATGATTGCGAATACGACCGGTTCGATTTGGGCGGCAAGGGCGGCGCAGAATATGGTCGCTGCAGCTCAGCAGGCGCCAGCCGATCAGACGATGATTAAGATTAAACATGACCCGAAGAAGCGTCGTGTATTAATGGATGGTGGTCCAAAAGCTCTAGAACAAACTCAGCATTTAGCGCCAACTAGTCATGGTCGCACCTTAACTCCGACGACGCAACAAGTTCAGCAACCGGTAGTTCAAACTGTACAGCAGGTAGCGCAAGTGTCGACGTCGCAAGTCGCGCCGACTGCCGCGCAGCCGCAAACGACCGCACAGGACGGCCTGAGAGCCACGCAAACGGCTGAAGATGGCGTGATACTGCGCTGGCGTTAAAAAACGGCCTTAGAAGCGATTTTACGGCCTCGATATCTTGAATTTTTTGATGCAATATATTAGAATTATATAGTATTAAAAATATCAAAGTAGAGGTAAGTATTCTATGGCTGCAGCTAAAAAAGTCGGTGGGTCCGATGAAGAGTACAATGCGTCCGAGATTCAGGTTTTGGAAGGGCTTGAGCCTGTCCGTAAGCGTCCGGGCATGTACATCGGTTCGACTGGTTATGATGGCTTGCATCATCTTATTAAGGAAATTGCCGATAACGCAATCGATGAAGCGATTGCTGGTTATGCGACCAGCGTCACGGTCACGATTCTTGCGGACGGTGGTTGTCGGGTAGATGATAACGGTCGTGGTATTCCAGTAGATATCCACCCAAAAACAAAAATATCCACGCTTGAAACGGTTTTGACCGTCTTGCATGCCGGTGGTAAATTCGGCGGCGGCGGTTATAAAGTTTCGTCTGGTTTGCACGGCGTCGGTTCGTCAGTAGTGAACGCGCTTTCGACGCACATGATTGCAGAAGTTTATCGTGAGGGCAAAATCCATCACGTTGAATTTGATACAGGCAAAACTATTAAACCGATGGAAGTATTAGGTAGTACAGAAAAACAAGGTACAAGTATTACTTTCTATCCAGATCCGACCATTTTTAAAGAAACCACAACGTTCGATTATGACTGGGTGGTAAATTATCTTCGCCATCAGGCCTATTTGACGAAGGGTATTTTGGCAACCGTTCATGATGAACGCACGGGGAAGAGCGATTCCTTCTATTTCGAAGGTGGCATTAAGAGCTACGTTCGCCGTTTGAATGAAGGCAAGGAAATCCTTGGCGGTTCGGCAACGGATATTTTCTATGTTGAGAAACAAATGGAAGATAGCGTTGTAGAGATAGCAGTGCAATATAACGCTAGCTACACGGAAACGATTCGTCCATTCGCAAACAACGTGTTAACGCCGGATGGCGGTATGCACGTAGTCGGTTTTCGTACGGCACTGAATCGTACGATTAATGATTACGCGCGTAAGAATGGTCTCTTGAAAGAAAAAGAAGAGAACCTAACCGGTGATGACATTAAGGAAGGCCTTGCGGCGGTAATTTTGGTAAAGCTACCAGATCCGCAGTTTGAAGGCCAGACTAAGAATAAGCTCGGTAATCCAGAAGTGCGTGGCTATGTTGATAAGGTCATGAGCGAGTACTTCTCGTATTACTTGGAAGAGCATCCAGATATTGCAAAAGAGATCGTAAAGAAGGGTATGACCGCAGCTCGCGCACGCAAAGCAGCCCGTGCCGCTCGCGATAATGTTCTTCGTAAAGGTGCCTTTGAAGGGTTGAACTTACCTTCGAAGTTGGCTGACTGTTCCTCGCGCGATCGTACTGAATGTGAGCTGTTTATTGTAGAGGGTAACTCCGCAGCTGGTTCCGCAAAGGAAGGTCGTGATTCAAAGATTCAGGCGATTTTGCCACTACGTGGTAAAGTCTTGAATACCGAACGTGCGCATCTCGATAAGATGTTCGCAAACGCGGAAATCGTCTCATTGATTAAGTCGATGGGCACAAATATTGGTGATGCATTTGATATTAACGGTCTTCGTTATTACAAGATTGTTTTTATGACGGATGCCGATGTGGATGGTGCGCACATTTCAACCTTGCTTTTGACTTTCTTCTTCCGTTATATGCCGGAAGTAATTAAGGCAGGTCACGTTTATCTTGCTAAGCCACCGCTCTTTGGCTTGATTAAGGGTACTGGTAGCGGTCGCAAGATTGAATATATTTATAATGAAGAAGCTTTGGAACAAACCTTGGCAAAGCGCATCGAAGAGCGCAAAGCTGCAGGTGTGAAGATTAATCCAGAAGACGAGCGCTTTAAGCAAGCTGGCTATACGGCGCAGCAACGCTTTAAGGGTTTGGGCGAGATGGACGCTTCGCAATTGTGGGAGACTACAATGAATCCAAAGAATCGTACGCTCATTCGTGTAAATATTGAAGACGCTGAAAAGGCAGATGCAATCTTTACGAAGTTGATGGGTAACGAAGCTGAACTCCGTAAAAACTTTATTCAGTCCCGTGCAGCGACGGTCGACCTGGATGATTTGGACTTCTAAGGAGGATGAATTATGGCAGATAAGAAGAAATTGAATGAAGAAAACACCCCAGAAGAAGAGAAAGACAACGCTAGCAAAGTTGGTGGCGTGCCTGATGCGGCCGACAACAAAGGCGTAGATGAAACTTTGGGTGATTATGAGACTGAAAAATCCGACGAAGAAGATGAAATCGTAAAAGTTGGTAGCTTGCAGGCACATCGTGCTGAAGATGGTGTAGAAGAATTAACCGTCGAGAACGTGATGGAAGATAGCTTCTTGCGCTACTCGATGTCAGTTTTGATTGATCGTGCGCTTCCTGATGTGCGTGATGGTTTGAAGCCGGTCAACCGCCGTATTTTATACGCAATGAATAAAAATGGCTGGAAGGCGCCACATGCAACCGTAAAGTCTGCACGTATCGTCGGTGAAGTAATGGGTAAATACCACCCGCACGGTGATTCGTCGATTTACGAATCTATGGTGAACTTGGCTCAGCCTTGGAAGATGCGTTATACGCTCGTGGAAGGTCAAGGTAACTTCGGTTCGATGGACGGCGATGAAGCAGCTGCTTCGCGTTACACTGAGGCCCGCATGGACAAGGTGGGCGCAGAGCTATTGTCTGATATTGATAAAAATACGGTTGATTTCCGCGACAACTTCGATGGTACAGAGCAAGAGCCAGTCGTATTGCCGGCAGCAGTACCAAACATTCTTTTGAATGGTCAGATGGGTATTGCGGTCGGTATGGCAACCAATATTCCACCACATAACCTTGGTGAGGTTGTTGATGCGACGGTTGCGCAGATTGATAATCCAGATATTACGCTTGAAGAATTGATGAAATACGTCAAAGGCCCAGATTTTCCAACCGGAGCTGAGGTCTATGGTGGCGCACCAATGAAGCAAGCTTATGCAACTGGTCGCGGTTCGGTCACGATTCGTGCTGTAACGCAGATTGAAGAGCGCAAGAATGGTCGCTTCAATATCGTAATTACGGAAGTTCCTTACGGCATGAGTAAGGAAGGCTTCGTTGATAAAGTACGCGAACTCGTGCTAGCGAAGAAACTTGATCATATTGCTGATGCGCGTGATGAATCAGCGCGTGGTAAAGTACGCGTAGTTGTTGAACTCAAGAAAGATGCTTTCCCGAAGAAGATTTTGAACCAGCTTTATAAGATGACTGGTTTGCAAACGACTTTCCATT
>CAMZHH010000023.1 GCA_947306745.1 uncultured Candidatus Saccharibacteria bacterium
TCGGGTTCTGGTCCCGACATTCGGGGGTTCGAATCCCTCATCCCCAGCCAAGTTTTGTTTTTGAGTCCAAAAGGTTCCGAGCGAACGGTCCTGACCCCTGTAATATCAGTCCGCTAGGTCCTAAAGTTCGGTTCGAGCACGTGATGAGACCAATAAGGTCTCTTTTTTCGGCCGTTGTGGCTACGTCGAACAATTTGTCGGCATATTTAAAGACTTTTAAGATGTAGCCAGCGTTAGTATAGAAGTTGTCGTCGGCACGATCTAGCGCGGCTTCTTGTGCCTGGATCTCAGCCAGTTCGTTGCGATATCGCTCGTTATTTTGGTTATAAAGTTCCAGAGTAATACTCTTGTCCATCAACATATCGTAAGCTTCCTGTTGCCTCGCTTCAAGTTTCTTACGCTTTTGCGATAAGCTTCGGCGTTGCTCGCGGTAGAAATCTATCTTTCCGGCATGCGCTTCGGCTAACGCCTTTCTAATCTCGTCTAATTCAGCCTCAGTTAATCTTAGGCCTCGCAGGAATTCTTTTACCTTGTCATCAAGATACTCTTCGGTGTAACTTCTCATACTCTTATGCGTTCCTCGTCTATTCGTGCAGTGGTAGTATTTGTGATAATTGTAGCCGCCATGTCGTAGCTTACGCTTCTTAAATTCTGGCGTTATCGTGCATCCACACTCTTCACAGCGAATTAATCCACGATAAGCCGATTCTATGCCGCCATATTTTGGCACTTGATCGTCGCCTTTAAGGTTTCTCTTGTCTAATATCTGATTAACCATATCAAATAGCTCTCGATCTATTATTTTCTCGTAATTATGCGGATATTTCTTTCCGCCCTTTTTATCGATAATGAATCCAACATAAAACTCGCATCTTAGGAATTTATGAATGATTCCTTGCGAGAATTTAGTGCCGTATTTCTTGTTCATTAGTCTTGCTAAGGTTCTACATGAATAAGTACCGGTCGAGAAGAGTAAGAATACCTCTTTTACGATTGATGCGGCCGGTTCTACCGGAACGACGTTTTTAACCTTCGGCCTGACGCTGATAGTTCTAAATTCATAGCCATAAGGCGCGCTCCATGGTAGCTCGCCGCGCGACAGTTTATTGATCTTCGTATTAAGACCGTCTTCCTTGATGCGGTTCAGATATTCCTGACCCACAAAAACTTTCACATTCCAAGATGTGAGGTCGGTCGCGCGGCTATTCTCCGAGAGAATCAGCCTTTCATCGACGCAGTGGATGCGCTTGCCATATTTAATGCGTAAATCTTCGATCGTTACCGCGTCGCGGAAGTTCCTGGTAATACGATCTACGCGGAAGGCGATAATATCCGTTACGTCCGGATTATCCTTTAAGAACTGAATCATCTCGTTGAAGCGTTTGCGCTCTTTATAGCTACCGCCAGTTTCGCCAATGGCGTATTCGCGTACGATCTTTAAGTTTTGCTCAATCGCATAATCTCGCATGCGCGGTAGCTGAATTTCATCGAGAGATAAGCCTTCTTTTTCTTGTCGCGCCGTTGATACGCGAGCGAATAGAACGGCTTTTCTGGTTAGTTGCGGCTCGTTAGTTTTGCCGGTATTTACAGGGGTAGAGTTTCCCATGTTATCAAACATAATACCCTAAACCTTTCATAAGTCCATATCATAAATGGACCTTTGGAGTTGGGCTATTCGCAACTAAAATAGCCGTAAAGAACCACCCTACATTTGCGCTAGTTTGGCCCAGCGCGCACCTTGTTTAATTCTGTAAAGTATTCAAGTAATCGTACTGGCTTGAACTCGGCCAGTTTATCTTCTATGTAGCTAGTAGAGCTACTCTTTCTCGTTCTAAAGTAGATCTTTGATATTTTCTTCGTAAGTCTAGACCACTGCGCCGAATTGGCGCCGGTCATCTTCCGCACGTCTCGGCTTCCGGTTTCGCGCATTAGGCTCCATATCGCCAAAGTCTCTAGCCGTTGCGCTAAGGTCGCTTTTGGATTTAATGTATTTATCTCATGAAGAAAGCTGGTAGCTGTATTCGTAATTGTTTCATTAAGGTCTAGATTCTTCGCCTCGATCTGCGCGAACTCATATTCTAATAGCGTCTTGGCTAGTTCTTCATTAAAGATATCTACAAAGACGAGCTTCTGTTTTGTGGCCAGTCTTGTGACGCTGTCGCTCGCGCGGCCATACTCGAGAGCGTGTTTCAGCGCTGTACTGAACGCACGTTTCGTGTTGTATCGCGCTTCAACACGCACCACTTCAAAAGGCTTCTTGCTACGGATATTATCAAATAGCGTAAGTTGGCAGTAATTATCTTTCTCGAGTAGTCCGCGCTCGCTGACGCGAGACTTAGCTAGTTCTCTTCGTTTATCGTAAATCGCTATGGCCTGACTTGCGCTGTAAAAATGCAGAGCTTCGCCATCGTTTCGATAAACACGCATATCGGCTTGTTTTCTGGTCGATACATTTGCTTTTGCTATATCGCCAATTACACTTGCCGCAGTCCGGTAATCGTCAAAGACGATATTCTTGCCAAAGTGAACCGTCTTAACCTCGGCTCTTTCTATTTGGTTTCTTTTAATCTCAATTCCAAGCTTATATAGTTTCCGATAGAGCTCTGCGCAGACGGCCTTAAAATCGTCAGAGCTAAGCTCGTCGAAATTGTTATTATAAAGAATCTTTGGTGCTGAAAATTCGATATGTAAGAATACGGAGACGCCGCCGGCTCGTATTGCTTTCATGAGTGTTACGCGTGGCTGATATACGCCTAGCTTCTTATCTTTCGCTTTTAGCTGCAATACGCATTTAATAACCTTGCCGGATCCAAAAGAATAGTATGGCGGCCCAAAGATGCCATGAGCAGAAGGAGAGAACTTACGATAAACGCTCGGGCTAATCCTGAAATTGGGGTAGTTCACTCGGAGAATCACAGTATCGATCATCGCTAGCTCTCATTACATCTTCATATTTACTAATCACTGCTTCTTCTATTTCTTGCCCGACATATCTGTCTATCGGGTAGAATATTCCGAAGCTATTCAGTCCAACCTTTTTGGTTGGAAAGGTGAGTCTATATGAGCCATCTAATCGCGTCATAATGCCAACGGAACTGCAGTAGATCGTTCCGTATAGCACGAAGCTTGCGAAGGCTACTAGTCCGCCATGCGGCTTTACTGGCATTATTTCAATTTCCGATATAAAGCTATTCATCGTCGTCATCCTTACTAACGACATGCTCGCGCTTGTCTATATCGATTAATATTTCTAGAAACTTTACGAGCGCTTGTTGCTCTAGTTTCTTGTCTTTCTGATACGTTATATTACCTCTTCATTCCATATTCCAAGGATACAAAAAGAGAGTTCAGCGTTATTATTGCAATAATAATGCGCTATTTTAGATATTTAGGATTGATTCTGACTGATTTTGTATTTAGTTCAAATAGATCGTTTATTCCGGCGATATTGCGGATACGTTCGTTAAGGCGTTTTAAGACCTCGTAGACGCGGTGCCAGTCCGAAGGGCGTTCATTGCCTATGTAGTCATATAAATCATCCCAGACGGTCTGAAAATCGCGTAATTCGTAAAGTTTTGTTGGGTCCTTAAACATAATTTCGCAAAGAGCAGGAGTGAACGGCGCATCTTCGCGGAAACGCACGACTTTATTGCCGACATGGATTGTGCGAGTTTTTGGGTCGTAGCTTACTTTAATGTCTTTGTCGTCGTCGTAGAATAGTTGCTTATGGCCGCCTTCGTATTCTCGCTCGATTTCTGGAATAATCTCGGCCAACGTCTTCGTCTCAGCATCAAAACATAATGCGATCATTTCGTAGTAATCTGTGTCATTTTGAATTTGGGCTTTTGAATTCATAAATTTGAAGATGAATCGTTGCGGCACGATATTACAGAGCAGATCTAGGCACTTTAGACCCCAGTCGTCGTAGTACTTTTTGGCTTTTTCTTTAGGACTGATTATATCTTCGTGCTTGTCGCCGAGATAAATAAGTTCGTAATCGATATGTTCTAAGATGGATTGGTCGTCTTTGCCCGATTTTGAGAGTTCGGAAGTTTCATGGAATAAATTAGCAAAGTCGACTCCTTCGCGGTGAAGTTCGATCAAGTCGGTTACTAACTTTGTTACATTTTCAGGCATTACAACTTCCAATTAGTTATCTATATTATACCATATCTTCTTGGGGTCGTAAGGTGTTAGAGTGACTTGCAAAATATCCCAAAGTAAGGTTAAATTGGACAACCCTGCAAAGGGATGCCGCAATTTTAACTAACCCACAACTGAATATTAACTTTAATCTAAAGTTGCTCTTTAATGGTCGGTGTTAGAAAAGACCTTGCAGGGTTTAAGGAGTATTTATATGAGTAATATTGGTATATGTGAATACGTTATCGGCGTAATTCACGATAAGGATATCTGGTATTATGTCGGCAGATACGACGCCAATGGCATGAAACTTAAGCCGAACGAGCAATATTCTTCGTTTTTAGTTGATGCTAAGCGTTACAATGACGAAGAAATTCTGCGAGAGGAGCTTGAATCTTTGCCTAAGACATTGACTTGCAAGATTCTTGAGCTTCAGCGTTGTCCAAAATGCAAGAAAGTATTTACGGAGCATCCTGCCTTATCTCGCGTAGATAACGAGACGGAGATTTGTCCGGAATGCGGAGTTCACGAAGCTGTGGAAGCATTTGTCGGGAAACGACACTAATCAAATATGAATTTAGCGATTCGTTCGCTAGCTTTTTCTGTCGCGTCATTAATATCGTCTTTTGTCCAGAGCACTTTATCAGAGTTCCTGTATTTTTCTACCAACGCGTTAGCGATTGGGTATTTACTATCTACGTATCCAGTCTTATCGCTTAATTTTGTTGACACTTTTGTCTTGAACCACTCATTACTAATTGAGCGGTTAATTGCGCTTTCAAGAAGGATCTTATTACCGAGTTTATTGACTACGTTCTTAAATTCTTCTTCATCGAGCTTTGCGTCGAAGCGAATTGTTTGGATATTCTTGCCGCTAGCCGGCATGATATGTTCAATATCAAACTTGTCGTTAAGATCAAAGGCTTTGTTATTTTCTTTCGCGAACAAGTATTCGTTTAGGTACACAAGAACGCCCTTATCATAGTCGCCAATCTTTTGTTTAATGTCGTCGCGATTCCAGTTTTTAGCGATATGGTCGTTAAAGTCCTTTTTGATTTCTTCGACAGTCACTTTTGGATTGGCTATCTTAATTTCTTCGAGGAATAAGAAGCTCTTAAACTTACTACTCGAGTAACCGATATCCTCGACTTCCATGACGGCAAATAACTTCAAAAGCGATTCGACTAACTCTTTTATGTCGGCTTCGGTTACTTCTTTTTCAAACCTATAGAAAAAGCTCGCTAAGAATATCTTTGCGTTATCATTCATCTTTGATAGCACTTGTACGCAAGGAATATCGACAATTGTATTCCATGTCTTCGCAATTTTTGTTAAATCGTCGACAAACTTATCCGGATTTGCTATTGCATCTTTGTTGATGTCGGTAAAGTAGCGACGAAGGCCCGGAACCGTAACGTTTGCGGTATTTCCATCAGCTGTAGATGTATCGCCATTGCGAGTACGCAAATAGTACATGTATTGCGTTAATATGGCATCAATGTTTGTAAACTCTTTCTTCTCAAGGTCTTGGACGTAAGACTTGAATACTTTCCATGCCTTGTTGAATTCGTTTTTATCATCGGCTTCGCCATATAGTTTTGAGAGAATAATATCCGAGTCGCTTAGCGGCATACCGTCCGAGTTTAGCGAGTTAAACATTACGATTGCCTGGTCGATATTCCAACTTCTAATTCCGATCACTTCACACTTTTCAATGAAAGTTTTTGACACTTCGTTGAGCTTAGTCTCACTTAGTTCTTTTATCTTTTCATAAAAATACTTAAAGTTACGGAAGAAGTTCGAGTATTTATTGTCTTTTTGCTTTCGTTCGATCTTGTCGACAAGGAACTCTGCTTCATCATAATTAGCGGCACGTAAAATCTTAGAGAAATCGTCTTTATGATCTTCGCTGATTGAATGGTTTACGATTAATGAAGTGCCGTTATTGAAGAGTTTTCTGTCTTTTTCTTCGTCAATTTCATCATCAACCTCGTCCGTGTCAACGCGGTATAGGATACTCATTATACTCTTACGTCGCTCGCAGAACTTGCGGTATAGATCTTTTGAATCTTCACTATCTTTTGTATCGACAATTGCTTCATTGATGCAGAAGAGAAAGGCTTTTAGTAAAAGAAGGAATGTCGTCGTACGCTGCTGACCATCAATGAGATAAAGCTCCTCATCGTTGTTTTGGCAGTTCAGGATAACCGTACCAAAGAAATAAGCGTCCTTTTCTTTATTTTCTACATATTGAGTAATGTCACTCCAGAGCTTATCACAGCGGTCTCTATCCCATGAGTATGCGCGCTGATATTCTGGAATGACGAAGACTGCATCTTCCTCGAGTTTTAGATACTCGCCAATCTTCATTAATTTTGGTTCGATTGTCTTTGCCACGGATTATCCTTTCTTGGTTATGACTTATTATTAACTTCTCTAAATTCGACTATGCGTTCTTTACGGAAGATAATATGACGGCCGGACAAGTATTGTTTGGATATGTATAGGTACTTATCGTCATACATCCAAACTGTTTCTCGTCGCCATCTTTTATCACTTCGAGAGCGCTCTGACTTATATCTAAATTCAATTTCTTTACCGATATGTTCTTCTAGAAAGCGGTCGAGTGTTGATATGTTTACAGGGCGAGCACTGCTTGATTCGGAGCTACGAATATAATCGCCAGTTTCCGTTCGCTTTATTACGCCCTCTCTTAATAATTCGTTGAGTTTCGTTTTTATAGAACTCTTTTTCGTGGAGACTCTATTTCCATATCTTCTTTTTAGTCTGTCACGAATAATCTTAAAATCGAATGGTCCAGTTATCGTCTTTAATACTTCCGGAACGGCCTCTTTAAGCGAGACATAGTATTGATTGTTGGCCTGGATTTTTTCTGCCTGTTTGTCGATTTGCGTATTAGAGGAGTAGAAATATTGTCCAGTTGATGCGCGCTCTATTATCCCACTGTACGCCATAGAAAGCGCAATGCTTCTAATTGAACCAATGTTACTCGATACGCTATTGCCATATTTAGATATCAGTTCTTCTCGTATCTCGTCGCAATTAAGGATTTCGTTCTGGCGCTTTTTCAGGACATTTAGTATGACTTCTCGCATACCAATGTTGTAGCCTTGCTTTGATTCTTGTCCTGGAAGAAGCTTCGCGTTGATTAAGAGCATTAGATCCTGCACGGAATCAATGCCGCATTTTCGCAATTCTGAACATGCGGTCTTGGAAAGCCCTAGGACTTCAATTTTGTTTCCAAGCTTATTATCCATTCCTCTCCTTTACTTCCTATTGCAGTTCTCGCTCAATTATTTCATCGGCCTCTTTACGAGAGACAACAGTATCGAACAAACCAATCATTTGACCATCATTTGCGGCGCGTCCGCCAGCATATTCGAGAGATGCGTCCTCAAAGCGCCTAAACTGCGCGATGGCGGCGTTTAATTCCGTTTGGTTAAATGCACCCACTTCGCACATCATATCGAATTCGCGAATTGTAAGGCCCGTGACCTTGATAAATAATTCTGGCTCAATATTTCGAATAACGTCGACAAGTGCTTGCTCGCGATAATCGGTTAAGTACATAAATACCGGCACGCGAGTAATGAACTTGAGTAGCTTTTCACGGAGCTTAGTCTTGAATGACTTCTGTTCTTTTTCTTCCTCGGAAATCTCTTTCTTTTCTTTTGGTGTAGCTTCGCGTCCTTCTTCTGCTATTTTGCGTTTCTTTTCTTGCAACGCTTTTTCGCGAGAGATAGTCTTAGTTAAGTCGCCACGCAAATTACGGAAGTCTTCGATCTTTTCAAGTGCCGCCATTAATTCTGGGTTATTAAGAATCTTTTCCAAGACAACGGTTGTGGTATCAACAAGGCGCGCAGACTGCCAGCGGCGCGCAAGCATCGTAGACGCTGTGCCGTATGTTGAGATATCAAGAATCTCATTTGCGTTCAATTTTTGCATCTGGTGGCCGTCATAGCAGAGAATCGGTAGGAAGTGTATAAATTCTTCCAAGCGCTCTTCAGGGCGGCGACGATCGCCTACAGCGCCTAATTCGTTGCTATAGTTCGCGACTAGTTTCAAAGCACGTGATGGAGCAAAGTCTAGTACATAGCAAACCGACTTCATGATGTTTTTTCTCATCGGATCATCTGTATCTTTTAGAGTCCATGGGCTTTGCGCGCGGAATGCGGTCTGGAAGTAAGTTTCTGGTTTATCCGTATTACGCAAGAACAAAACGCCACTCCAAGCTGGAACTGTAACGCCAGTCGTTAATTTACCGCATGATAACGTAATCGTGTTTGTAGATAGTCCATTTTTGATGGCGCTATCGACGGGCTCTTTAGCAAATTTTCCGCCAGGCGTATCACTACCAGCGGCACGTATAATCGTATAATTGCTAAAGAATGGATCATTATTAAGCATCTTCTCCATGGCCTTGCATGCGCCGACGCTTGGTAGGAACCAGAATGTGTGACGAAGTGACGAAAGTAGGCGCGCATCTTCAAAAGGAAGGGCAGGCGCTTTATGATCAAAACGATTCTCGACATCCACTTCTAGGTTTACACCATGAAGGATGTTTAAGAATTTCTGGACTTCTTTTTCGAGCTTAAACTTCCATTCTCCATCTACTTTTGTTGCTGTAAAGAATTTGTTTAAATCGAACTCATTAAACTCGCCCTGCATTGCAACTTCGCGTAGACTTTCCGGCATTTGATAGGTAAGCATTACGATTTGCGGTAATTCGAGGTAGGGGTTATTGTCCAATTTCCATTCTGCTTTGGCACGTTGCTCGTCAGCGTAGGTCCAGTTAAAAATCTGGTCTTCTGAAAATTCGCCATCGGTTAAGGCGCGGAAAGGTGTTCCGGATAAATACAAAAAGCCGCGCGCCTTAATCGGTAAGGTTTTTTCAATCTCTTCGGTCTCATCATAGTCAGATGGGAGATTATCGTTCTTGTCATCTTCTGAAGTTAGCTCTTTTGCAGACTCGCGCCACGCACCAAAGTGGTACTCATCAACGTAGATACAATCCCAAAGCGTCTCGTGCATTTTTTTATGGCGGGCCTTTACTTCGCCGTTTAAGTTTTTACCAAGAACATCCTGGTAGCTCGCAAACCACACAACCGGACGATTATCGTCGATTTCGTTCTCGTTCCAAGTGCTTAAGCCCTCGATGAATTGCCAACCATCAAAATCTTGGTGCCCATATAGATCCTTTTTCCATTCCTTTTCGACGCCTGGTTTATATGTAAGGACAAGAATACGTTTCCACCCCATCTTCTTTGCTAGCTCGTAGCTCGTGAAAGTCTTGCCAAAGCGCATTTTTGCGTTCCATAGGAAGCGAGGAGGATCTTTTTCGTCTTGATGCTTTGAGAAATATTCAGATGTTCTCTCTACAGCTACTTCTTGTTCTGGGCGCATCTTGAAATCGGCTTTATCAGTGCCAGATTCTGGACGACCGTTTTTAATGCCGGTTATTACGGCACGAACATGTTCGACATCTGTATCATACCATTCACCGGCTATCTGATTGATACCGAGATTCTTTAACCATTTGTGGACGGTGTGATCGGTAAAGTATTCGCCGGCTTTCGTAATGGCCAATTCGTAGTGCTCGATTTTATATTGCTTCTCTGGAGTTTTAACGAGACCTTCGCTAATACGTTCATTTACGGCATCAAAATCGCTACCTGACTTTGTAACACGCTCTGTATATCCGACTTTTACTCCGGGTTGGTTCGGCACGCTATAAACATAGATTTGTGGACGTTTTTGGTATCTTAACTCTCGACTCATCTTACATCTCCTTAATCATTGATTTGATGTATTCTTGCTCATCGGGAGTGATATCGTAACGATCAAATAGTTTGTCGTCCGTCCATTCATGATCCATTGGTAAGTCAGGTACAAATGAATAAACTTTAGCAGTGGTATCTTGCGTAACTTTTTTAAGAAATACTAGGAATCTGAAAAATCTTGTCTTTATGTAT
>CAMZHH010000024.1 GCA_947306745.1 uncultured Candidatus Saccharibacteria bacterium
CAGTGACCTTACGAATGTGAATCGTACGCTCTAGCCAGCTGAGCTAAAGGCCCGTCCGCCTTATTCTAGCATATTTGAGCCTATCTTGCGAACACTTAAAACTTTACGTTCTTGTTGAAATATTTGTGCGGAATTTCGTCTGGAATAAAGGCGCTATAAGTATGACTGGCATTGTTGCGCTCTTTAATTACGTACGATTCGTAAATATATTCGCGCGAGAAGTATTTATCAAAGTTTTTCTTACAGTCTGCCTGTTTGTTCTGATCTAAGTATGGACAATAAGTGTCAGTAAAGAATTCTTCTTTGATGGCGTCAGAGAGTTTAAAAAGATTATTATCTGCGTCAATAATGACCGGATCACTACTAATATCCGTCTTGCAACCATAGTTTGCATCAAACGCCGCTCTCCAGTTTAGTAGCATCATGTTTCTTGAACTTTTTGCGTCAAAAATCATTTTGCGGAAGGAGTTTTGGTAGTCTGTTTTATCCATTTCGCATAGCGCATATTCTCCAGAGAAGAGTTTTAGCGGGCTACTTTCGTCATCCCTCAATTGGCCACCTACCTGCAAAACGACATATTTATCGCTATTAGGTATCTTCTTGCGATAATATTCGCCGAGTTTTTGATTAAGTTTCGGATCATTTTCGATCCAAGAATAATAATTAATGATTTCGAAAGTGTACGTACTAGTGTCGGTTTCGTCGAAGATGTTGTATAGCAGACTTCCGCTGTAAGCATTGGATAGGGGGACATTTTTCAGTCCATCGTCGTTATCGAATAATGACTCTTTCGAGGCATATTTTTCGTAGTAGCCAAAATATTTAATATCTCTCTCTGCTTCGACATTAAAATAATCATCTCCAACTATGAATGAGATTGAGTTTGGCGATAAGAAGAAATTGTCTGTCGCATTAAAATCAACCTTCTTTAATATCTTCAAAACTTCACCATCATAGTCGAATTCTTGTTTCGATGCTCTATCCTCGGCTCTATCCTCGACTCGCCAATACGTATAATCGCCACGTAGAGTGACTAGACGTGTATAAATCGCATTCGATAATAGCGGCTTAATGTTTGCATTTTTAACAAAAACATCTTGAAGCTTTAATTCATTACCAGTGTTTAAATCAAAGGTTATGCCACTCCTTACCTCTTCTTTATTCTTATGAGCGTAAAAATAGAATGACACTAAATTGAACGCATTTAGCGTATTATTCTCATAGAAAATGTCGTAATTAGAATATTTCGCCGCAATCTCCGACAGGCGCTTATTGATACGATTTTGGACTTCGGCATTCTTTAATCCGCTTATCTGGTAATAACTGCAAGACTGATCTTCGTTGTCTGGTTTATTGCAAGATTTCTCCTCAAGCGCTAAATCATTATTATCATACAGTGAATAATATTCGCGTGTGTTGTAAACAATTTCGCCCGAGTCTTGTTCGCTGGGCAGGGGAGTGTCTTCTGCGATGCCGAAAGGATCTTCTCCATGAACTAGATTCAAAACTGCCCAAGCTAAAACTATTGCCAAGCCGGCGCTTAGAATAACTCCAAAAATGAGTCCGATTTTACTTGACCGGGACATAACCTGCCTGCTTTGCGATATCTTGACCGCGCGCCGAAAGCATTGCCTCTTTCAATTTGGCGACGTTTTCGTTCGTTTCGCCTTTGCGCGTTACGATATAGTAAGCAGTTTTGATTGGGTACGACTCATTCTGAATCGTGTCATAGTTTGGCGCTACGCCGTCGATTGCTAAGTATTTCAAATTTTCGTTGTAATACATTTCATTTGCGTAGTAATAATAGGAATAACCGAGCGCCACATCGGAATTATCGTAGTTTGCCACATATTCAATGATGCCCGCCATGGTCAATTCGGCCGTTTCGGTTGGCGTTGGCTTTTTAACCGGTCGCCCCTTCATTACGAGGCTCAGTAGGCCAGTCTGGCTGCCAGAATTAACTGGGCGTTGGTAGGCTACAATTTCCTTATCTGGCCCGCCTAATTCTTTCCAATTCGTAATATCGCCGGCATAGATATCCTGAATCTGTTTGAAGGTTACGCCATTTACAGGATTCTTCTTGTTGACGAAAAATACAAAACCTTCATTTACGACTTTGGTAATCTCGAGCTCAACGCCTTTTTCTTTCGCTAAAGCCTGTTCTTCTTCGCTCGGTTCTGTTACGACGATTAGATCTTTCTCGCCATTGATTAGAGCTACATATCCTGGGTGAGTATTAGAATATTCTACGCCCATTTCCTCGGTAGTTTTGCCAGTGAAATCTTTCACGAAGGCATCCGTAAGCGGCTGAGTGGCCAAAGAGGCGTCAATGCGAGGCAGTGTATCTTTATTAAATAATGCCGTATCATCTGCTGGTTGCTTTTGCGTTTGGCCATAACGTGCATTCATTGCAAATAATGCCACGACGAAAACTAGGACAAATACCAGAACAATTATCACCCAAGGCAGCCAGGCTTTGCTACTTTTATGCTCGGGCTTTGCGGTTTCTTCGGCCTTCGATTCTTCGCCCTTAGTTTCTTCGACGGGAGTTTCCGTGGATTCTTTCTCAGGTTCCGTGCTTGCCTCATCGACGGAAACCTCGAGATTCTCTTCGGATGTAGAAATTGTCACTTCTGGCGCATCTTCGGCTGGCGCTTCGGTTGTCTCCGGCATCGACGCCTCTTCGAGGGCTTTTTCTACCTCTGGATCAGGTCCGCTATGATGGTCAATCTTAATTTCGTTCGAATTTTCGTCCATAAAACCTCACTTATGCTTAGTTTAATTGTACCACCACTGGCGTTAATCCCTAAAAGATGTTAAAATATCTCTAATGAATTTGAATTTAGACCTAGACGCGCTCACGAATGAACGCCAAGAGATTACTGATTTTCTTAGCCAGCCAAATGCCTACGCTGACCCGAATTTTGCAGCTAAAAATCGCCGCCTGCAGGAACTTGACGAGCTTATCTCGCTAGGCAAAAAACGCGCACAGCTTCAGAGCGATATTAAAGAAGCCGAATCCGACTCGGAGCTTGCTATTATGAAGCCAGATTTAGAAGCCGAGCTTGAGCAAACCGAAGCTAAACTTGCCGAGATGCTTATTCCGCGCGATCCGAACGATGACAAACCGGCCATTATTGAAATTCGTGCTGGAGCCGGCGGTGATGAGGCCAGCCTCTTTGCGGGCGATCTCTATCGCATGTATTTACGCTATGCCGAGACGCATGGTCTCAAGGTAGAACTTCAGTCCGAGTCTATTAACGACGCTGGTGGCTATAAAGAAGTAATCTTCCGCGTTTCTGGCGATCAGCCATATGGCAAGCTGAAATTCGAAGGCGGTGTCCATCGCGTACAGCGTATTCCAGTCACCGAATCGCAAGGTCGCATTCATACTAGTACCGCTACAGTTGCCGTCCTTCCGGAAGCAGAAGAGCAAGATCTTGAAATCAATCCAGAAGATCTCCGTATCGATATCTACCGCTCTGGCGGTCATGGCGGCCAGGGTGTCAACACAACCGACTCAGCTGTTCGTATTACGCACTTACCGACCGGCATTATGGTCGCCATGCAGGATGAACGCTCGCAGCAACAGAACCGCATCAAAGCCATGACTGTTCTTCGTAGCCGCTTACTCGAGCGCAAAATTGCCGAAGAGCGCGCCAATGCTTCCGACGCGCGCAAATCTCTTATTGGTACCGGTGACCGCTCGGAGAAAATCCGCACTTACAACTTCCCACAAGATCGCATTACTGATCACCGCATCCATTACAACCGCAGCAATATTACCGCCGCAATGAATGGCGACATTGAAGATATCATCGAGGCACTCCAAGCCCATGAACGTGAACTCCTGGCTTAATTCCGCCCCTGTAGACCACTTAGATGCAGAATTGATTGTCGCTAATGCGCTCCAGAAAGACCGTACTTTTTTGCATGCTTATCCGGAATATGAATTTACTGATGCGGAATTGAAGCAGGTTAAATCTCACACAATGCGCCGTGCCTTAGGCGAACCGCTCGCCTATATCTTAGGATATAAAGAATTCTATGGCCGTATTTTTAAGGTGAACCAAGATACGCTCATCCCGCGCCCCGAGACTGAAGCACTGATTAATGTCATCAAGGAGCTAAAGCCTCATCGTGTTCTCGATGTGGGGACGGGGAGTGGTTGTATTGCGATTACGACAGCGCTCGAGTTGCCAGGAATAGAGGTAGATGCAGTAGATATTTCGCTTAAAGCACTCATTATGGCCAAACAAAATGCCACCAATCTTGGAGCGAATGTTAACTTTTACCAGTCTAATCTCCTCGAAAAAATCGAAGACGAATACGATTTAATTGTGGCGAATTTGCCATATGTTGATAGGGAATGGGACTGGACGAGCCCGGAGCTGGCTTATGAGCCACAAACTGCTCTTTATGCTGAGGATGGCGGTCTGGCGCTAATCAAACAACTTATCGAACAGGCGCCCGCTCACCTCCGTAAGTATGGTTACCTTATCTTAGAAGCCGACCTTAGCCAGCACAAAAAAATTGCTAACTATGCTAGCAATCTCTTTGATCAAATTAACTCTAATGACCAGACCTTGGCCTTATCCCTGTGCCTCCGCTAAAGGTTTTTGGGCCTCCTTGGTAAGTTTTTACGCCGCCACTAAAGCGGTCAGCTTGTGCTTGACGGTATTGTGCGGCAGCTTGACGGTTTTGACGCATTTCCGCTGCGGACATCCTACCGAAGCCTCGCGTTTTAGCTACTTCCGCGCTACTGGATATGGCATTTTTGCCTGAAGTATCATATTTTCGGAGTCCGCCGCTCTCGAGACGAGATTTTTCCTCGCGGAGGCTCTCTTTGTTCATGGCGGCTTCTTTGGCGCGCATGGCGGCCTCGGCAGCTTGTTTTTCCGCTTCAGACATCGCCTTAGGCATGCGATTTACGCTCTGTGCTACTTGTGACTGCTTATATTTCTGTACCAGAGTGCGATTAGCGTCGATTTCTTTACGCTCAGAGAAAGATTGCGTACTAGCGACGCCCATACTATTGCCATTTTGAACTTGCGCGAAACCAGAACTATGTGTCGCATTTGCGACGTTCACGTTAGTGAGTCGCTTAATCATACCGCTACTAAGTGCCATAAACACATTATAACACCCCATTTTACCCCATACAAACCGCTTAAGTATATAATAATTCGCGCTAATGGTAAATTCTTATATAATGCTATTGACAAAAATCAAAATGTTTGATATAATAAGCCCAGCTAATTGCAAGGACTGCGAAAAGGCTTTAGCAAGAGGCGCAAAGTTAACAAATCGGATCATTACTGCGTACAATATGCGCAGTAAGAAGAAGAAGGTTCAAACCCGCTATCTCACCCCCGGGTAATGGGGTGTTTAGCTACTGGTAACGGTAGTTATAAAATTGTTCGGTAGCCACCGTGGAAGGTGGCGGCACAACGACCTCCGCACCTGTGCGGATTATTTTGAAAGAAAGGACCCTATACTAGGGGAAGGTGAGAAATCATGGCAAAGTTTGAAAGTTTGATTTATGACACGAACGAAACCGTCGTCAAGACCGGCCGAAGAGTGGCCGATCATGTGACTCAGGATGGCAACATCACCCGCGAAACCGTCGTCAAGACTGGCCATCGCGTGGCGGATCACGCTACCTCTGAGCACAACACTACCCGCGAGGCCGTCGTCAAGACGGGCCGCATGACGTCTGACACTGTCAACCGTCACACATCTGATGAGGCCACCGAAATTCGTCGCCACATCGATGAGTTGGCTGGTCACATCTCCGGATGGCAGATTCTCGTCAGCCTCATCGTGGCCGCGCTGGCTGGGTTCGGAACCTGGATCGCTTCGAAGGGATACATTCTCCAGAATGTCCTGGACGCCAACGGAAATGTTGTCGGTCAGGAGCCCTTCCTGCCCTACATCATCCTTCTGGTGGTATTGGCGTGCGTGGCCGCATTTTACGTAACTGCGGCTATCCTCTCGTTCTTCGGGAGGCGCCGCTAATTTTACCCTGAAAGGAAGGTGAAAAACCATGTTGAGTAACAAGCATGCGAGGAGGGGCGCAATCCTCTCCGTCCTTGCTCTGTTCTTGGTTGCCTGCTTGGCTGTCCCTGGTATCAGGGGAGTCATCGCGAATGCGGCCAACGACATCAAGGGCATAACGGTGCACTACTTCAACGATGACGTCCAGGATGACGGCATCGACACCAATAATTACAATTTCGGGCCGGATCGTTACAAGCCGGCTACCGAAGCTGTGAAGAAGGGTGAAGCTGCAGAAGTAGTGACATATATCGCAACGAAAGACGGCACTGGTGACTTCTTTGAGAGCATCAAGGTCGACCCTGCGTTGTGTGCAGCGATTGCACTGGATATGGACGAACGTCTGGCTTTCGATGAGAAGATCCTCACTGATGAGCAGAATGTGGTAATTGGCCAGAGAGCCGATGAAGCACACAAGCACTTCTTGAGAGATCATGCTTATTGGGAGCGCGCCGTGAAGCTGATTACGGAAAGACTGACAAGTGGTGAGATTACTCTTCAGGAAATCAACACTTATACGTCTAGTATGTATCAGTGGCACAACGGGCTTGAAGGAAATAAACCCGCCGTTATCGTGCGTAACAGCCATAACAGTGGCGGACATTTCATTCAGTTCAATCTTGGCAAACCTGGTGTGGTTAAGTACCGTCTTGAATGTGGATACCAGCCGGTAGACACTGATGAGTATTGGCCGACACCTGATAAGCCGCCTATTCCTGACAACCCAACTCCTCCAGATCCTCCGGGAGGTGGAGATCCTGAACTTGAGCCGAAGGACCCCGACGCGGGACCTCAGGCACAAGTGCCGGATAATACACCTGGCAAAGAGGACTTTGGTGGCGGTCAGAACCATGACCCGATCACTACGATCACCGAAGAACCTCAGAGCCCGTCTGCCTATACTCCGCCTGCAGCTCCTGCAGAGCAGCCGCGCGAGGAAGGCAAGACATCCGACGGGAAACCGGATGCCTCTACTGGCACTCAGTCTGGAAGTCGCATTGTGGATGACACAAACGGCAAGACAGAAACCCATGGTGGTCAGGACTATACTGTTCAGGCCGGTGACGGCCAGAGCCATACCGACCTCGGTGAGGTTCAGCAGCAGCATAGCCACGACACTGTGGAGGAACCTGTCAAGGATGACGGTGTAAATGAGGGAGATCTCGACGAATCTGCGGTTGAGTAATCCCGCCTTCTTCTTCTAGCTGGCTTAAAACCAGCGCAATCAACCCGAAAGGGTAGCACCTTAGGGAGGGGGCCTGAACCACCCCCTCCCATTCATCCTTGTACTCGGTAATGATCCGATTTGAAAACGTAATTAACAATGCGGCTTTGAGAGAGAATTAAACAAACATTCTTTAGAAAAATTATCTTTTATCAAGGAAAGGAAATTTAATTCTATGAAGAAAATCATGAAAGCTAGTATTGGCGTCGCAGCCGTCGCTGCCCTCGCTGGTGCTGGTGCACTCATGGCCTTTGCTTGGGGTCCATCTCGTACAACTTACACGATGGCCAAGCCAGCAGACCATGTAGTCTTTAACTCCATTACCGACAACAACAAGGAAGTCGGTGACGAGCGCTATTTCGTAAGCGCTTCTCCATACACTGGTAGCGCATCCAGCAACTACTGGAGCGATGCTACTCAAGTTGAAAACGGTAAAGAATACGTTGTTCGTATGTATGTACACAACAACGCTGCTTCTAACCTCAACTTGGTTGCTAAAGACGTCAAAGCATTCGTCGTTCTTCCAACCACAACTGCTAAGGAAATCACTGTAAGTGGTAAAATTAGCTCCTCTAACGCAAATCCAACGACTGTTTGGGATGAAACTAAGTTCGTTTCTAAGAACGGCGAAGCCTTCAATCTCGCTTATGTCGATGGTTCTGCAAAATACTACAACACTAAGGATGGTAAGCTTCGTACTTTCAGCCTCGATGGCTTGAACGATAGCAACGATCTTTTCACTTCCAAGGGTAAACTCCTCGGTTATGACAAGATGGATGGTAACATTCCTGGTTGTAGCCAATATTCTGGTTATGTAACTTTCCACGTTAAAGCACAATTTGCTGCTAAACCAAATATTGAAATCTCCAAAGAAGTGAAAATTCTTGGCTCGGACACCTGGAGCGAAGAAGTTAAAGCAAAATCCGGCGACACTGTTCGCTATCGCATTCACTTCAAGAACACCGGTAACACTACTCTCAAAAATGTTGTTATCCGTGATATTTTGCCAACTGGCTTAACTTATGTTAAGGGTACCACTTCTATCGTTAACACTGCTCATCCTAAGGGTGTAACCCTCAGCGATAACATGGTAACTGATAAGGGTATTAACATTGGCGATTATGCTGCTGGTGCAGGCGCATGGCTCTACTTCAACGCTACTGTTGATAAGTCCGTTTCTGAGAAGTGTGGTAACACTCTTCTTCGTAACGTTGCTCAAGCCAACGGCGGTACCACTGGTACCAAAGAAGACAAGGCTGACGTCCTCGTTGACGGCAAGACTTGTGTCGATGGTTTCAAGATTGACAAGATGGTTAAGCTTCCAAGCGAAACCGAATGGCATGAAACCGTAAAAGCTGAAGGTGGTTCTACTGTTAACTACCGCATCCGCTTTACCAACACTGGTAATACTACTCTCAAGAACGTTGTAATCGTTGATACTCTTCCAGCACACATGACCTATGTTGCCGGTAGCACTACCCTCGATGGTAAGAAAGCTGCTGATGGTGTTATCACCAAGAGCGGTCTCAACATCGGTAGCGTAGCTGCTGGTAAGACTGCAACTTTGATCTTCAATGTGAAGGTTGACGACAGCCTCAAGGGTGCTTGCGAAGATAGCACCTTGACCAACACCGTAAAAGGTAAGTACAACAACGATGACAAGACTGCCAAGACCGATACTGCTGTAGTAAAGATCGATGGCAAGGTTTGCGAAGAAGACAAGCCAGGTTTCAAGATTGATAAGATGGTCCAGCTCGATGGTGGTAAGGAATGGTCCGAAACCGTCACTGCTAAGGCCGGCGACAAAGTTCGCTATCGCATCCAGTTCAAGAACACTGGTAATACTACTCTCAAGAACGTTGTAGTTCGCGATATTCTCCCAAGCAACATGTCCATTGTTAAGGGTAGCGTTGTTCTTTACAACTCTGCAAATAAGAATGGTAAGACCCTCAGCGATAGCCTCGTAAGCACCACTGGTGTTAACATTGGCGACTACGCAAAGGGCACCGAAGCTACGATTTACTTCTACGCTACGGTAAACAGCTCCTTGGCTGATAGCTGCGAAGACAGCACTTTGACTAACACCGTAAAAGGTAAGTACAACAACGACGACAAGACCACCAAGAGTGATACTGCCGACGTTAAAGTTAATGGTAAGACCTGCGAAGAACCAGAACCGGTTGTTCCAGAATTGCCAAAGACTGGTGCTGCTGATGTTCTCACTGGCGTAATCGGCATAGCTAGCGTTGCTACCGCCGCTGGTTACTACATTGCAAGCCGCAAACAATAAAGTTGACCGCCTAGTATAGAGCTTCCCGAAGCTC
>CAMZHH010000025.1 GCA_947306745.1 uncultured Candidatus Saccharibacteria bacterium
ATGCAACCGCAATGAGTTTATTCTCATTCGCTGGCAACGTCTACGACTTAGCTGTTAAAGGTTTACCGAATGACCATCGCTACAGCTACTCGGGTAGCACAAAGAGTCTCGAATACGGCGTTGCTCTGACAGTTGCGCGCGCACATATTATTATGATCGCCTTTGGTCTCACTAGTTGGCTCTACGAACGCGAAAAAGGACCAAGTGCTCAGGCGCGCTTAATTATCGGCTATTCGCTATTTACCCTCGTTATGTCCGTTACCTGCACGATTAACAATTCTCTCGGCTGGGGCATCTTACTACTCATCGAACAGGTGGTTGCCTTGATGTTCGCCGTAATGACGCACCGCACTTGGATGACATGGGTTAGCTCAATTGCGATTTTCCTCATCGCACTCCGCTTAACTGGTGGTTTCAATTTCATCTGGTTGGGTATTATCGGCATCGCTTTGATTGCTTTCGTAATTTGGCAGCTCTCCAAGCAAAACAAGAAACTTACAGCTAATAACGATCCGAATACGCCTGCGCTTCCGGAAGCTCAAGGAACTCCAACTGCCGAGCCGGCACCAAAAGAAGAAAAAGCCGAGCCGGAAGAAACCAAGAAAGATACTTCTAGTGAAAAGGAGGAGGCTACTGACGAATCAAAGGATAGCGACGCAGAGTCGAAAAAGCCTGAAGAGTCTGAGGAAAAGAAGGCCGAGCCTTCCGAAGATAATAGCATTCCAGAAGATGTACTCTGGGATCTCGATAATCGCTCGAAATTCGAGCCAGAGGATAAGAATTCCGATAATAAGGAATAGTTAACTCCCCACCAAAAAACCACCTATACCCGAGGTGGTTTTTTGACATATAAGCTCTCAACTATATGTTTGTTTTTTAAGCTGACTCGCAGTTAGCTTATAATGCCTGAACAAAGCATTAACAGTATTATATATCCAAATCGTCTAAATCTGCAAGCTCTGCGCGGGTCTTTTTTGCTAATTCACTGCCCTCATCAACAGTCGTATCTTCATCTTCTTCTTCGACATCATCGGTATCAACGTCATCAACATCTTCTGCATCGTCATCTTCAACTGCGGCCGGAGCGGATTCGGCAGTTTTTGCCTTTGGCTGATAATCGTCGTTATTGACAATCTTTAAGTTATAACGAGCGTCATTCTTGGTACCAAGAGCACGGAGCAAAGTGCGAATGCTTTGAGCAGTAGCACCACGCTTGCCAATAATACGGCCAACATCTTCTGGATCTACTTCAAGACTTAAGAGGACACCTTTTTCGTCGATGGTGCGGTCGATACTGACTTTGTCTGGATTATTTACGAGAGTTTTCACGATATACTCTACGAATTGCTGATCTATAGTGGACATAGGTTCTCCAATTATTGTTATTTTATACTTATGATTATAGCTTTATTTTTGCAAAAATTTAAGAAGTTTTATTTGTGCTTCGCAGCGGAGACAACTTCGCCGGCCTTAACTAGCGCCCGTTCAGCCTTGGCTCCATTTTCGTCGCTAGTAGCATCAATTTGAATCATATAATCACCGACATTGCAAAATGCAATGAAAGCTGAGTACTTCTTCGTCTTATGATAAGTCTTATAAACAGCACACTGCGCAGTCGAAAGCGTGCGCTCAGTAGAGCTCTCCACTTTCATATCGATATCTGCAAACAGGCGGTTCATTCCGGCTGTGTCTTCTAGTAAATCTGCATGATTAATTTGACCAAGATCGGCAAGCGTGAATTCGAGACCACCCTCTTTCGACTTAACTTTCAACTTATTGCCATCTTTTTCGGATTCAAATTGACTTTCATCAACACGGATTGTAAATTCGCCAACCTCATAGCTCTTGTAGTTGAAATATCCAGACGTAATCAAGTATGCCAAAGTGCCGCCAGCACCTAGAACGATAACTGCAAGAACCAAAAGAATTTTTGCCTTGAGGCTTAATTTAATCTTTTTGCGAGCCTTTGAAGAAATCGACACTTCGATTTTTTCTTCTTTCTTCTTCTCTGGCATGATATTTTGGTGCAAGTTTTGCATCGATGCAGAGGCTTCAGCGAGGCTAGCTTCGGATTCGGCGCGATGCGCAGCTTCTTTAGCAGCAATCTCTTCTTCGCTTAAAGTAGCTGGCTGTTCTGGCACCGCTTCGTCGTCAGCTAAATCTTCAACACCTTCAAGATTATCATTCGGCGTACCGTTTGCTTCAGTGGCGAGATCCTCTTCAGACATATTGGCGAGTTCGCTCAAGTCAATCATCCCGCTCGCGTCATTACCAATATTATCAGGGGTCGGAGTTGTCGCTGCGTCGGCAATCGCATTATCGACTGGCGCATTCGCCATCGCGTCAGTATCAGCATCCGCAGGAGCGCCCATGATGTCAGACATATCTACGGCACCGCTCATGTCACCTGTCGCATCTACCGATACTGCAGCTTGCGCCGGAGCGACAGGCATTGCTGGAGTTGGCGACGCAATATTCGGCGATGAAATTTCCTGACCAACTGCAATTGGAGTAGAAATGTTCGGTGAAGCAGCTATATTTGGCGATGCAATATTAGGCGACGCTGCGATATTCGGCGATGTTATATTGGGCGAGGTTGCAATATTCGGCGACGCTGTAATGTTAGGAGATGCAACTATGTTTGGCGATGCGATGTTCGGCGAAGCTGCAATATTTGGCGACGCGGCGATATTCGGCGACGCGATATTCGGAGATACCGGAATATTCGGTGTACCGCTCACTGGAGCAGTTGGCTGAATACCTTGCGGTGCTTGTTTGTCCATTAATGTTTCCTTTTTATTTTTGCAAAAATCTTCTTATGCTTATTTTAACATAAGAACAAAAAACTGACCAGTAAATGGCCAGTTTTTATCAACTATTAAGCCTCAGCTGGGGCTTCTTCTGCAGGAGCAGCCTCTTCTTTTGGCTGGTTCTTGCGGAGTTTATCAGCATGCTTAGCAGTGCTGTGTTTTTCAAGTGGAATTTTCACCCATTTTGGCATCTTGATACCTTCTTTGGTAAGGATGCGGATGACGCGGGTGCTTGGTTGTGCACCGTTGTTGAGGTATTTCTCAACTTGTTCTTTATCCAAAACAGTAGCTTTGGTGTGTGGGTTGTAGCTGCCGACCTGAGCGACGATACGACCCGAAAGAGGGTGACGTTGCGCTTCTTGGACGACTATCCGATAAAGCGGGAAAGCTTTACGGCCATTACGCTGTAAGCGAATCGCAAGCATAATTCTCCTTTAATTAATTTAACTTCGATTATTATAACTTATTCTTTACTTTTTCGCAATAGTATCCTCGTTGATTTCGGGATGCTCTTTCTTGTATTTGCGAATAGCTTCTGAGGCGGCTTTTACTTGAGCCTCCTGCTTGCTATGACCTACGGCGGTAGCCTTTAGATGGTCATTAATGAAGACGCCGAGCGTAAAGCTCTTATCGTGATCAGGCCCCTCTTCCTTCATTACGCGATAGATTGGCGTTACGCCGTCGATATGCTGAGCGAGCTCCTGTAGGTAGGATTTTGCGTCGCGCCACGATTCGCTTTCAAGCACTTCATCAATCTTGACTAAGCTATTTTCATAGATGAATTTCTCGGCCGCTTTGTAACCCTTGTCGAGATAGATAGCGCCAATGATAGCTTCATAACAGTCGGCCATAATGACATGATGCGCACGATCGGAACCGTTCTTTTCGCCCTTACTCAGACGAACGAGTGGACCATAGCCGAGCGCTTCACCGGCAGCAGCGTTAGCTTCGGTATTTACCAAAGCGGCACGCCAGCTAGTCATAATACCTTCTGGTTGATCATAGTTTTTGAATAAGAAATCAGAAGTAACTAACTCTAATACTGCATCGCCGAGAAACTCTAAACGTTCATTATGCTCCGTAACGGTTTTCTTATGTTCGTTTACGTAAGAACGGTGAGTAAGCGCGGTAATTAAGAGATTGATGTTTGAGAATTCAAGATGTAACTTTTCTTTTGCAAAAGCGATATATGCATCGAATTGCTCTTTGTTCATATTTTAATATTCTCCACTCCGAATTTTCTTTTTTGCCAACAACATTAATTTTTCAATATCCGCATACTCGATTGCATCGAGTGCATCATTGAAACTAAACCAACGAATGCCGTTCATCCATTTTTCCTTGGTTGGACGTTCGTTCTTGTCTAGCGATTGTACGAGATAGACCTGTGTCGTCATCAATACGAGCTTATCGAGGCGACGATATTTGAAATGGATTTTACCCAACCAGGCCAGAACGTCTACGTTTTTAAGTCCAGACTCCTCGCCAATTTCGCGCACGGCAGTCTGCTTAGCAGTCTCGCCTGGCTCAATGTGGCCTTTAGGAATCGTCCAACGATCTTTACTGTCCTGAATAAGTAAAATTTCAATATCGCGCTGGTCGGCAGTCATGCGAAAAACAATACCGCCGGCGGTTGGCTCGCGCACAATTTCTTTGATTTCAGGTTTTTTACGAAAAACTACCTGACGGAGTTTTTCAAGCTTCGGCTCTTTGTAAGTCTCGGTCGGCAAAGCTTCAGGAATCTTATAGCCATTCCGGTGACTTTTCGGAGTTGTTTTCTTGTTAGTTTTTCGTTGCGAGGGGCGTGGCGTACGCGACGGCACGTTCTTCGCTTTGGGCTTATTATTCGCCCGATTTGCCTTCCGCGGCATCGCTTGCTTCTTCTGACTCTGATTGCGATGCAGCTTCGGACTGGACTGGTTCTGCATGCTTTTTCTGTTCCTCTCCCCCAATATTACGATAAGCAGTACCCAGTACGCCGTTAATAAACTTCGATGAATTGTCGGAGCCGAAAGCCTTTGCAAGCTCAACGGCTTCGTTGATCGCTACTTTAGGTGGGACAGTATCTTTGCGGCGCGTGAGTTCAAAAAGGCCAATACGGAGGACGTTACGGTCGACCGAGGAAATACTAGCAATTGGCCATTCTGGCGCTAATGGCTGGAGCTCTTCATCGAGCTTTTCCATTTCATCAAAAACACCGTGCGTTAGGTCGTGCACAAAATCCACGTCACCTAAAGCTTTGGCGTAGGGTTCTATATTTTTTGCGACAATGCTATCGATATCAGCTGTGGCATCGCCCGCCTTGCTTCGGAATTCGTATTCATACAAACTCTGAAGCGATATGATTCTACCAAGATGTCGATTACTCGCCACGTTTTATCTCCCTATTTATTTCGATTTTTTGTCACAAGTGCAAGGTTTGCTGCCGCACTTTTTGCAGCTTTTGAGCTTAAGGTTTGGGGTGCTTTTAGCGGTTTCAAAAGCTTTAACTGGTGAATGCTTATTCACGCTACGAGCGAGCTTCAAACGCAAATGGCTACGGCGGAGGCCGGTCTTGCGAGGGCTGCTCTGTTTTTTCGGTTCAGGCATGTAAAAATGCTCCTTCTTTGATATATTACTTTGCTATAGTTTACTATATTTTCAGCCATTTTACAAGGGGCGGATGTGGGGCTTTTTTCGAAAGAAGCATATGCTATAATTAAATATATGAAAATTCGGAGGACTAAATCTCGTCTTAAGACCGGCATTAGTTGTTTAATTGCGCTAGTTTGTTGCGTAGGGATTGCTTACTCGGCTTACCGCATTATCGAGTGGGAGATTGACTCTTTGAACACCGCTCAGCAGTCTGCCGAAATTGCCGACAATTCAGAGGTTGAAGAAGTCAAGGATGACGAAAAGACAGAGGTGATTGAATCGAAAGATGAGCCACCGGAGAGTATGTATTATAAATATATCAAGATGAACTTGCTAGACGTGGATTTCTCCGATTTGCGTCGTATTAATAGCGATACGGCTGGGTGGATTTCACTTGGTGGCACGAATATTAATTATCCATATGTACACACTACGAATAATGATTATTACCTGACGCATTCATTCGATAAATCCTATAATCAGGCTGGCTGGGTATTTACAGATTTTCGCAATAAAAACGACGGCACTGACAAGAATTTGATTCTTTATGCTCACGGTCGCTACGACGGCACGATGTTTGGCACACTTAAAAACATCATGACTACTGGTTGGTTAAATAATTCCGATAATTTTATCGTACGTACGGCGAACGATTCCGAGAACGCCCTATGGCAGGTATTTAGCGTTTATCGCATACCAGTAACCACAGACTATATTCAAACAAGCTTCAATTCCGATCAACAGTATCAAGATTGGCTTAATATGCTAAAAAACCGTAGCGTACAAGATTTTCATACTACGGTTTCTAGTTCGGATCGAATTTTAACTTTATCAACTTGCTATAATCACGTACAACGTACGGTTTTACATGCGAAGCTAATTAAGCGTCGTGCGAAATAATATCAAAATCGAGCGACATCGTTTTATGATCAGACACTAAGTCGTCATGAACGACGAGATTGTTGGCGCGAATTTGATCGTTGATTAAAATATGATCACAGGCTACATCTTTTATAAACTTAATGTTCTGCAAGGTAGTGCGTACTTTATTCGTAGCCGTTAAATCGGTCATAAAATCGAGCGTGCGCATAGCTGGCGATTCGGCCGTGACATTCAAATCGCCACACATGACGACTGGGCCAGATTCTTCTTTAATCCAGTCCGCAACCTGCTGCATGCAACGCACGGTTTCTTCGTCGCCGATTGGATTTGGCAACCAATAGCCATGATAATTCACAACCGTTAAGCCATTATTTAGATGAACTTTCTGCGCAAAATAAGCATGGTCGTCACCTTGCTCAAAAATCATCGAATCCAGATAGTCGCCATGTAATAATTTTGTCTCGTCTTTTACGATTGGGAAGCGGCTCAGAATTACATTGCCCTGGTCCATAACCGTACCGCCATTAAACATCTTTACGCCCCAGTTGGAAACTTTCGTACAATATGGCAAGCCGCAAGCTTCTTGAATTTGGCGTACCGACGAGCAGAAATACTCCAACTCCGCCGGTTGCTCATCACACCAAACTGCCTCCTGGAGACAAATAATATCAAAATCATGTTCGCGCAAGAAGCGCTCAATGGCACCCTTCATGCGCCCTGTCCATACGTTCATTTGTAAAATCTTCATAGTCCCTATTGTATCACTTTCCGCTTTCGCTTGACTTTTTACGCTATGTGTGCTATAATAAAAATATACCCTCATTTCGAGGGCATATTTTGTTGGTTGCAGAATATCTTACTTAACAACAATATTCACGAGATGCGTCTTTGGAATTGTAATAACTTTTACAACTTCCTTGCCGTCGGTGTAAGTTTTAATCTTTTCGTCAGCAAGCGCAAGCTCTTCCATCTTCTTAGCATCTTTAGCATCATCGGCTGGCGCCATAATGCGTGCACGAAGTTTACCATTTACTTGGACGACCATTTCAACCTCATCGGCAACGAGTAATTTCTCGTCCCACTTTGGCCAAATATCGTCAGACTTCAATTCTTCGAGCATTTCACTAGCAAGATGTGGCGCAAATGGCTTCAAAAGCTTTGCAAGCACGACGAGATCGTCATGGTGGGCGCCATTCTTAAAGAGCTCATTTACATATTCCATCAATGCTGCGACGGCGGTATTGAAGTTATTGCGGTGCATGTCTTCCGTCACCTTCTTGGCAGTCTTGTGGCGGTAAACGATATTCTTGTCTTCTTTGATAGCCTCTTTATCGAATACTAAAGTCCAGCAGCGGTTCAAGAAACGATAGACGCCACCAATTGCTTCCGTACTCCAAGCAGCATCCATATTATATGGACCGATAAAGAGCTCGTAAGTGCGGAGCGTATCAGCACCATAACCTTGGTTAATCACGTCGAGCGGATCAATTACATTACCCTTCGACTTAGACATCTTTTTACCATCTGGTGCATTGATGTAACCGTTGTAAAGCAACTTCTTGATTGGCTCACGGAAGTTCAAGTAACCTTCGTCGGCAAAGAATTTGCACCAGAAGCGAACATAAAGTAAGTGCGCTACAGCATGGTCGCCACCACAATAAATATCCGTTGGTGCCCAGAAGTTGACCTTCTTTGGGTCCCAGGCCTGCTTATCGTTGTGCGGATCCGTATAGCGCCAGAGGTACCAGCTCGAGCAAGCATAGCCGTCAAGCGTATCGGTCTCTCGAGTCATCTCTTCGCCATCAATCGTGACTTTCAAGAATTCGTCGCATTTAGCCAAAGCGGAGCGACCAGTTGAATCTGGCTTATAATCATCAATCTTCGGCAACATGACTGGAAGTTGATCTTCTGGAATAGCATGCGGGTTGCCATCTTTATCGTAAGCGATTGGAATTGGGCAGCCCCAGTAGCGCTGGCGAGAAATCAACCAGTCGCGCATGCGATAGGTAACTTTCTTGCGACCAATGCCCTGCTTTTCGAGCCAGTCATTAATAATCTCGCGCACTTCACTGCTTTGTCGTCCTGTAAATGGACCGGAATTAATCATTTCGCCCTCACCAGCGTAGCACTGGGAATCGTCGGTGGAGTTTTCTGGTTTTTCGATAACTTTTACAATCGGAAGCTCGAATTTAGTTGCGAATTCATAATCGCGTTCATCGCAGGCTGGCACACCCATGACGGCGCCTGTGCCATAGCCGCTCAATACATAATCAGCTACCCAAACTGGGATTTCTTTACCAGTAGCTGGGTTGATCACATAGGAACCGGTAAAGACACCAGTCTTTTCCTTGTTTTCCTGACGTTCGATTTCGGATTTTTTGAGCGCTTCTTTACAATATTTTTCAACCTTAGCGCGCGTATCATCGGTAACCAAGTCATTAATAAGTTCATTTTCTGGCGCTAAGACCATGAAAGTTGAACCAAACAAAGTATCTGGGCGCGTTGTAAAGACGGTAATTTTGCCGCCGCTACCAGCAATCTGGAATTCGACTTCCGCACCCTCACTACGGCCAATCCAGTTTTTCTGCATGGTCTTGATTTTTTCTGGCCAATCAAGCGAGTCGATCTCGTCGAGTAATTCATCGGCGTAAGCAGTAATCTTGAAGAACCACTGCTTCATCTTTTTCTTCTCGACTTCATGACCACAGCGCCAGCAGCAGCCGTTTTCTACCTGCTCATTCGCGAGCACGGTTTGGTCGACTGGACACCACCATTGATAAGATTCTTTTTGATATGCGAGGCCTTTTTTGAAGAGTTGAAGGAAGCACCATTGAGTCCATTTATAATATGCAGGATCAGAAGTATTAATTTCGCGCGACCAATCAATTGCATAACCTAAGCGCTTAGCTTGCTTGCGGAAATTATCAATATTTGTCTTTGTAACTTCTTGTGGCGAAATGCCGGTTTTGATGGCATAATTCTCGGCCGGAAGACCAAAGGTATCGTAGCCAAACGGACGCAAAACATTCATCTCTTGCTGAGTATAGAAACGGGCAAGACAATCTACGATGCTAAAGTTGCGCACGTGGCCAACGTGGAGACCAGCGCCAGATGGATATGGGAACATCTCGGCGAGGTACATTTTTGGCCGATTATCATTGTCTTTGGCGGCAAAAGGCTGCTCTTCTTCCCAGCGCTTCTGCCATTTTTCTTCGATTTTTAATGGCTCATAGTGACTCATAATTAAATATTTTA
>CAMZHH010000026.1 GCA_947306745.1 uncultured Candidatus Saccharibacteria bacterium
GTAGATAATTTTAAAAATATCGTCGATTACAAATTTACCGCTAATATCGAAAAAGATCTCGACCTTATCGCCGAAGCCAAACTCGACCGCGTTAAGATGCTCCGTGATTTCTACGGCCCATTTAACGACGAAGTCCTCGCCAGCGAAGGTGTCGAACGCTACAATAACGCTCGCGTCCTCGGTCATGATCCAGAAACCGGCAAGACCGTCTACGCCAAGGTCGGCAAAAACGGCGGTTTCATTCAGCTTGGCGAAAACGAAAAAGAAACCGGCGAAAAGCCACGCTTCGCACCGTTGCCAAAGCGTAAATCCGTTAAAACCGTCACCCTCGAGCAGGCGCTCAAACAGCTCGCCTTACCGCAATTGCCACGCACGCTCGGCAAAGCCAAAGATGGCGCAGAAATTATTGCCGCAGCTGGTCCATTTGGCCCATATCTTAAGGCCGGGAAGTATAATATCCCGCTCAAAGATCATGATCCATACACAATTACACTCGAAGACGCCGAGCCACTTTATGAAGCGAAGCGCGATTCTTATATTGCCGACTGGGGCGAAATCCAAATCATTAACGGCGCTTACGGCCCATACGTAAAAGGCCCAGGCAAACGCAACTTCGTCCGCATTCCGAAGGATATCGATCCAAAAACCGTTACTAAAGAACAGGCCGAAGAATATCTTGCCAATAAGCCAAAGAAGACGCGCCGACCAGCCAAACGTCGTGCCGCCAGTAAAACCACAAAGAAGGCAACCGCAAAGAAATAATCAAAAAGGACCCCGCGAGGGGCCCATTTTGATGGGGGAGTTCGAGAAGTTAATAGCACATATTAGCAAATACGACTAGTCGCTGAGTTGCATTTCTGCCGGCATATGTCATGATAGCCAAATCATACTGCATACCATCATAGAAAGCATTGTAGATGTTTTTACAAGTCTGCTTCTCGTTACCGTGTCTGTCGTACAAATCCGTCTTTTCGAACAGCACTTTGCGAACTACGTAATAGTTCTGCCGATTGCCGCCAACATTAGTCGTAAAGACCATCTGCTCGGGCAAATCATTCAGGCAAGCTAATACACTATCCGAATTGCGACCATAAATGAAGCGGTCGCCGTACAACGCAACGCACGTGCCTGTGTCCGACGAAGTCCTATCCGTCCTGAATAGACCGATCGTCTGATTGTTAATATACAGATAATCGCCATCTATATTGTTCGGATAAATCTGACCCATAATATTGTCGTAGTAGGCCAGGAAAATCTTCGCCGCCTGAGCGCGCGTGAGCGTACCAGAGCCCGAAAAAGTGCCATCAGGATAACCGTCAATTATGCCACGCTCCACTGCGAAGGATACAGAATAAGCTAAAAATCCGCTCATCTTGTTGTAATCCTTAAAAATCTGAGCATAACTATCGTCATAGAAGTGGTAGCCGTAGTTGCCAGCCAAACACCTAATTGTATTGACGACATAATCCCGACGTGCATACTCGTTGGGGCGGAACTGCATATTATTCAGGTCGTACAGATTCTGCGGATTTCTAAATCCGTAGTAATCATTTCCACCCTCCTGCATTTCTCCATACAGCCAGCCAACCGCCTTGGCATACCATGCATTGTTATCAACATCGCGAACCTGCCACGGTACCAAAGGGGTCACCTCGTTGTTACGAAATTCCGGACTCATATTGTACAAAATCAGCGCCATTTCGGCACGCGTAAGGGTATTTTCCGGATAGAAGCGTCCGTCCGAATAGCCCTTCATGATACCGAGTTCATTTGCACGTTCAATGTAGTAGGCCGCCCAATGATTACTCGGCACATCCGGAAATGTCCTGTATTCGGCCGCCGACGCGGGAATGTAAAAACCACACAGCAGAGCAACGGAAAGCAATAATGAAAAAATTTTCTTCATTCGAGTTTCCTCCATCTAAAAGATCAAGAGCGACATAAACTCCCCCAAGTAACTCGCTCAGTCCTTCGATTATGCCATACTTTAAGGTAAAAGTCAATCAATACCCCTGTCGGGTAACAGGGGTAGAGAAGTTCCAGGGGCCGATATTTTTAGCGGTCAGTACGCGTATAGCTAACCACCTTATAGTCGCCATCAGTTTGTTGCAATGTAATTAAGAAATTATCGCTGACGGACCCCATCACATAGAGTTTCCAACGCACCGTCACGGAGCCGGTATCCTGATTAGCGCTTACGAAAGTTGCCTTACTTGGATCGAGCGAATCGTAGCCAGGACCGCCAATACCACCTTCAACCATCCACCAAACATCACCGTCATGGTCGCTAAAATCACCCAACGTGCCCGCAATAAACTTCCGGTCAATATTCGTAATCACCGCATCGCTCAAATGCTCCTGCATCGCCTCTCTCATTTTTGCTTTACTGCCGGCATTTTGAAGTACTACGCAAGTTGAATATTCATCCCAACCTTCAGACAAAGGCTTGTATTTCTCGCAACTCTTTGATGGCTTCTCGACATATTTATAAATCGTATTCCAACCATCCATTGGGCCAAGGTAAGCGGCCACAAAGTATTTCAAATCTTCATCGATAATATCGTGGAAATTATCGGCCGTCACAGTTTGCTTTGAGCGAATATCCTCGATTTCATTTAAACGCTCAAAGACGGCGTTGGCGAGCTCCTTAGTCGCATCGCGTTTCTCGCCCGTCATTAAGACATTGATATCTTTATAACTAGATTCGTTTTCGCCAAAAGCTTTCTTGTTGAGTTCTAGCTTTTCCTCATCGTCCGTAAAGACGAATTCGTTTTCTTTCGCGCTAGCTACATCCGGCTTCACAAATGTTTGCTCGTATTCGCTAACTTCTTTTACCTCGCCGGATTCAAAGTCTTTCACGGAAGTTTTCTTTGTATCATCAACTGTATATCTCACATTTGAGCTACCATTATTCGCAAGTTGCTCAGACATTGAAACATATTCCGATACCGAATCGCTCTCTTTATGGCGCAAAAAGTAATCGAATTTCTCGCGCTGAATGTCATACAAATATTCCACGGTCATTTCATCGCCCGAAGTCTTTGGCGTGTTCACGATGGCGTTAACTTTTTCGTCCTGAATGTAATACATATTTAAGTTTTCGCCAGTCTTGTCGCGTAATATCATCACGGGGTTTTCGAAAGCGTCAAACTTCAAGAAACTAAGCCAATAACTCACATCTTTCTTGAGGCCAATATCTTCGCCTTTATTCTCAATTGCAGAATCCTCGAGATAAGCATAGTAAGTTTTACCCCATTCGGTCTTAATTGTATTATCGATTGCTAAGACTAGAACTAGCGTCACTACGGCCGCAATTAATACTATGCCGCCAATCACGCCAGCGATAATGCCAACTTTCTTGCCGTTACGAGCTGGACCTTTAGATTTCTTTTTTGTTTTCTTTGGAAAAAGTGGCGTTTCTTCCGCCTTCGTCTCGCTCATTTTTCTACACTCCTTATTCTTATTAAATTATAGCACTTCAGGCTTTTTCAGGTTCTTTTTAAGCTTGAGTGCGAAAATACCCTTATAATAAAAGAGTACAGCATGAACATATTTCGCCGCGTAGAACAGAAATATCTCATCACAAAAGAGCAACACAATGCACTGCTCGCAGCTTTGGGCGACCGTCTAGTTAAAGACGAATACTTCTATAACGACATGTATAATCTCTATCTCGACACGCCAAATCATGACCTGATTATTCAGTCCATGGAAAAGCCGATGTATAAGGAAAAAACCGCGTCCGCAGTTATGGTTTAGCCGAAAATAACGACAGCAAAGTTTACTTAGAAATTAAGAAGAAGTTCGACGGCATCGGCAATAAGCGCCGCATTTCTATGACGCTGGGCGATTTTTATAAATACCTCGAAAAGGGCACCAAGCCAAAAGATGCTAATCCGCGCACGCTCGCCGAGATGAACTGGGCTTTCAAAAAGTACAAACCTCAAGCCAAGCATCTTAATCAATTACGAACGTTATTCATATTACATCCGTGGCAATAAAGACCTACGTATCACTTTTGACAAGAACGTACGCTATCGTACACGCAAGCCAGACCTTACCAACGGAGATGACATGCATCATGTCATTGATAAGAACACTTATATTATGGAAATTAAATCCCTCGATAGTTTACCGCTCGATCTTTCGCGGCTACTCGCCAAACTTAAAATCTACCCGCGATCATTTAGTAAACCCAAACACGCATATTTAAAAAGTTTAGAAAGGAAATAATCAAATGTTTGAAAGTATTTTAAGCTCAGATTCTGGCACCTTCAGTATTACTAGCGAGTTGATATGTCTTGGCGTCGCGCTGGTACTAGGCACTCTCGTCACACTCACGCACGCCGCGGAAGGCAAAGCCAACAAGCGTTTTCTAACCACGCTTGCCATCATGCCTATGCTCGTCCAAGTCGTTATCACAATGGTAAACGGCAACCTTGGCACTAGCGTCGCCGTACTTGGCACCTTTAGTTTAATTCGTTTCCGTAGTATTAAAAGTAATGCCCGCGAACTGCTTAGCATCTTCTTCGTAATGGCAATTGGCCTCTCGCTCGGCATGGGACAAGTCCTCTTCGCCGTAGTCTTTACGGTCATCGTTTGTCTTGTATTGCTTATTACAGGCCGCTTGCCATTTGGTGAAAATAAAAATCTAAAGCAACTCAAAATCATCGTACCAGAAGATCTTGATTACGAAAAAATGTTCGACAAAATTTTTGAGCAGTACACTAATTCTCACGAACTTATCAAAAGCAAAACTACCAACATGGGTAGTCTTTACGAATTAGTTTACGAGGCAGAAATGAAGAACGACGCCAGTGGTCGCGAATTTATGGACGATATTCGGACCAAGAATGGCAATCTTAAAGTTATGCTCAGCACGCCAATTGTCGAGGATCGTGTTTAGTCGAAAGGAGTCTGCATGCGCAATAAAAAAGTAATTATTCCTATCATTGCACTATTAGCCGTAGCGGTCATCGGTTTCATTACGTATATCCTGCTTAATGATGCCGGCATTATCGATTCCGCCAGCGACGGTATAAAAAGCACTGAAGATTCCGACGCCTCGCTTGGCTATATCGTAGTGGACGGCGGCAAGCTAAATATCACCGCGACCGGCGATGCGATTAATTCCATTAGTCGCATTTCTATTACGGATGGCGATTTTAATATCACAACAGGTGGCGGTGCAGGAAATACTAGTGCTACCTATAATGAATGGGGGCGTTGGCAAAGTTCATCGTCGAACGATACTAGCACTTCCGCTAAAGGCCTCAAAGCCGAAAAATACATCATCATCGCAAACGGCACTTTTAATTTCGACACAAGTGACGATGCTATCCATTCCAATGCCAGTATCGTTATTAATGACGGCAATATCACTATTAAGACCGGCGACGACGCTATCCATGGCGATACTGCAATTACGATCAATAACGGCAATATCAACATCGCGCAGAGCCATGAAGGTATCGAATCTAGCACAATTACAATTAATAATGGCAACATCAGCATCGTAGACGATGATGATGGCTTAAACGCCTCCGGCGGCAACGATGGTTCCAGCACGAATGGTCGTCCCGGCCAAAACAACTTCAGCAATAGTAAGGGTGCAATCTATATTAATGGCAGCACATTAGCTATCAACTCACGCGGCGACGGCATCGATTCTAACGGCTCTATTGAAATGACTGGCGGCTACGTTACAGTCGATGGCCCAACCGATAATGGCAATGGCGCGCTTGACTACGACGGCACCTTTAAAATTTCTGGTGGCACCCTAATCGCCACCGGCGCTAGCGGCATGCTTCAGACGCCTTCAAGCGACTCCACACAAAATATCATTTCAATCGTCTTTAGCGGCTCTCAGAGCGCTAACAGCACATTTACGCTCAAAGATAACTCCGGCAAAACTATCGTCGATTTTACCCCAAGCAAAAGCTATGCTAGCATCGTTATTTCAACGCCAAGTATTTCTCAGGGGGAGAGCTATACGGCTAGCGTAAATAACCAAACTATCACCACTTTGACCGTCAACGACGTCATTACTAGCTACGGCGCGGGCGGTGGCATGCAGGGTGGCGGCATGCGAGGTGGCGGGCGTCGCTAATATTGACTTTCGACAGCACTTATGCTATAATAAAAGGATAGTCTTCAATTCTTGCTAGAAAGGGAGGGGCAAAATATGGCAAGATTCGTCACAAGCTCTAGCTCTTCAGAAGCCGCCCACGTAACCCGTCGTAGCCCAGAACCGACCAGTGTTGAACAGGCAAAGGCAGAAGCCGATCGTAAAACGGAAGAAATCCTTCGCAGGTACGAAGCCAAAATCCAGAATGGCGATTACACTGACGCCGATTACGACAATTACACACGCGAAATGCTACAGGTCATGGAAGACTTCACGCAGTACTGCATCAACAGCCTGCGCCGCCCGGAGTAATCCGGGCTTTTTTATGCTACAAAACAGAGGATACTGCAATACAATCATCACAATTCTGCTTATGCTTAAACTTTTATATAATTTTTTATGGAACACGACAAAAATGTGGTAAAATATGAATCAAGTGAAAGTGATTTTACTTGTTGACAACACAGCAAAATATGTGTTAATATATTAATAAGTTAGAAATATCAACCCTAAGAGACGGAAAGTAAAGGAACAACAGCAGCATGAATAATGCGGAAACCATTACTAAGGCTATCTCAGGTAGCCTTAATATTATTGAGCAGGAACGCGAAAGGGAAATTATCTCCCGTAGGTTTGGGCTCAATGGACACAAAGAAACCCTCGAGCAGATTGGTGAAATGTTATCCATCACTCGTGAACGTGTGCGCCAGCTGGAAAAGGCGATTCTTATCCGTCTCAGAATTGCTGCTGAAGAAGGCCGCATCGCTGACCTCGCTCCAGCCGAAAAACTTATTGTACGTAATCTCACTGAAATGGGTCGCGCCGCTCGCGCATCCGATCTTGCAAAGAAAATCCTTGGTCGTGAAGCTTCCGCAATCGAAAAAGCCAACTTCAGCTTCTTGGGCGAAATCTCTCCAGTTTTGACCATCATTAACGAAAACGACAAGTATTATAACACCATTTCTATTGCCGAATATGGCGATGAAAA
>CAMZHH010000027.1 GCA_947306745.1 uncultured Candidatus Saccharibacteria bacterium
ATTTTCTTCTGGCTGATTGGCTATGTCTTGATATGGGCGGCAAAGTGGTTCATTGCTTTAATCGCTCTCGGTGGAGGTACGCTAGGTGCTGTGGGTAGCCAAATGGGCCAAAGAAGTTTCTAGGCTGAAATGGGCTTGAGTATTTTTGAGATGCTTGGCCAAGTCTTCAAGCTTAATATTGGCAGTCTGTTCCCATTCTGTTTGGACGAGGGATTTGCAATGGTTTGTATGATCGCGATTATCTTGGCGATTATCTTGAATCTTTATAATATGCAGCAAAACTTGCGCGGTGCCTGGATTTTATCTGTGCTGACGGTGGGCTTGGTGCCGGTTTTGCGCTCTCTGATTATGGTTGAGCACGAGTGGCTGCATTTCTTCTTTACTTACCGGGCTTTTGGCGCAAGTTTGATGGCGATCTTGATGGTTATCTTCGCGGCATCGGCGCGCCACAAGAGAGCCTAGCTTGCCAAAAAGGGCAAAATGTGCTATAATAGTACTTATGAATATTTTGAGATATTATATTAATCTGTATCGCAAAAACCGCCAACTTACCCTTATAAGCTGGGTTTATGGCATTATCGCAGTTGTCTTTGTCTTTGTTGCTGGTATTTTTGCCTTGATTAACCAGAGCGTCGGTGTCGCAATTTTGATCGTACCGCTCATTGCGATTTGTGCCTTGTCGGCAAACGTCGTAGTCTGGGCCTTGGTTCACTTGATGCTTGATGGCACAGTAAAGAAGCTTGAAGAAAACGAACAAGCTAAGCCAGCCCGCAAGAGCTCAAAGTAGCGTAAAATAGAAATAATGAACGCCGAAACAGACACTAGAAATCTTATGGACGAGTACAAGGGCCTTCCAAATGAGGAGGTCCTTTCTCGGTTGGATCAGAAACGTACCAGTCTTGAAATCGCGATTGAGAATCTCAGTCATGATTTTAATATTGGTACAATCGTGCGCAATGCAAACGCCTTTAATGTTGCGAAGGTGCATATTTTGGGCAAGCGTAAATATAACCGCCGTGGCGCAATGGTGACCGACAAATATCTCCATATGAACCACTTTGAAAATGTGGCGGATTTTGTGGCAGATGCGCATGCGCGCGGCAAGATTGTTGCAGCGATTGATAATAATCGCCCAGAAAGTAAACCTTTGCAGGGTGCAGATATTTTGCCGAATTCGATTTTGGTTTTTGGTTCTGAATCGGATGGCATTTCGCAGGAATTGTTGGATTTGGCGGATTGTTGCTACTATATCGAGCAGCTTGGCTCGACGCGCTCGATTAATGTTGGTTGCGCATCAGCTGTGGCCTTGTATGAATTTACGCGCCGTCTGGGGTATTTTAATGCGTAAGCACGAGTATTCGCAGCATTTCTTGAAGAGTCCGAAATTGGCCTTGTTTTTGATTGGCCATAGCAATATTAAGAAAAGAGATATTGTCTTGGATATCGGCGCTGGCTCTGGTGTGATTACGGCCGCTTTAGCGAAGCGCTGTAAGCAAGTAATTGCGATTGAGGCGGATCATGAGACTGCCGAGAAGCTGCGCAAAAATATGAAGAGATACGAGAATGTCCGTGTGGTTGAATGCGATTTTTTGGAATACGAGCTGCCAGAGGGCGAGTATAAAGTCTTTGCTAATCCGCCATTTGATATCAGCTCCAAGATTTTGCATAAGCTGGACGAGGCACCGAACCCTCCAAAGGCGATCTATCTTATTTTGCAGAAACAGTTCGCGTTGAAGATGCTTAATAATGATAGGCATTATACTTCGCAGCTAGGAAAACAACTATTTGTAAATTATGCTCCGCGCATTCGTTTGCCGATGCGACCGGATTACTTTACGCCGCCGCCAGCTGTGCCGACGGTCTTGTTGGAATTCAAGCGCCGCGAGTCGGCTTTGCTCGATTTTCTGGATAGCTAGCTGTTATTAATGGCTGCGAGATTTGCTGGGCATTTAGCCTTTATTGATGACTATGAGAATACGTTTCGTCTGCTGGGCAATTTAGCTTTTATTGATGACTGTGAGTGAGAGTACATTTTTGCTATGTTAATCGAAATATCACCTCTGTAGGATTTACGGCTAGTCAACTTATGCTTTAGGGATGTTTACATTTCGCAAACTCCACCCCTGTTAAATACAATTTTTCCTTAAAAAATGTGTACTCTCGCGTACATGTATTGCGAAGAGCGATTATGCCGAGCGCGAGCCAGAAATATGAAGAGAGCATGCCGTGCAATAGTCAGAACACGCAGAGAGCATGTCGCGTTCGCGTCATAAATATGCGCTTCAAAAGAAGAGACTCCGGCCTAGGTTGAAAACGCATTGAGCTTATTCTATAATCGACCTAATAGGAGGCTTTAGTGAGTAGAGGTAATACACAAAAAAGTAGCTGCCGGCTTGTTTCTGGCGGAAAATATTGGCTGGTCTCGGCTGTGCGTGGCGCGTTAGCTTTGATTGCTGGCTTGGTTTTGATTCTTGCGAATACGCGCCGAACTGGAGTTTTAACGACTTTGGTCGCCGTTAGTCTTTCGGTGCTCTTAGTGATTGACGTCGCGGATATTTTCATCCGCAGGAAATCTGGCAAAAATATTCTGCCGACGCTAATTATTTCCGCAATGGAGCTTATCTTAGTCAATCTCCTCTTCACCTCGACCTTTGAAGGATTGATGGATAAGATCACCTTCGGTGCGCGCATTATTAGCCTTGCTGTCTTTGCAATTATCTACTCGGTGCTCGCGATTGTGCGCGGCTTTAAGAACCATAAGGTTGGCATCGACCGTTTTGTTTTGGTAGTTGATGGCCTTATTGGCATTGCTGCTGGTATTGCGATGCTTGCGGGCCGCTTCTTTGAAACGACCTACATTATGATCTTTGGCCTCTTCTTGATGGTAAATGGTCTGACGGCAATTATGTTTGCGTTGAGTTGCAAATCGCAAGAGAAAGGAGCAAAATAATGCCTTTCGGAATTGGTAAGCCAAAATTTGTGCGTTATCTTGAGAAAAATCCAAACGTCAAAACAGTACTAATTGCAGGTTCGTATGGCCGTAAATCTGCAATTCGTTCGCTCGGTATTATCTTAGGTCAGAAATTCACCGTGAGCTTTGGTTATAATCCTAAAATCAAGTCAGATATCATTCTGCTCGATTATGAATCGGCCGAGGCTATGCCTTCATTTAATCCAGATATTACGGTAATCACGGCTGCACGCACGGACGAGGAAGCGCAAAAGTACTTTGCTGCCGCCAACCGTTCCAACGCTACGATTATTAACATTAGTGACGTGCCGCAAGAATTCATGCACTATTTGCAGAACGGGAATATGGTCACCTATGGCGATGAGCTTCCGGCAAATTATTATTTCGAAAATACAGCGCAGACTTTTGATGGCCAGGAAGGCGACATTGTAAATCTCGACGGCGAGCATATTCCGATTAAAATCCGCATCCTTGGCGAGCATAATGTGCGTCCAGTGCTGATGGCTTGCGCGATTGGTCGCTACTTTGGTATGACGCGCGAGGAAATCCTGCAAGGTATCAAGGAAATCGCGCCGATTCACGGTCGTATGTCGCCAGCTCGTGGCATTAACGGCAGCTATATTATTGACGATAGTGCAGATAACACGCCGTCTTCAGCGAAATATGGCCTCAGGGCGATTTATGCAATCGAGGCGCCTGCGCGTGCAGTCGTAACAGATAATATCGAGGAGCTTGGTGAGCCGAACTACGATATGCTCTCGGATGTGCTAATCCTAACGGACAACATTCCAGATAAAGTACCAAATCCGTGTGTGCATTATTTCAACGATAGCTTGGAACTCATGAACTATCTCGGTCAGCGTGCTGAAGAAAACGGCATTGTGTTGCTCGAAATTCCACTTCCAGAAATTATCGAGGAATATCTCTGGCAGTAAAGCTAATAATACTAATGTTTAAAAAATTTGATATAATAAAAGACATATGGCGAAGGTGATTACGGTTACAAACCAAAAAGGAGGTGTTGGCAAGACTACGACCTCGGTCAATCTTGCATACTTTTTGGCGAAAGCAGGCCACTCTACTCTTGTAATTGATTACGATCCTCAGGGCAACGCTAGTACCGGCCTTGGATTAGAAAAGGAAAAACTCGAAAAGACCGTCTGTGAGGTTATGACGGGCGAGGCGACGTTGGCGGAGGTTGTGCAGCCAGTCGAAAAGATTAAGAAACTTTTTGTCGCACCAACCGTGCCAGAGCTTGCGAACGTTGAGCAGGAAATTATTAACGAACAGGGTAAATTCGTGCTCTTGCGTAATGCGATTGCCGAGGTCGAGGATCAGTTTGAATTCATTCTAATCGATAGCGCACCAAGCCTATCTTTGCTCACTGTGAATGCGATGGTGGCTGCAGATTATCTCTTGTTGCCAGTCCAGACTGAGTTCTATGCACTTGAAGGCGTTGCTCAGCTTCTCAATAGTATGAGCCTTGTGAAACGCGGCATGAATAAGGATCTCAAGCTTCTTGGCGTGCTCGCTACGATGTACGATAAGCGTACTGCGCTCAGCTCTCATGTTTATGCCGAGCTTAAGAAATACTTCAAGGACAAAGTTTTTGAAACAGTTATCCCGCGCAATATTCGCATCGCTGAGGCGCCAAGCCACGGCTTGCCAGTGGGAGCATACGATAGATTTAGTAAGGGATCAAAGGCTTACAAAGCCCTTTCTCAGGAAGTATTGGAGCGTGTAAATGGGTAGAGGTTTAGGTAGAGGCTTTTCGTCGTTGATTCCGACGGAATCATTTGATATGCAATATGATCCAACGGCTAAGGAAGATTCTAAATCTAGCTCGCTCGAAGAACTAAAACTCGAAGATATTCAGCCCGATCCAGATCAGCCACGTCGCCAATTTGATGAGAAAGAACTCCAGTCGCTCGCCGATTCTATCCAGGCAATGGGCGTCATCCAGCCAATTGTTGTAATTAAAAACGGTCGTAAATATCAAATTGTTGCTGGCGAACGTCGTTGGCGCGCCGCAAAAATGGCTGGTCTCGAGAAAATCCCTGCAGTTGTGCGTACGATGACTGCACAGAACCGCCTCGAAGCTTCATTAATCGAAAACGTTCAACGTGAAGATTTAAATGCAATTGAAACTGCAACTGCTTACGCAAAGCTTCGCGAGCAGTTCAATATGAGTATTACTGAAATGGCTAAGCGTATCGGCAAAAGTACCGCCGCGGTCAGCAATACGATGCGCCTCTTAAGCTTGCCAGATGAAGCGAAGCGTGCCATGATAGATTATAAGCTGAAGGAGGGGCAGATGCGTCCGCTTATTTCTGCTACTCCAGAGGAGATTAGGGAAGTTCTGCCCTATATCATTAACGAGGGGTGGAGTGCGCGTAAAGTCGAGCAGTATATGGTCACGGTCCGCGAAAGAGCGAAGAAGGCCGCAGAAGGCAAAGATGCCGACGATACTGAAAACGAAGAAATCCGCATCGAGAGCGAAAAACGTGCTGAATCGATCAGTGCAAGACTCGGTGTGAAAGTTCGCGTCCACACAAGTTCTCGTGGCACAGGTAGAATTACGCTCAATTTTAAAGATGAAAGGGAGTTTGAGAGACTATGTACGATACTAACGAGCTAAAGAAAAGCATGGCCGCGGTCATTGATCGCTTCAATGAAGCTATGAAGAAGGTCCGCACGGGCCGCGCACATCCAGATATGCTTGGTGCGGTTAAGGTTGAGGCTTATGGTCAGTTCATGCCACTTAACCAGGTTGCCAACGTAACGGTTTCTGGCGCTTCAATGCTTTTGGTTACGCCATTTGATCCATCAAATATTCAGAATATTTGCGCTGCAATCCGCAACGATCAGACTTTGGGCCTAAACCCAGCTGATGATGGTAAGGTTATTCGCGTGCCTATTCCACCACTAACAGAGGAACGCCGTAAGGAAATCGCTAAGACTGCTAGCGGTAAGGTTGAAGAAGCTAAGATTGCGATGCGCAAGCTTCGTGATGATGCTCGCAAAGAGGTCAAGGAAGAAGAACTTAGCGAAGATATGAAGAAGCGCGCCGAAAAGGAAATTGATGATATCACGAAAGATTTTGGCTCTCAGGTAGACAAGCTCTTTGCTGAGAAGCAAGCTGAAATCATGAAAATCTAATCAGGCAGAAAGGGAGAAAATGCCAAAAAAGGGTGGCAAGTCTGAGGACGAGTTGGCGGATTTTGATTCTGTACCGAATCCAGCCGAAGCCGATATGAAGAAGCGTATCGAGCAAGCCGAAGACGCAGGTATAGATAAAGCAAGCGCTGAGCGTGCAGAACGCGAAGCGAAAAATGGCGAGGAAAAACTCAGCGCTGAGGAGGTCAGCGCAGATTGCGCCAGTTCCAAAGGTAAGATTATCGGCACGACGTTCGTGATGTTCGTTTTTGGTGTCGCTTTGCTTTTGATACTTGTCTGGGTCGGCATCAATATTGGCTCTTCGAAGTTGTTCTATCCGACAGAGGAGACAACGCAGATTAGCGAGATTATTGATGTTGATTATAAGGCGGGCGTATTGTCCTATGGGTTAGGCGATAAGGAGCCAAGCAAAAACGATGCGGGCTATCTTTTACAGAGTTATGGCGTGACGGAAAATTACGCTGTAATTAAGTCGATGTCTCAGTTGGAAAGATTGCAAAAGTTGTATCAGGCGCAATATTCTGCGGATGTTGATTTTGCTAGCTATATTGGGGTTGATTCGAGCTTCTTTACTTCCGGCTCAGTGATCGCAATTACGAAGGAATCGAAGGATTTGTCTAGATTGACGGTTTCGAGCGTGTTTAGAGA
>CAMZHH010000028.1 GCA_947306745.1 uncultured Candidatus Saccharibacteria bacterium
CAATAGCTTCAAAGCATCAGAAAGATTTTGATCTTTGTCTACGGTAATAACGTCCTCAGACATCAAATTCTTAATTTGCATATTATCATCTCCTATAAAAGTCTAATATCTTTTAACTGCGTTCAATATGTCTCTTTCAGTAATAATACCAATAATTTCTTTTATTTATCATTCTTAATAACATCATATCTTCGTGGATATTTTTTATTTTTTTCTTTATTTTTTTTAATTTTAATAAGAGTTCTATCACTATCTTCAATTGGTAATTTAAAATCAATAGTTGTCATAATCGTACAATCTAACTTCTTTAACATATCATGAGATTCTTCTAATTCCGTATTAATAATTCCCTTCATTGGAATAATACCTGTCATACCACCTACGTTTATTATAACATGGCTCAAAATCCACGCAAAAACCCCGACCGACGCCATGCTCTGCGCCTCGTCTTCTGTATGCTCCGCAACAAGCAGAGTGCGCCACAATAGCACCGCGTACGTAACGATTACAAGCCCGGCGCCCATAAAGCCCCAGACCTCGCCAATAATTGAGAAGATCGAGTCCGTCATGGATTCTGGCAGATAGCCCGACGACTGCACGCTATTCCCTAGCCCAACGCCAAGCAGACCGCCTGTACCAAACGACATCAAAGAGCTTTCCTTGTGGTAAGTATTGCCAGAACCTTCCCAACCCAAAATACGGTTAATGCGGTGTTGCTGAGTCAAAATCAAAATCACTGCCGCCACCGCCAAAACACCGATCGCGAGAAGGATTTGCTGAATCTTTACCCTGCCCGCAAATAGCATAGCGAGCATCATCGTCGAAATCACGATCGTGCTACCGAAGTCTTTTTGCCACCAACCAACAAAGATTGCCGTCACGAGGAACATCGTAGCGTATGGTACCCAGAACTGCGCCGTCTCAAGCTTCCCTGATTCGCGACGCGACTTAATCAATTTTGCCGAATAAAGCAGCACTCCGATCTTGAGCACCTCTACCGGCGCAAAACCCATACTAATAACCGGGATATAGAATGCGCGACAAGCACCCAAATCGCAAGTCACAAAGCTCGCGTTGAGCTTCGCGAAAATCGTCACACAAGCGCAAAGAACCGCACCGGTCCAAAAGATATGCTTTGCATGCTTATCAAGCCACTTATACGGGATTTTAGACGCAATAAACATCGCAATTAGCGACATGATAACCACGGCGCCATAGCGCAAAATGTAATACCCTTCGCTAAAATGCTTGCCCGTAGCCGCGTTCTGAGCCTGCGCTACACGTCCGCCAATCGAGTAGATGATAATCGTACCGATTAGCATCAAAATAATCGTAGCGAGCGCGATAATCCTGTCTGCTTTATGTTTTCGCATTAGCTAATAAGACCCCCACCCATTGCCAAGAAGATACCGAGCATCGCAGCGACGCCACCAATAATCCAGAAACGCATTACCACCTTGCTCTCTTCCCAGCCCTTCGCCTGCAAATGATGATGAATCGGCGCCGAGATAAAAATCTTGCGATGGAATAATTTCTTCGAAATAATCTGAATCAACGAGCTACCAGCCTCAATCACGAAAAGGATACCGATAATTGGCAGCAAGAAGAAAGCGTTCGTCATCATGGCGACCACGCCGAGACCCGCCCCCAGCGCAAACGATCCCGTGTCGCCCATCATAAAGCGCGCTGGGAAAACGTTAAACCAAATGTAAGACAACAAAGCACCCATTACGACGAAGCAGAAGCCCGCTAGATACCATTGTTCCTGCAAAAGCGCAATCACACCATACGAGCCATACGCAAGCATTGCAAGGCCGCCTGCGAGGCCGTCAAGGCCATCAGAAATATTCACTGCATTACCAGTTGCTACAACCGAGAATGCAAAGACTGCAATCATTGCCGGGACACCAATATTAAACTTCCCCATGAATGGTACTTCAATGCTCGTCCAACCAAGCTTTACCGCAAAGAACCAACCGAGGAAAACGCCAAGCGCAGTAATCATCAAAAACTTCACTGGCGCGCGCAAACCAGCAGCCGCGTTTTTGCCAAAGAGGTTGATAATATCGTCAATCAAACCGATGAGGCCGCCACCGACAAAAGCCGCAAGCGGCAACCAAGTCTGGCCACGATTAAGACAGTTACAGACAATCACTACGACCGGCACCGTAATCAACATGATGAGGCCTGCCATCGTTGGGAAAGGATGCTTAATCTTCGCAGCGTGAAGCTTGTTCATGACCTTCAATTCGTTGCCAGAAACATCAACCGTCTTCTGACGCTTCCACCACTTGTGTTTATAGGCAATATTCGTGTAAATCGGCGTCAAAAACATTGCGAGCAAAAACGCGCCAAGCGACAATACGAGCTCGTAGCCAATGTTAGAATTTATATCATTCAAAAGCATGCATTTTCCTTTCTATTTTGACGGTTCAATCCTTAAATATTGCAACATATAATTACTGATTTCCGTAAACACTGGGATTGCGTCTAACGAACCCCACAATAATATATTACCATCTAATCTAATCATTACGACATACTGCGGCATTGCGCCATCTTTGCCTGCCCCACCATAACCAAGTGCGCCCGCCACGGTCTTTGATGAGGTATATCGGCCATTTTTATCAAGCGTCTCTGCTGTACCAGTCTTCACGCCCACCCGATAGCCCTTCAAATCGTTCGCACCACCGTTTACGCTGCGCACTTCCTCGAGCATCTTACGCATCTCCTTGCTCGTCCCCTCACTCACACTGCGACGCACGGCTGGCTGCTGCTGTGCTGGCACTAATTTGCCGTTTTCATAAGTACCCGCAATAATCGTCGGCTGATAATACAGGCCGCCGTTAATAATCGACGAGAACGCCGAAGCCACCTGCAACATCGTAAGGTTCATGCCCTGACCAAAGGTCATGTTTGCATAGCGCACCGCGTTGCCTTCCTGCTCTTCTGGGCTAACAATGCGTCCCGCTGCCTCGTAAACCTCGATGCCCGTCTTGCGGCCAAGCCCAAAGTTATCCGTCAAATAATTGTAAAGCGTCGTCCGTGCACCCTTCGTAATATTCGTACCGTCGCCCATCTTACGCAACACCTCAATACTACCGGTATTGAGCGAGTAGTCTAGTGCCTTGCGGAACGTAATCACGCCATTGCGCGTCGCCGTGCCGTACGCGTTGTTCATCACACGGTCGCCAACCACAGTTTTACCAGTGTTATTGTAAGTATCGTCTGGGTTTAATTTGCCCTCGTTGAGCGCCGCCGCGTAAGTAAATGGCTTACAGACCGAAGCTGGCTCATATGGCGTCTCCGCCACGCGGTTCACGTAAACATTCGGATCAGATTCAACCCAATATTTCTCTGGATCATAATTCGGATAATTCGCCATCGCCATAATACGACCCGTATTCGGGTCCATCACCATCGCGCTTGCCGCCGCGATACCGCCATTCTTTTTCTTCACGGTGCTTTCAAGCACCTTCTCAACTTTGCGCTGAACGTTCGCATCGACCGTCAATACGATGTTCTCGCCGTCCTCAGCCGGAATCTCGATATTATCATCGCCAACCGTAATTGGAATTTCGTTCACGTCCGTCACAGTCTTGAGCATGCCGTCTTTACCGGTCAAACGATAATTTAATGCGCCTTCAACACCCGAGCCGACGCCTTCCGCATTAATGAAACCGAGCAACTGCGCGCCGTTGCGACCCTCTGGATAAACACGACGCGAGGTCTCCTTGCGACCAACGCCACGCAAATTCATTTCCTTAATCTTCACGGTTGTATTGTAATCAACTTGCTTGGCGATTTCGTAATACATGTTCTCTTTGTTTTCCCAGACCTTGTCCCACTTCGCAATAATCTTATCGCCCAAGGCCTCCGTAAGCTTTTCCTGGACTTCTTCCTTCTTCAAAACGCCATTCGAACCGCCGTTCTTAATGATGTAATACGGATCCACGAAAATCGTCCAGGTGCGCTCGTTCATAATTGCCGGCACAACCTCTTCTTCGCCGTCCATGAAATAAACCTGGCCGCGCTTCGCGAGCAACTCATACTGGCGAATTCGCATCGCGTTCGCTTCTTTCACATAGTATTGGTGCTGAATAATCTGTAAAAAGAAAAGCCGCGATAAAAATACGCAGGCTACCGCAAGGAGTCCAAGCTTCAGCCAAAAATACCGCCATTCGCGACTAGTCATATCTATATTTTATTATACTTACGCTAAAATAGCGAGCCACTTGGACTCGCTACCACAAACCTTTTTATAAGCTACCGGACTAATCTTTTACAAATTCGGCATTCGTATTCGCGTCGGTCATCGCCGCGGCGACCGCGTTTGCGCTGTCGTTCGCTGCTGCTGCGGTGATTTTCGCATTCTCTACCGCTAGCGCATCGCGACGCGCTTCAAGTTCTGCAATTTCACTATTAACGTTCGCAATATCTGCATCGTATTGCGCAACCTTAGTGCCCTGTGTCAGCGCGAATAACCCGATTGCTACTGCAACCAGGAACAGAATGAAGGCATGCATGAGCGAACCAATCTGCAAACTAGCATTATGGCGAACCGCATTGTGGTTTCGCATCCACGCCGCCGATCCGGTGCTCGTCATCCTTCTACTCGTATAAATTGCTGACATTTTTGTTTAATAATTCCTTTTTGTTTTTGTTAGAGCTTTGGCGGTGAGCTAGGCGACAAGAGATAAACACCTAGCTCCCTACCAAAGAAGGTCAAAATTTTTTACACACTCCGAAATACTTCACCTATTCGGTACCCCCGGTCAAAAGGGGCATGTAATAGATTAAGTCTCTAAGACTTTGGGCTATAAGGCCCAAAGCCTTAGCGGAAATTAACTTTGATCTGCTGTGCGCGAGATCTGTTGGTGACAATGATTTTTGCCATTGTTCGCTCCTTGTTTGTTTTTATTTTTACGATGGCGCCCGGAGCGAGTTTTCGGCGCCAGAAAATTATAGCTTCTCTGCCACCCTCAACTTCGCGCTCCTTGCGCGCGGGTTGTTAACAATTTCATTTACGTCCGCAATAATTGGCTTCTTCGTTAAAATCGTCAATGTCGACTCGATACCTTTGCTGCTTTCGTCTTTAAAGAAATCTTTGACGAGTCGATCCTCAAGGCTATGGAAAGAAATAATTGCTACCCTACCCCCTGGGTTCAACAATTTTGGCAACAACGGCAAAGTACGTTCAATAATGCCCAGCTCGTCGTTCACGACGATCCTAATGGCCTGGAAAATCTTTGTCGCTGGATGCGTATGCGAATAAGGCGACTTAGACCGAATCAATTCGGCAAGCTCGGTCGTCGTATTAATTGGGCGGTGCAAGCAAATTTCACGAGCGAGCATCTTGGCTCGTCCGCTTCTTTCCTCTGCATAGCGCTCAAAAATATCCGCTAGTTTCCCTTCGCTCCACTTATTCACTACAGTCCATGCGTCCAAATCCTGCTCACCATTCATTCGCATATCTAGGCGAGCCTCTTTTGCAAAGGAAAAACCTCTTTCCGCTATATCCAATTGCGGTGAAGAAACGCCGAAGTCGGCCAGTATCATATCAAACTTTTTATCACTCTCCACAAGTCGTAGCGCCGTACTATAAAAATCATCATGCATCAATTTCGGCTTCTCCTCTTGGTACTTCGCCTCTAAGAAATCAATTGCATTTTGATCACGGTCATTCAAAACCGCATCTTTATAATTCCGCGTTACTTCCAAAATTTTATCTGCGTGCCCACCATAACCTGCTGTTAAATCCAAATAGCTTTCGCCTGCTCTAGGACGCAGCAAATGTAACACATCTGATAACAATACTGGAATATGAACTTCATTCATTCCTTCATTATATTATGTTCGAGCCCGTTCATCTAGAAATTTCAGGTGTTTGTGTTTTTTGTTGTTTATGTTTTTCCTTAACACATTAAGATCCATAACTGTGATGGCGTATAGCCAACATATTGTTACGGTGTTGAGAGACTTAATTTGTGTGAGGTGGAGTTATTTGTTTGGGAGGTGTGTATTTGTGTGTTGAAAGAGCATACAGTTTCTGTTTCGCGTATCCTAAACGCGCCCAAAACTCCTAGATGGTCGGGTTCGAACGATGTAAATGTACTGCAAAAACAAGCTATTTACGCTTCGTCAATTTAATAATCTGGTACTGCGATTGATCCTGCTGTGTAGTTTGATTCATATAGTCAATCGTTGTTGCTTATTTTTGTTTTAGTGGTTTTTATTTGTGTTTCCACTTGTTCCCAGTTTAAGCAATTTTTCAGAAAAATTCAAGACCCTTTTTTGTTCATTTTTTCACAGATCGGTGGAAAAATGGCGAAAATAACAGAGGTAAAACCGAACACAAAAATATTTCGCTTTTGGTTTTTCCACACTT
>CAMZHH010000029.1 GCA_947306745.1 uncultured Candidatus Saccharibacteria bacterium
AGTTATTTGGATGTGACCTCTTAAAAGAGGTTATTCTTTTTAGTGGGTTTGAATATAGTCCCGCTAGGTCCACCATTTTTTGTTGCTTCGAAATTTTTTATACATTTTAGTCATTTTTAATATTTTGTTTATGCTAAAATGGGGTCATGAGAGATGGGGGTTTTGGTGAGTTTATTACTGCACATTTTCGTGGTGTAGTAATTATTCTTAGTATTATAGTAATTATTTGTGTGGGTGCTCTGATTGCACTTCCGTTTCTGGCATATCGGCCGAAGATATCATCCATTGAAATTAGCGTTGCTCCATCTTTTGCGAAAATTGAAATTAATGGCCAGACTTATACTAATGGCGTGCATGAATTTGAGCCTGGAGAGTATGAGGCTACGATTTCGGCTGATGGTTTCGAGTCGAAGAAAGTGAAAGTTACTGTTGAGAAAGAAAAGAGTGCTAAGCTGTCTGATTATTTATTAAATACAGAGGAAGGCTTAGCTTATTTTGAACGAAGCGAAGCTGATTTGCGTTCACTCGAGGCAGTTGACAAGGCTGAGGTTAAGGAATTTCTCGATGATTATCGCAAAAAAGTATCAATTCGCGAGGTTTTGCCGATTGATGCCTCTTATGACATGGCAGCAGCGTTAGGTTTGCCTGGCCAGAATATAAGGGTAAGTATGAACCTCGCAAACCTGCATACGACGCAGTTGTGAATGAAGGTAAGTACTACCATGGCGGCTGTGGCGGCAACGACTGCGGTGGTTTCGTGACGACAATGATGCGTGAGGGCGGTTGGGACCCGGAATATAATAAATACAATCAAAACACTACTGGCTACGAGGATCCGACTCCGCCTGGAAGTGGCGCAAAGGGCCAGCTCTATTATTTGAAAGAAAGTGATAAATGGGAGAATGTGACGAGTAAGATTCATTCTAATGCCGATGCTAAACCTGGTGATGTATTAATTACGATTGAGTCAGTAAGTGTGGGCCACACCTTGCTCTACGTTGGCGAAGTGCCTGGTTTTAGCGGCGTAATGGCTTCGGCTTCCTACTCTTCGAAAGGCTGTGGCAATACTCGTTCTCCGATGGCGGACAGTGCAAAAGATATTACTTACTACATCAACGGCGATGGCATGGGGCGCAAATATCATGTATTTAGGAAGGTAAAATAGCCATGAATAATCTTTCATATAACGATAAAGTCAAGTTCGGTGTAATAGGTATTGTTGTAGTATTTGTGCTATTAATAATTACCATTTCAGCCTATGGCGTTTTCTTTGCGAATAAGCGCGAAGTTCATGTACTGAATGATGAGCATAAAGATTCTTCCCTGATGAGCGATGGTGATTATAAACGTATTAAAAAAGAATTATATAGCTTGATTAGCTCGGAAGAAGTTTCTGGCGATATTGATATTTCGATCCGCTGGGATACTTTGCAAGATAAGACGGACGAATATGGCCGTAAGTATAATTTCATTATCGATGTCGATAAGATTGAACAATCTTATATGGTTTATTTTGATGACGTACAGGTTTTACTAAGTTGTCCAGAGATTGGTCTTTCTAAATATCCTAAGAGCTTTTGTATTGGCTCGGCTGGTGAGAATGATGACAGTATTACGGTCGTATTTGGCACTTCATTGCCATATCAAGGCGTCACGGATCATGGTGAGCACTTTGAAGTGTTTAGGCGCCAGAATGAGACAAAGCTTTCGGTGAATGCTTTCGTTTGCTCAGATAATACAGCAGGTGTTGAACGTATTAATGCGGCAATTGACAAGTTCATTACCGACCACGGCGGTTATGTAGAAACTTTTGAGCGTAAATTGACAACGAACAGTTGCGATCATGATTCGTAAGCTGGCATTGTAGTCAGCAACTGTATGGCTGGCACTTGGGACTTTGGTTCGCTCGATTATAATAGTGTCTTTACCTGGCTTCTGAGCCATTAGTTAGCAGTGCTACAAAGAATAGATAAATGTAGGCGATTTCCCAGTACAGAATGCCATCCATGAAGTATGGCAAATGATTTGCATAGGCAAAGATAAAATGTAACCCGAATAAGATGAATACACCTGTGAGAAGGCGAGGCAGCTTAGTAGATTTGTTGTAGAGGATAATGCCGATTAGGAGCATTATGACGAATAGCGCTATCGCGAAAATTTGATGCATAATAACGACTGGGCTTTCGTATGGTACGTGCGGACAGAGACTAATCGTGAGATAACAGATATTAAATAGCATCATTAACAAGAATAAACTGAGTTTTTGCTTTGTGGCATAGACCGTAAGCAGAATAATGATACTAAAATTAACGACGCCGAAGATTATAATGCTCCATAGATTGAGGCCGACGTATCGGCTTAGCGTTAAAGTACCATCTCCAAGATATCCGGTAGCCCAATTAGCCCCGATGATAGCAAAAGTTTCAAGTGTAAATAATGCGAGTGTTATCCAGAGAAGCTTTTTCATGTTTTTAGTATAATAGATTTATGACGAATGCGCGTAAGAATTCTGAATTGAAGGCGCCAAAAGGTAAAAAATATCGAGTTGCTGATCCGGTCGAAGAGCGTCGTAAGAAATTGGCAAAACTCGATTTTCGCGAGCTCGAGAAATACTTCGGCCAGATTGTAGACGACTTAACTTTTAATGGCAAGGTGATGCCTTGTGATGATATTTTGATTGCGGCTAAACTTCACGATTTGAGCGGTGATTTACTGAATATGGACGCCTTGACTGATGAGATTTGGCGCGCAGCTGGATATATGGCGATGTTTCAGACCGCTTATCGTGCCGATAAAGCCATTCCTGGTCATTCGGATCTTCTCTCGGGTTATATGTCTGAAGCCGCGACCCGACTTGGTCATTACTATGAAAATACTGATAATTACGAACTAAAGATTTCGATTTTTGGCTTCCTGATGAAGCATGTACGCTATCGTCGAGCGCAATTAATGGTCTTGAGTACAATATTGGGCTTTTACGATGAACTTGATGAATCTTGCCGAAAAACGGTCGATGTGGCTATTAGTGTGTGTACTGAAAAGATGATGAAAACGGAAGATGAAGATGTAGAAACTTTGGCAATTTCTTTGCGCTTGAATCTGTTATTGGCACAAGATTCCAAAGAAGATTATGTGAATCAAATGGTGTTCTACGCCGCTAAGCATCCGAGGATTGCTGAACGGTTAATTAATGAGTTAATCGAATCGAAACGTTATGATATGGCCGATGATGTATTAGATACGATTCTTTGGAAGATGGATTTGAAATTTAGCGAAGAAACTCTACTTCATTACCGTTTCGTAATCAATCAAAAATTAAACAATTCTGATAAATGTATTCGTGCGGCTTATGATTTAATTCGTCTCTGCTCTGCTGATTTTATTGAAGCTTTGAAGTATATCCATGAACGAATGACGGATGATGAATGGGAGAAGTTTATTGAGGTTGACTTATATAAGCTTATCTCTGGAAATGAGGGCAATTTAGTTAAAAACTTTAATAATTCCGATCAGTGTTTCTACTACTTGTATTTCGCGGAACATTACGGCAATTATCTTTTGACCGACTTAATCTACGGAAATTTGCTTCAGAATTGCAGCCAATTGCGCCTGACGAAATTTTATTTTGAGGAAATCGCTTGGCTAATCGAACAGCCCGATGTTCGTGCAACCGATATATATATGAAATTGCTACGCAAGTTACAATATTCCGGCTTCGAGCGTAAGGTAAAGAATTTCGTACGAAAGATACTAACAAACGAAGAATACGCTAAAGATGAGCATCTAGTCGCAAACTTAAAGTCATTGTAAAATTAAGTAGTAAGTAAACAGAAGGTATATTATGCAAAAGACTACATTAGTAGTAATGGCGGCCGGAATTGGCTCACGCTTTGGCGAGGGGATCAAACAATTAACTTCGGTCGGTCCGAATGGCGAAATTATTGTAGACTATTCGGTGCATGATGCTTTAGAGGCCGGCTTCAATAAGATTATTTTCATTATTCGTAAGGATATTCATCAAGATTTCGATGAGATTATTGGTCATCGTCTGTCTAAGAAGTGTGAAATAGAGTATGCATTTCAGGAACTAAATGATATTCCAAAAGGTTTTAAAGTACCAAAGGACCGCATTAAACCTTGGGGCACTGGCCATGCAGTTCTCTCTTGCAAAGGAATGATTCATGAGCCTTTTGTGATTATTAATGCTGATGACTATTACGGTAAAGAAGCTTTCGTAAAAGTGTATGACTTTTTGATTGCGCACGCTAGTTCTCAGTATGAATATTGCATGCCGGGCTTCGTTCTAAAAAATACTCTCTCTGAGCAAGGTGGCGTATCTCGTGGTATTTGCTCGGTAGATAGCGAAAACCATCTTACGGAAATTGTAGAGACACATAATATCGTAAAACGCGATCCATTGATGGCGATATCGGAGGATACGGGTGCGGAAATCCCGCTTACTTCGCTCGCTTCGATGAATATGTGGGGTGTAACGCCAGAATATCTTGATGAGCTCGAGGTGGGTTTCAAAAAGTTCTTAAAAGAAGTGCCTAAAGATGATATTAAGGCCGAGTATCTTTTACCGACTATTATGGGTGGCCTAATTGAAGAAAAACGTGCCCAAATTACCGTGTTGCCAACGCGCGACAAATGGTTCGGTATAACTTATGCTGCCGACAAGGCAAAAGTTATCGACGAATTCGCCTCTCTAGTGAAGAAAGGTGTCTATAAATCGCCGCTAAATGATTAATTGAAGACTTGCGGTATTATGATATATTCGCCAGTGGAGGCTTTCTGACCTAATACGATATAGTAGAGAGGTTTAAGGTCTCCACTGCTTTCTTCGGTATAGAAACATGAAAGGTCGATGACTTTGTTTTTCATTGGGATTTTATGCTTTTCTGCGTATGATTTGAGCTCCTGCATGAATTTCTCGCCTGTTTCGTAATCGAGATTTGATAGCATGCGGACGTAGTATAAATCAGACTTGGCGATGAATATTTGATAGACTGGTAAATCACCGATATCCGTCGAGTCGTAGTAGCGGCGCACGTAATATTCGCAAATATCCAGCAAGTCACCGCTTTGCAAGAATTCATCTTCAGCTTCGGATACTTTCGACTCAACTTTTGGCTCTTCGTCTTCGATTTTTACGTCAATCTCAAAGTTAAAGTATTTCCCTACTACGACGTACTTATCGTCTTGAGTTTCTACCTTTGGATCGAGGTATTTATATTCGGTTTGCGCGTATTGGGTTAGGTATGCGCGTTTTTCGTCGTAGTCGTATGCATCGTCTAGTTTGGAGTGATCCTGGAATTCGTATTCACATTTGGAGCCTTCATCTAAGGTAATCTCTTCGTCTATATATCCCATTGCACGATGCTGGCCATCGCTGAGGCAGACATATACGTGATTATAGTAATTCGTTACGTAAGAGCTATTAGTGTAATTGCGATTGTATGGGCTTTTATAGATTTCAACTTTTGGACCGTAAGTTTTGAGGTAGTAGATAGATTTCGAATCACGAAGTTCGCGAATTTTGACAGCAAAAGTCCTAGCGTCATCTTTAAACTTAGCGGCTTTCTCTGATTCTTTCATCAAGACCGCAACTATAATAGCGACAGCTACTGCTAGTACGATTAGGAAGACTATAACAATGGTAATGATTTTGCGCAGTTTGTTTTTATGCGCAATTCGATCATTGATGTCTTTTGCCATCTGATCTTCGCTTTGCGATTGACCAGGAATTAACTCGTCCATATTCTGAATGAGCGCTCCGGTGTCTTCATTGACTGGTTTTGGCTGTATTGGTTCGGGCTCTGTAACGGACGGTTCGTTAATTTGTATTGGCTGGTCGGTAGCTTTTGGTATTAAGCTATCGCTGCTATCAAAATCGTTAGTTTTTGGGTCCATAATCTTAAAATCTCTGTATTAATTATAATACATATGCTTATTTTTGCTCAAAAAATATACCCCCCTTCCGGAGGTATATTTTGTTGTTCGAGGCGTAAATTAACGCTTGCTGAACTGTTCGCGTTTGCGAGCGCTGCGGAGACCGTAGTGCTTGCGTTCCTTTTCG
>CAMZHH010000030.1 GCA_947306745.1 uncultured Candidatus Saccharibacteria bacterium
CCTTCCTCGATTGCTTGCTTCATTGAATATAGATGAAAAGCGGCTTTTCTGACTTGGCCCTCTGGAGTTACGATATCCGTTCCAAATAACTGAAGCGTGGTAGGCTTTGGAGTGGCAGTAAATGCAAAGACGGAGACATTTTCTTGCTTACCATTCTTGCTCAATTCTTTTTCGAGGAGATCGGCTTGCTCTATATCATCTGGGTTTATGTCATTCTTCGCGCCGAGAATATTCTGTACGGCCGACATATCCTTGCCGGAAGTCGAAGAGTGAGCCTCGTCGATAATGACGGCGAATCTCTTTTCTTTTAGTTCGTGTGCAAGCTCGTTGAAATCTAGATATAAGAACTTCTGAATCGTAGTCACGATAATCTTTGTGTTGCCTTTAAGTGCGTCGCGGAGCGTCGAGGAATCGTCTCCGGTTTCTTCGCCAATTGCACGGATGAGCCCAGCTTGATGATCAATGCTTTTTACGGCTTTCTGGAGCTGTTGGTCTACGACTAGGCGGTCGGTGACAATAATTACATTGTCGAAGATCTGCTTATCGTCTTTATTGTGAAGCGAAGACAAGCGGTGCGCGAGCCAACAAATAGTGTTCGTCTTGCCAGAGCCGGCGCTATGCTCAATTAGGTAGTTAAGCGATGATTCATGTTCATAAACATCGGCAAGAAGTTTCTGGACGGCGTCGCGTTGATGATAACGAGGAAAGATAATCTTCTCTTTGTAAGATTTCTCACCGGTTTCTGGATCTTTCTTTTCTTCACGAATCGTGAAACAGAAGTTCATCAGAAGTTCAATCATACTGTCTGGGGTAAGTACATCATCCCACATATAGTGAACAGGATATTCGCCAATGCCATCGTTAAGAGGGTTTCCGGCGCCAGTCTTTACGCCCTCACCCGAGCCACGGTTGAATGGTAGGAAAGTAGTGTCGATTCCATCGAGTTTGGTGGTCATGTAGACTTCGTTTAAGTCCATAGCGAAGTTCACTACCGTACCGGCCTTAAACTTAAATAGGCGGTTGTTTGGATCGCGAGTATTAGTATATTGGTCGATTGCGTTGCGGTAATTCTGGCGCGAGTATTCGCTCTTTAGCTCACAGCTAACTACGGCAAGGCCGTTTACGAAGAGAACTAAATCTACGCGTTCATGATCGCTAATAATGACTTCCTGCATAACGGTAAAGCGGTTCTTTTTGTAGAGCGCTTCAAGCGTTGGATTGTAAGAAGTAGCAGGTTTGTTATAGATGAGTTTTAGGGTGGTTCCGGTGATTTCTACACCATCTTTAAGAACATCAAGGAGACTGCTTTGGAGAATTTGCTGATTGATTTTTGCGACGACCATTTCGTCGGTATTGTCTTTATGGATCTTTTCGAGCGTCGCCATTTCTTCTGGTTGCGTATCGCGGAGAAAGGCAAGGAGTTCCTCGGTGTCCATCGCGTAGCGCTTGTCGTATTTTTCCTTGGCGATACGCTCACGGTAGCCGACATCGCTCAAGCGAGCAATGAAGTATTGCTGATATTCTGTTTTCTCGTCTATTAATGATTTCATTTAGCTTTCTCCTTAGTTTTATTATCTGCTATCTCCCATTCGAACGAATATTTTGTCCTATGTTTATAACTCAAGCTCTTGGTCTCTGTTTTAATTGCTTTGAGCTCATCATAGAGTTGGTCGTGAAGCTTAATCTTATATCGGCCCATGTATATTTCTTGATGGACTTTGCCGTCGCTCCTTTTTACGCTTTTCTTTTCCGGAGCGTCTTCTATTAAAAACCACTCTGTATTCATTAGATAGTCATCCTCGTATCCGGAGCCTGCGTAAACATAAGTCCACGGGTTTTTATTGTCTACGAGGTGTTCTACGAGCCAGTAAAACTTATCGGGGGAGTTGGTTAGAAAGCTTTTAAGGTCTTCTCGTTGATCCGCTAATCTTGCCTCGTAGTTTTCGCGCCTATACTTTGAGTTCCTATTCTTTTTAACCGCCATTTTAATTAAACTGGCAATGCCGCTAAAGATGACGTAGAATATCGCGGCTGACACAATGAAAATTGCAATGGTTTTCCAGTCGTTATTCTCAAATGGAATACTATTTCTCCAATCTGCCGGCGTTGCGATTGTGGCGAAAAATCCACCGATAAGGGAGAGCGCAAAAACTACCCAATTTTTATTGAGGAAGAATTTTATGGCCTCTCCGACAGTACTCATGCAACCCTCTTCTTTCCGGTTACATATTCGTAGATGATGGATTTTTTATAGATATCTAATTGTTGTAGCTGGCTTCTTTTCATATTGATAGATTCTATAATTTCATTGCATTTTTTATCCAGAAAAGCGACGATCGTAGTTTGTTCCTCTTCCGGCATAAGTGGAAGTCTGAAATTATAATAGTCGTGTTGCGTCATGCTGGGCAAAGCCGTCTGCGTGGAGTAATTTTCATAATCAAAACATTGGGCAGCATAGTAAAACAATTTGAGGTCGTATCCGCCTTTTGTTTTAGTATTGAAAGCTGTATCGACATTCCAATATTTACCCTCCACATATTGAGGAGTATTGACTGTACCCTTTCTGCCTAAAAGAACCGTCGGTCCTTTTTTAAATTCAACGCAAGTTTTAAAACTTTTAGAGCCACTACCGTATACTGGCGTATCTCCGTCTTCGGTTTTAGGATCTGAACCATTCTCGATCGTGAAGCAATATTTGACCGGAATGGTTGTCCAGTCGCTTGGAATATCGCCAATCCATTGTGCGCCGCTATCTTTCATCTTAACGTTCGGATTGAGGCCTTTGGTTACGGCGCGAGTGATGACGGATTTCTTGTACTCTTCTAGAATGTCGATTTGGTTTTGAATGTCTTCAGATAACTGATCTATCTCGGCGCATTTTTCGTCAAGAAAATCGGCGATTTTGTCTTGTTCGTCGCTCGGAGGAAGAACTAGTGGATATTTGCTTAATGTCTCATAGGAGAGCGTCCAGCGGTTGTCAAATGACACCCCAAAGCCATGAGCAAAGAAAGCACCAAGCCAATATTGAAGCTTGAAGTAGTAATTGTAGAATCGTGGGTTTATTCCTTTTTTGTAGCGCAGGTTAACATACGCAGGACTGATTACGCCCTCTACTCTAGAAATGTTGCAGTTATCACCGCTAACTAAATCCATTGGATTGATAAGGATATCATCTTTAGCGACAGGATTGTAATTCGTATAATCGGCGGCAAGTTGGCCCTCGTTTGAGGAAATATCGCGGATCTTTACGCCGCTTCGGGCTAGTGAAAGAACTACGGGATCTTTTTGATTTGCTTTTTTGTTCTTGCGGTCAAAGCAATCCTTTACTCGCGCCATATCCCAATCGACCGGAATTTGTCCAAGCCAGCGCGTTTTGCTATCTTTCATCGCTTCCGCCATTAAGCCTCCTTGAAGAGCTTAGCTACACGATCGGAGACGGATTTTTCTAGCTCGAGGAACTCTTTTTCGAGTTCTTCACTAGATTTTGGCTCTTGGTACTTATAGAAGTAGCGAGTAAATGGAATTTCGGCGCCAATCTTATCTTCATCGAAGTATTTTGCGTCTGGGATATGTGGTAAGACTTCGCGCGCCATATAATCTTCAACATCTTCGTCGAATTTCACGATTTCAGAGTCTTTGGTAGATTTATCGTACTCAATTTCGCCGTTGCGCTTGGTCTGGATTTTAGCGGACTTATCCATCTCTGATAATCCGTCCATGATTTTCGCGATGATTTTCTTATCTAATTTAATATCAGCGAGTACTTCTTCAAGGACTGGTTCGAAATCTTCTGGGGAATTATATTTTTTATCGGATTTCACATTATTTAGCGCTTCGACAACTGCGTCGTACGTATCTTTATTGGCGCGGAAGCCGTCAAGCTTCTTTTGGTCTTTGCTACTTAATTTATCGGTATTCTCGAGTTCATATATTTTTGCTTCATCATAGAGGGCATTGAGCGCGCCGCTAGAAAGCATATTTTCGATTCTTGTCGCGGTGATTGCGTAGCTTCTTTGAAGTGGTTGCATTACCGTGTATTCGTGGTAAATAAATTCGGTATTCTTGTAGACCTTTGATAGCTCTGGATCTGCGTCCTCAAAGTCTTTGTATAGCTTGACGATCTTATCAATATCTACACCTTTAAACTCGTTCTTCTTCATGCCAAGAGGCTTGCGGAGTTTATGGAAGATTTGCGAAGCGTCGATGAGCTGAATTTTGCCTTTGCGCTCTTGACGCTTGTTCTTTGATAGAATCCATACATAAGTCTGAATGCCAGTGTTATAAAAGAGGTCGGTTGGCAGGGCAATGATAGCTTCAATGCGGTCTTTCTCAAGCAAGAAGCGACGGATTTGCGATTCGCCAGAAAGCGTACCGCCAGTAAAAAGTGGACTACCATTTTCGATGATAGCGGCGCGGCCAAGATTTTCGTCCATCTTATCTAATGCCGATTGCATAAAGAGAAGTTGTGAGTCGCCGCCAGATGGGAGTCCGGCACCCCAGCGGCCGTCAATGCCTTTGCGGTATTCGGCGCGGACGGCGTCTTCCTGTCCTTGTTTGGCGTCTTTGCCGGCCCATGGTGTACCAAATGGTGGGTTTTCAATCACGAGGCGCATCTTCTGATTTGGGAAACAATCTTCCTTGAAAGTATCGGCGTGACGGAAGTTTTCGGAGTTCTGGCCTTTGATTAGCATTTCGGCTAGGCCGATAGACCAGCTAACGGAATTGTATTCCTGACCGAATAAACGAACATTCGCAGTCGGGTTCATTGCTTTGATGGAATCATAAGCCGTAGAAAGCATACCGCCGGTTCCGCAAGCCTGATCGCAGACCGTCACGACTTTTTGCGGATCCTTTAGGTCTTCACAGCCCTCGGACATGAGGACTTCGACCAGCATCTTGATAATGTCGCGGCCAGTATAGAATTGGCCTGCGTCCACATTTTCGAAGAAGCGGCCAATTAAGTTCTCAAAGATATACCCCATCTGTACACTATCGTAAGTCTTTGGCGAGAGATCAAGCTCCGAGAAATCTTTTACTACCGAGTAGAGACAACCCTCTTTGTCCATCTTCTCGATTTGTTTACCGAGTTCAAGGCCACTCAAGATGTCGCGGACGTTCTGCGAGAAGCCGCTAATATATTCCTTGAAGTTTGCGGCAATATTGTTTGGATCGTTGCAGAGTTCAGCTAGGGTGTAGCGGCTCGTATTATAGAACTGGTAGCCAGAGATTTTGTAAAGGAATTGTGGGGGGAGATTATTATTTTTCTCGTAGTTTTCGAGAATTTCTTTCTTCGTGTCAGTAAGAGAGCATTCAAAACGACGCACGATTGTCATCGGAATAATGACATCGCCATACTTATCTGGCATATAGGCGCCACGTAGTTTGTTGGCTATATTCCAAATAAAGTTAGCCTGATCTGTAACTCGGCTTGAGTTCTTATTTCCGGAGGTACCCGGAATATAGTCTGTCTCCGACATTGAGTCATCTCCTCCACAATTGATTTATAAATATCCTTATATAAATTATATCACAGAATTACTATTTCCCGAATTGCCAGTCATCTATTCAAAACGCTTAAATTATGTTATAATAATAGATGTGCCACTCCTGTGGCGTAATTTGATAGTAACCTAGGCAATACGATCGGTGGATCGAAATCGTTGACTTATATTTTACTTAAGGTATAATAGAATTAACGAAATTGCGAATAACGGCTCCGCCTTAGGAGCCAAAGCTCCTATGACGAAAAATAGGAGCTTTTTTAGGACTTCC
>CAMZHH010000031.1 GCA_947306745.1 uncultured Candidatus Saccharibacteria bacterium
AGAAGTTGTAGTCTCCCCCCCCTATGTTCTTTGTATATGAGTAAAACCTGGTTAATTAAGCCCCACCATACTTCATTTTGGCCCTCTTTGAGGTCTTTTTAATCTGTTCCGGAGCGGTTCGAGCCGCCTCTTTTTTTAGCTTTTAAGAATTCTTTGGTTTCAGTCACCGGAACGAGATATTTAACAGGGGCAAATTCAATGGTTCGACCCAAACGTTTAAGACTTGCACCTAATCGTTTAATTACGGCTCTTTTACGCCCCAATCGTTAGAATCAAAGTCCTCTTAGCATAACGAGCAAACATAAAGGCATCATTTGCTATATCTTTCCAGTCATTAGCGATAGTCATCGCCCTACTTCTTTCGTCCTCTAGGCGAGATATTTCACTTTCAATAGCTTCTTGTTCGGATGCGAAGAATGCCGGATCGTCAAACATGCCAGTATACATGGCTCGCCTGAGCCCATCCAAGTCCGTCTTTTTCTATTGACGTATTATTAATGCCGCGATAAAATAAACATAAGTGGAGAAGTGCGGGTTGTAAACAAACGCCTTAAGTAAAATGGAGAGTAGTTATTATGCGCAGAATGCGTAAAAGTTTGTTTTTGACCCGTATGGGCATTGTCTTTTTCGGAGTAGCCTTACTTGTCGCCGGATTAATCTGTTGGATTAATGAGGCTAAGGCAATCCCTGTCAATAAATCTTATATTTCAGCCTTTGAAATTAAAGATATCATCGATGGTTCTGCGCCTTTTGATGCCGATAATAATCCTGGCAACGATCAGAACAGCAGTAACGGCATCTGTCGTACTTTCGACCACGTGGCATATAACTTGTCGTATATTACAAAGCTAATGAGCGGCGAGGCGGCAGTTAGCGAGGGTAACTTGATGGTAGAATTTGCGCTAGATGTCGACCCTTCGGTTGCAGAATTTGATACGTCAACCCTAAACTGGCTTTTGGATAGAAAATACACTTATACGTATTCAGATGGTACGACTAGCAGTACTTGGGATGCTACCAAAACCGTCACAAAACAAACATTGGTCGGACGTCGCCATCTAACCGTGAATGAGACTGGCTCAAATGCTATTCCAGGCGCTGGCTCATTGTCGGCAGGCTTGTTAATTAAAGCGGCAAAGCACGGACAAAAAATTACGCCATCATTTACGATTTACATGGAAGGTAATGACGCTTCGTTAAAGAAGACTACGGCATCCGATACTATTACGGTCTCGGCGGCGCCACGCTACGACATCGAAGTAGGGCGCAATATCGGCGGCGATCCGTTAGCTTGGTTTAATACGCAAAACGGCACAATTGGTGAAACTAAGACCGCCGGCGCTGCACGCGGTCGTCTAGAAGTTTACGGTATTACGGTCGGTTTATACAATACTGACGCAGACCATGGTCTTAAGGGGGTTGAATTGCCTTCTGGCGATATTACTTTTGACATTACCTTGAAAGAAAAGGCGAATGTTGATGGTGGCGGAGTACGTGATGTAACAAATGAAGAAGGTTACAGACCATTTATTTGGGACTATAACGAAAATAAAGCGCAAGGCATGGATGCAAAGGGGCATTTAAATCGGCAGATGGCCTACGCGCTATCTTTGTTGGCTGACGCGCATTGGGCGGCACCGCTCAACAGTGGCGGTGCATCATCAAACAATGACCGTGTCTATGACGGTGGTAGCTACAATATCGTCCAAGACGCCACACAAAAGAATGTTTATCACGTTACTTTGAGTAATTATAAATTCGATCTGAGCAATCTATATTTCCCAGTTCGCAATTATGGCGATTCCGCAAGGGTTACGCGTTGGGGCAAGAATATAGGTATGTTCTCGGCGGCAGTAGTGCAAACGGTTCTCGCTTTTCCAGAGAGCGTGTCTTCTACTGAGACGGTAACATCCGATTTTACAGTTAGCAATTTTAAAGCAAATACTGCCACGCAGTCGACGTCTTCGGAAATGCTCACAAATAATAATACTGTCTCACGGACGGTAACGACATATCCGACAGGCTCGTTCAGCAATGCTCTGCGCGTATTGAATAGCCGAGACCAATACGTATCGTCGGATTTTTATGCGGGTGATGGTTATGCATCGCCTGGCGATGATTTGAAAGTCTGGGACGTTATGTCCTACGTAGGTGACGGCTATTTAGGTGATGGTAACGTTTTAATTAAGTTTGATCCAGAATTGGTAGAACTTAGCAATACGAAAAAAGCTTATTACTCTGGCGCAACTAGCCCCTTGACGCAGATGAATAATATGACTACGCTATATGCTGCAAAAGCCGATAAGACAACTTGGAGTAGTGATCAGGAAATGAATGATGCGCTCGAGGAGCATCTGGTATATTTCAAAGATTACGATGAACTAATCTCGCAAGGATACACTTGTGTTGGCATTCTAATGGAAGTCCGCGATGCACAAATGTATAACCGTGATTTCCATTTTAAATTAGACTACAAAGCAAAGACAACTGCGCAAGTTGGTAAGGTTTATCAATTCAAGATTGAAGCAAGGACTTGGCGTGGAGATGGTGATATTCCTTCCTGGACAAATTGGCCATTAGGCGGAAATAAATATGGCTTAGCCAATACATCATGGACGCAAGGTAACTATACGAGTGGCTATCCGGCTCCAACGTATAACTATCATTTGGATTATCAAAAATCCATTTACGAGAATGGCACAATGACGGGTGGTCACACTAATGGATACCAGGGCGGCCAGTCGATGCTCATGATTGGTGCAAAAAACCGCATCGAGATTAGTGTCAATGATAAAGAAACGACGGATACTGGCGGAACTTGGGCGAAGAGTATTTACGACCTAGACAAGGGCGAGCGCACTGCGGAATTTAAGATTCATCCAGAATTAAATATTTCGTCGGCCGACAGCAGCGCACAAACTTCAAATCGTACTGCGACGGTAACAGTAAAAGCAATTTTGCCAAAAGATTTAACCTACATTACCGGCTCAGCTTCGAAGACGCCATCAAATGTATCACGTGATAGCGGCACTGGAATTACGACAATCACTTGGACTATTGAGGGCCAAAAAGTTGGCGAAGCAATGGATGACATTCTATTTAAGACCACAATTGGCGCAGCTGGCACTATTAATGACGTACATAATAATGATTCATTTGAAATTGAGTCGCAAATAACTTCCACTGCTGATAATCGTGCTCTACAGGTAAACAACGGCAACATTTCAAAGACTAGTATTTCCGTCATAAAACTCGCCACTTCGTCAATTTCAAAGACGGTTACAGAGCCGCTAGTCGAATCTGGGCAGGATATTTCATTCAATCTACATTACGGAAATAGTGATGAAGATTCCGTAGAAAAAGTAAGAATGGTAGATGTGCTGCCATATGATGGTGATATTCGCGGATCAAACTTTACCGGTAGCTACTTAGTAAAGAAACTAGTTATCGATTTTAAGACGGCAACCGATACCTATAATTTAGTAAAAAATAATGCGGCAGTTTACTATACTACAGACACGGCGCATCGTAATCTTGCTAATGCGGAAAATATCGTCTTGAATAAGACTGGTACAAGTTGGACAAGGATTAATGGCGGCGTGTTGGATGATAGCGCCAAGACTATTACATTTGATAACGTCAACTTAGCGAATGTAGTTGCAATTTACTATTCCATTGGCGACATGCAACCAAAAGAATATGTATCATCCAATGTCGTATTGACGCCAAAGAATACTAGCGGAACCTTAATCAACGTAAATGGCAAGACGCAGGAGCCAGGGAATGTGTACGCTAACAATTTCTATGAATTTGCCGATAATCAAATTGGCGTAGTTACGAGTAATAATGTTTCATCGCAGGTCGTAACACGAACGGTAAGCGGCGTAGCTTGGTATGATGCAAATAATGATGGTTTGCGTAATAATAATGAGTCAATTATTCCAAACGCGGCCGTAAACATTTATGACGCAACGGGTGCTCGTGCCAAGACGGTATTAGGCACGGAAATCGCTGAAGCAAAAACAAATGCGAGTGGTGCATATAGCTTTGATATGTTGCCGGCAGGGAACTATGTAGTAAAAATTGAAGGTGGCGATTATGGCCTCGCAAAAAAGGATATTGGTAGTGATGATAAAATTGACTCCGATGCAACTCCAGCTGTGGCGAACGGCACTCTAACGACAGCGAACATTGCCATAAATGACCTGCCTGCGGCAAACGCAATGCTGTCATATCATTACGAATCAGAAAATAACGACGCCGGTTTTACGCGTGCTACGTTATATGCCCGTAAAGAAAAGAAAGACGGCTCTTTGTTGGCCGGAGCAGAATTTAGCTTTGCCAATAAAACCTATAACGCCTCAGATGGCATGTTGGTGATTCCGAATCTTGGCGTCGGCACGGGTACTTTGACGGAAACCGAAGCGCCACAAGGCTACAAGGCTGCCGGTCCATGGACAGTGCGTACGGTAGTTGCGAATGATGGTACTATTTCGGCCAGTATCGACGGCGCATCAAAGAATGGCAGCGCCTATGTACTGACTAATTATCTCAAAGACTCAAAGATTAAAAACAAGATTACTAAGTCTTCTACTACAACCGAAATTACTAAGAAAGATCAGGCTGTAGATTATAAGATTAAGTATGATGTAGAACTTACCGACTATATGGGTGATGCGAAGGTAAAGATTGTAGATAAACTTCCGCATCCAATCGTGGAAGATCAATCTGAGCTCGATGGTGGTGTTTATGACGCCGAAAATCTAACCATCACCTGGGAAGAGGATTGGGTTGACATTAATACTTATGCCAGTGCTAATACTAAGAGTTTTGAGCACAATATCTCACTAGTATATGATGGCATCCTTGGTACAGATCGCGAACTAAATAATGAAGCAACCGGTCACGTTACTCTTGTTAATGTCGATGCCGAACCAACCAACGAAACGGAGCCTGGCGATGAGGAAGACGACGAGCCAACACCGATTAAGATTCCGGGCAGAATCATTACACGCTTCAAGGAAAAGGGTACCGACAAAGAAGTTTGTAAGAATGACGATGCCGTAGGTCTTATTGGTGATCCGTATCAGACTCATGCAAAAGAATGTGAAGGCTACGAGTTGGTAGAATCACCAGAAAATGAAGATTATAACTTTGAAGAAGATGACCAAATTGTAACCTACTACTATCGCAAGTTGAAAAACCCAAATACTGCAGATCCAATCACTATTCTCACAAGTGTAGGGTCAATCGCCTTTATTGCGAGCTTCGCTTGTTATTGCGCGTTCCATAAGCGTCGTTAATCGATAAACCCCCTTGGCACAAGGGGGCGGGAGCGGAGGGGAAAGCCGTCTAGCGCGGAGTGCTAGATGGGCCTGAAGCCTTGATATTTGCCTTGTGCGGCTTTGACGACGATGACTATAGAAACATCGAAGCTTTTGA
>CAMZHH010000032.1 GCA_947306745.1 uncultured Candidatus Saccharibacteria bacterium
TGCTGATAATCTATCGGCACAGTCATCATAAAATCGCCCATTGAGATTTCCATAAGCTTATTTTATCATCAAAAAATACCTACGTAAAAGTAGATATTCTTTGGCAAGCTCGCATAGTAAGCCGGGTTCTGTAGCTATTACCGAAATAATAGTTTGTAGTCATCTATCTAGCCGCGCAATTACTTACGAGGTCTAGCGGTGAGCGACCATCCGCGGATCACGGTATCTAGGTCTCCTTGCAGCCGGTAGAGTTTACCCCACCCCGATGTCACCATCGAGATCTGTGGGCTCTTACCCCACTCTTTTCACCCTTACTACTACCGAAGTAATAGCGGTATAGTTTCTGTGGCACTGTTCCTACGCTTACGCGCGGTTGCCGTTAGCAACTACCGTATCCTATGCTGCCCGGACTTTCCTCTCGCCAAAAAGGCCAGCGACTACATCAACGAGCTTACCTTTATCTTAACGCAATTTGACAAATTCGTCAATTATTTTACAATCTAATATTCCCCGCGGCGGGCATTCTGATCAATTACGCGATTCACTTCGGCATCCGCCTCGGTATTCAACTCGCGCGGGACATGAGTAAAACTATATGCTTCTAATTTATCGAGCAATTTCAAGACATCGTTATGTACTTGGAATAAATCCGGATTCTTCACTTTATAAACGCCATTCATTTGGTTTACCATCATCAAGCAGTCGCTCTTAAAATGCACGCGCTTGAAGCCAAGCTCAATAGCCTGCTCCAACCCTTCTTTCAAACCATAATACTCCGCCAAGCGACTCGAGGAGAAGCCCAAAAATTCGCCACCACGCTTAATCTCTTTACCATCTGGCCCAATAATATAATAGCCAAGACCGCTCGGACCAGGATTCCCACGTGAACCGCCGTCGGTATATATTGTCGCAAAATCGCTGGCTGGCAAAACTTGCTCTTGTTCGGCACGAATAATGCGCGATGCCAAAGCTCCAGTCTTCGTCGCCGTAATCTGCAATACCATCATGGAAGCTTCATCGAGTGGCATCAAGCCAGTTTCATCCATCTTGGCCCACTTATAGTTCGTATATCGTTCTGAAGTAATTTTTATGCTATCTTTCTGCAATTTTACTTCATAGACGATATATAAGTTCCCCTGCTCAGAAGAATCAAAAAGACCCGTAAAAGTCACTACATCGGATAATTGTAAGCTCTCGGCCTGCACGCCCAAGCTTTCTAACACCACGCGCGACATCGCTTCTTCGGGTTGCTCGCCGAAAACAATCTTACCGGTCGGAAGCTCAAAATTCTGCGCACCAGTATCTACCCGACCACCGGAACGCTTCAATAGTAAGATTTGATCATCTTTCTTGCAAATCGCCGTCACCCGAATGCGTTGCTTCATATCTTCTATTTTAGCATAAGCGTATTTTTACAGGCATCAAAAAATCCCAAGTTACATCGTTTTCCCGTGATAAGAACACGGTGGGTAAACTCTCTTGCGCTAAGACCACGGCCTTAACACCTCGAATTCCCTAGAACATGATTATTCAGGAAAATCATGCGTAACTTGGGATACTTTCATTATATCATAGATGCTGCACTCAACCAAAACCCTAAAATAGAGGTAACTTAAAATTGAAAATCATTTTCAAATCGCTTTTGCTTTTCATAAAATTTGCAATAGACCGCAACGAAATATCTATTTCATATGTTATAAAATATTGCCATTCCATGACACTTCGTTATGTTTCCCCCTGTTAGACAAAAAGACGAGCCTTTGGCCCGTCTTTCGCAAATTCGTAATTTCTACAAACCCACCAAATGATAAAACAATTCAATAAACCAAATTCGTGCGCCTACTAGGTAACTAGAAAGAAAACTTCCAAACAAAACTACCAAAATGAACACTAAAGTTGTACCATATCGTTCAATTCCGTCCATCCCCTTGCGCACAAATTCTGGCGCTAAAGCGTATAATACCCTGCTACCGTCCAAAGGCGGAATCGGCAAAATATTGAACAGCATAAAACCTAGATTAACCGACACGCCCATCGCGCAGATATCGCCCCAGACGCTAGTGAAATTACCGCCCGTAAAGAAACCCAGCAGGAAGAAGACTAAGGCTAAAATAAGGTTCATAAGCGGCCCCGCTATCGCCACAAGCGCCATCCCCCACTCACCGTGCTTCAAATTGCGCGAATTCACTGGCACCGGCTTTGCGCCACCAAATATCGGCCCACCGCACAGATACATCACTACTGGTACTACAATCGTCATCACCGGATCAATATGATTCAACGGATTCAACGACAACCTACCGCTATATTTCGCCGTCTTATCCCCCAGCCAATACGCCGTATAGCCGTGCGCAATCTCGTGCAATACCATCGAAATAATCGTAATCGCAAAAATAATTATTATTCCACCTACCACATTCATGAATACATTATATCATTTTGAAGCATAAAAAAGATGAGCCCCGGAAGCTCATCTTAAAATGTCAGATTATTTAATCAAACCTTTTTTGCGAAGCGTACGCAAAGCCGAGGTAGAAACGTTTAACTTAACCTTTTGGCCATCGATAACGAAAGTGCGCTTCTGGACGTTTGGCTTAAAAACTTTGCGAGTCTTATGCTGAGAAAAGCTCACATTGTGGCCATACATCTTGCCTTTACCGGTAATTTCACAAATTGCCATATGTTATCTCTTATTATTTCTTAAAACTATGCTCTATTATATCTTATTTTCAGATAATAATCAAGGCTAATCTATTTTCCAAATCTCGAGGACTTGCGGCAACGCGCTGCGATTCTTCACTTTTTGACGGCGATCAGTCTTTACGGTGCCCTTCACCTCAGCAAAATCCATATTCCCCATCGGTATGACCACCTTTGGCTCGACAATGCTTACAAACTTTGGATTATTCGTGCCAAGGATATCAATTGGACCAAGCTCGTCGAGGTCTTCTACGACCGCAGAGGCGCCCACGATACCAATCTTCGTCTCCTCAATCGAGACGCGATACATGATACCGCCAGCCTTCAAGCTGATACCGACAATTGCTACATCACCAATCTCAAACTCACCAGCACCACGAATTGTACCGACCGACAAATTCGCATCAATCGTCGATTGTACGACATTGATATTAACCGTGCGATCTTTAGTCTTGATAACTAATTCGTCCGGATTTTTTAGTTCCAGCTCAAACATTTCTCCTCCTCTTCTTTACTACAAAATCTTTTCTGGATCGTACTTTTCACTAATGCGCAACGTCATTACGTCCGCCAAGAAACGGTCACGCACACTTTTACGGTATAGATAATCTTCACGACTCATAATGGCATAATTTAGCGGCTTACCCTGCTTCTTTTCAACTAATTCCGCCCAGCGCGTCAATTTACGGCCACGGTCGTCGCCGATAATCAACAAATCAAGACCTTCTTGGCCTGGCAAACGATTCGTAACGACTAATGCGTTCAAGATATTCTCTACTGGGCGCACGTAATCAGCCCAGGTTGGGCGACGTACGGTCTCGGCTGTATCAACCGTATCAATCACCTTGCGCGAGAAAATCTCCGTCATTGGACGCGCAAAAGGATGCTTCATATTAGCAGAATAATAAACTTTATTCTCATAGTTTTCGATCTTAACGAGGCCGAGAGCGTTCAAATTTGTTAATTCACGACGCACAGAGTTAATCTGCTCTTCAATCACGCGCGTAATTTCGCGCACATAATAAGACTTATCCGGGTTTTCGAAGAATAGAGCCAAAAGCTTTGCCCTAGTCTTAGAGCCGAATAATTTTTCTAGTGGCATAGTATTTTCTTTGCTCATCTTATAAATAGTTTAACACAAAAAGAAAATAATGTCGTCACGAACAACAATTTTGTAATCTACTTTTGGTAAAAATTAATTATCCAGTCTTTAGCTTCTTTAAGCGGCATCCATTTGATCTCTGGGTTCCGCTTAAACCAAGTAAGCTGGCGTTTTGCTAAATGCCAATCATCCACGGCATTCAATTGAATTGCTTCTTCACGCGTAATCTCGCCCTGCATCATTCTCCAAACAATAGGATAAATATCCGACTTCATCGCCTGCAGGTTCCAGCTATATTTCTCTGCCATTGCGGCCGTTTCCGCCTCAATATTTTGTTCAAATAATTTATACGACCTTTGAACAAGTCTTTTGCGCAATTCTGCCCTCTCCCAGTGAATACCAATCATAATATAGTCCGAACTCATCTGTTCGCGGTCTGAACAATTATTTTTCACAACATCATTAAAATGATAGTCGTAAACCAAGGCATCCACATATAATCCCGTGCCTCCAGCGATTATCGGCAAATGCCCACGTTTACGAATCTCCGCAATCTTCTGGCGTGCGTACTCACAAAAATCCACCACAGTAAAGCGCTCATCCGGCTCTACGAGGTCAATGCCCCAATGCGGAACGCCCTGCATCTCTTCCCGTGTCGGCTTCGCAGTGCCAATATCCATACCTTTATAAATCGCACGCGAATCGGCCGAAATGACTTCGGCTGCCACATCTACGCCACGCAGACGGGCTAGCTCCAAAGCCACATCAATCGCAAGACCAGTCTTCCCCGATCCCGTAGGACCAATAATGACCAGGATTCGCTCCTGGCCATTATTAGCTTTAGATTGCTCTAAATTCATTATCGCAAATCAATCCTATTTCTTGCGTTCACGATAAGCGTAGCTCTCAGTGTCAACTGAAATAACGTCACCGGTCTTAATAAAGGCTGGAACCTTAACTACTGCGCCCGTCTCGAGCTTAGCGTCCTTCTGTACAGAAGAAGTCGTATCGCCCTTAACAACGTTTTCGGTATAAGTAACTTCGAGCCAAACGTTCTTTGGCAATACTAAGTTAATTGGATTGTCGTTATAGAACTGAATCTCAAAGTTTTCGCCTTCTTTCATGAAGTCTTTACTATCGCCGACCATATCTGCTAAAAGATCATACTGGGCGAAAGTTTCTGGGTTCATAAAGAAGAACTTTTCACCATCATTGTAAAGATATTGCACAGTTTGGTTCGTGACCTCAGCTGGCTCAATCTTTTCTTGTCCCTTAAAGGTTTTTGGAAGCAGGTTGCCCGTGATTAAGTTTTTCACCTTCACGTTGACAATACTGCCACCGCGACCCATCACTTTCTGGGAATACTCAACTACCTTATATGGTTCACCATCCAAGGTAATCAAGGTATTTTTCTTTAAATCCGTTGGTCCATACATTCCGAGGGCCTCCTATTAAGCGTTCGCAACAAATGGCATTAATGCTAGATGGCGAGCACGCTTGACTGCAACAGCCAATTGGCGTTGTTGCTTTGCCGAAAGACCAGTCTTGCTGATTGGCTCAATGCGGCCATATGCATCGACATAGCGCTG
>CAMZHH010000033.1 GCA_947306745.1 uncultured Candidatus Saccharibacteria bacterium
TTATTAATCATACCAGCATAATATGAAAAATTCCGTCAAAAAGCGTGGGCAAAAGTTTATCAAGCGTTTTTCGCGCATTAGTAAGGCTGCCGAGCAAGAAGGAAAAGAACACATTAAGACCAATCTTTTTGGCCGCCTTTCTCATATTAAGAATATTAAATTATTGATTCTTGAGTGGTGCCTTTTGATTTCGGCACTTATTTTGCTTGCCATCACGCAGTCTGTCTGGCTCGGAAATTTCTATTCCACCAACTCATTCGTGAGCGGTGGCAGCTACATGGAGGGAACAATCGGCGAGGTTAACTCTTTGAACCCACTTTTCGCCGTGACCGATAGCGAAAAAGCCCTTAGCCGTTTAATGTTCGCAACCTTGTCCGCAGTTGATTATTCTGGCCATATCGCACCAGGCCTCGCCAAATCCATCCACGCTTCTGACGACGGCCGCACTTGGACCATCAAACTTCGCGACAACCTTAAATGGTCGGACGGGGAACCAATCACCAACGAAGATGTCCTATTTACGGCTTCTCTCATCAAAAACTCCGCAGTAAGCTCAATTTACGACACCAACCTTTCCAATGTGCGCGTTTCAGAAGATGAAGGTTCAATTGTCTTCTATTTGCCGTCAGCCTACGCCGATTTTGACTCGGCCCTTACTTTCCCGATTTTGCCAAAGCACATCCTTGGTGACACCGATCCAAAAACCCTTATCGAGCACTCTTTCTCCACCTCGCCAGTCACTTCGGGCGCCTTTACTTTTAACGCCACCCAAACCCCATCCGCAGGCGAGAAAATCATTTATCTTTCCGCCAACCCACACTATTACAAGGGAAAACCATTACTCAACAGCTTCGCTATTCACACTTACAAAACCAAAGAAGACTTGGTTAAGGATCTCAATGCTGGCAAAATCACCGCCACCGCCGCACTTTCGCCAGCCGACCAAAACCTTGTGACTTCTGCATCTATTTACGAAAAACAAACCAGCATCAGCTCTGGCGTCTATGCTTTCCTCAATACGACCAAAGAGCCACTCAAGAATAAATCTTTGCGCCAAGCCATCAAGCGCGCCGTCGACCTCGCCGAAATTCGCGCCCTCACCGACAACAAGCCGGCGCTCGACTACCCACTCTCCGATGCGCAAATTAAATTGTCCGAATATCCATCCCCAATCAGCTACGATGCGGACTCCGCCAGATCCACCATCGAATCAGACTTTAGCGACACGACGCTCTCGCTCGCTACGGTTAACTCTGGCTATTTGCCAGCCGTGGCCGAAACCTTCGCCGAAAACCTCCGCAACGTCGGACTCAATGTCGACGTCACAGTCTACTCCGAAGGCCAAGACTTCATCGGCTCCATCGTCACCAAGCGCAACTACGATATCCTAATTTATGAAATCGACCTCGGCGCCGACCCAGATCTCTTCGCCTATTACCACTCATCCCAGGCTTCGCAATCTGGCCTCAACTTGTCTAACTACAAGAACTCTTTGATCGATGACCTAATCCTCGGCGCCCGCGAAACCACCGACGAGTCGCTCCGCCTCGCCAAATACGAAACCTTCTTAAAGTACTGGGTCGAAGATGTTCCAGCTATCGGCTTATACCGCACCAATATCTCCTACTTCTATAACAAAAACGTCCGCACCTTCTCTGACGAAAGCCACATGGTTTCCGCCCTCGATCGCTTCGTCAACGTCGAAACTTGGGCTTCTGAAAAAACCACCAAAAATCGCACTCCATAATTTTAAAAAGTATGTTATAATATTGTCATGCGCCTGTGGTGGAATTGGTAGACACGCTACCTTGAGGTGGTAGTGGCCAGATTCACGGCTGTGCTAGTTCGAGTCTAGTCAGGCGCACCAAACCTAGTTCTGTTCTTAAGAGCCTGGTTAAAGACGTTTTCAAGAGGTTTCTTCCATCTGAAGGAGACCTCATTTTTGTTGTTAATTTCTAGGTTCGTAACCAATTTTCGTACTAACTGGTCCTTTTGCCATGAGTCGGCACTTTTCATCTTGTCAGCGAGGGAATCTAGCTGGTTCGTAAGTTCTTCCAGAATTTCTCGAACTTGGTCAGGATCGTAGATTTTGGCGCTAATATCGTCGCGTTCAGCTTGCAAAGCGGCTATCGCGTCGCGACATTCATTCATTTGCTCTTTGACGAGTTTCTTGGCTTCTTCTGGCGCATCTTTGCCTAGATCTATGAAAGCCTGCGCTAACTCGCCCTGAGTGCGCTTCTTGGCCTTAATAGCGGCATTAACGCGTAGCTTTTCTTCAAGTAGCTCGTTATGGCGGACGTTAATATAGTCATTTAAGTTATTGCGGAGTTCGTCTATCTCTTTCTTGCCAAAATGTAGCGCTTCTAGCGTGTTATAGAAGTAGTCTAGGAAGACTTGCGCGCGGACGCTCTTTTGCTCGCGCTTACATTCTGTATTACCGCAACGGAAGTATAGGTATTTCTTGCCAGTGCGTGATTTAGAACGCGCTACGTGCATAAAATTGCCACATTCTCCGCATCTCATGAGCTGGCGGAATGGAATGAAGGTCTTATCATCTATCGCCTTAACAGACGCCGAGATAACTTTCTTCAAGTTACCGCGCTTCGCCTGGACTTCGCCGAATTGTTCTTCGGTTAGCATTGGCTTGAAGTTCGGTAGGATCTTGCGTAAGTCTACCTGTTGGCCAGCTTGTACGAGGATACCGTAGTAGAACGGATCGCTAAGGATTGCGCCAATCGTAGAATCGCTATCGTAGACGTTAATGCGCTTTATGTTCTTATTCTTGCGCGTTAGCTTCGTCATGCGGTGAACGTTGTTCTGGCGCCAGTAATCTATGATTTCTCGCTGAGAATGGCCCTCAAGATACATCTCAAAGCCATGTTTGATATATTCAAAGTTATCGTCTGGCTCGTAATAGCCAGTTATTTCGCTACGGTTATATCCCCATTTTGGAATACCGCCAGATTTACCTTGTGCAAGGTTAGAATCGACGCCGCGTTGTACGCTCTCTGACAAATGCTCAGAGTATTGTTTGGACATTGCAAACATGATGTTAAGAAGTAGCTTGCCACTAGAATCGTTTGTGAATTCGAGCGTTGGGAATTTAAGGTCTTTAATCTTGCCGCTGTCTACCATATCAACAATCATTCCAGCCTCTAAGGAGTTTCTTGCTAGGCGGTCCGGGTGCCAAGCTAGAATGCCATCGTATTTGCCAGCTTCTAGATCTTTTAGCATCTTAGCAAAAACAGGTCGCCTTCCGGATATCTTTGCGGAATGCGACTCTTTAAGCGTGTCTACAACTACAATGCCTTTATTCTCGGCATAGTCTAAGCAGTCTTTAATCTGATCGGGAAGAGACTTAGCCTGCGCGCCAACATCTTCAGATGATTTACGAGCATATAACACATAGCGGAGTAATGGTTTTTCTTCGCCGTTTGTTCCCAATACAGACTTGCTTTTCATAGGAATTATTATATCATATATCTGTAAAAAGAGGTAGCTTGGCTGCACTGGCCCATAAAAAATCTCCGGTCGCGATTATGATCTAGCCGGAGATTGGTTTGTTTTAATAGTAAAATTCGACTTCGCCATTTTTGTTTACCGACTTCCATTGGTTCTGAGCGATACGCTCCGGTGTAACTTCAATGCTTTTTAGAAGGCTGAGTAATCCAGCGATAGCCGCGGACGTTTCTTTCTTTTCTTCGTCCATAAGGTGCTCCTTGCGTAGCCATGTGAAATGGCTTTCGAGGTTGACACAAGGTATTCCGCAATTTAATAGCTTGTGCGTGAAACAAAAAATGCGAGCATTTTCTGCCGCATTACTTGGGCTTCGAGAGCATCTCTAAACTCGAAGCTAGTTTTATTATAGCATGGATCTTTGGTTATGGGTTGTAAAACATGCATAAGTAAGGTTAAATAAATCAACCCTGCGAGGATTGCCGCAATTGATTATTTTGAAAAGGGTGCGTACCTTGTAGTTTCATAAAAGGTCTTCGCAGGGATCAGAGGTTTTTATCATTTAATCTTCTTTTCCAATGGTCTAGGTTTTTATTTACATCAACGTGTGTGCGCCATTCTTTCAAGGTTATTAATGAAGGTGGGTATGTATTATTATGTTCTGGAAATAGAGCTTGTTCTATCACGACACCATTCTTAATACAACAAACCTTTTAGAGTGAACACGATATAACTTATATAATAAGAAAAGTTTTGTAAGTGAATAGGATTTAAAGGCACAAAAATAAGAGCCTTTCGACTCCTATTATCTCAACTATACAAATTGTAATTTAGCGAATAGTAACTTAATTTTCTTTTTTATTAAACATATG
>CAMZHH010000034.1 GCA_947306745.1 uncultured Candidatus Saccharibacteria bacterium
CCCACCAGAAGGTTTATAAAATAATTTTTATCCATTCCGCAATCTATAAATGCTTGTTATGCCCTCGACAACTTAATCTAGTCGGAAATACTATATTCTTTCATTAATCTGAATACAGTAGTATCGGCACTGGTTTATTTATTTTTATTCTTCACTTGCTTCACGTTCGTAATAATCAGTATCAGTACATAATATCCCGCGCCAAACGCTAACACGATCCCGATTGAGCTCAATACTTCGCCCCACTGCGTCGCACCAAATTCCGTATAAGCGCCAATCTTTTCAATGCTTTGCGCGTAGTAATAAGTCGGAAAGAACTTCGCGACATTCAAAATCCCACCCGTTAGTAGTGATGAATCTAGAAAGATGCCAGAAATGAAGCTTAGTCCTAACGGAATCACGGTTTGCATGCCGGATAACACTTCGCGCTTCTTTACAAATGACGTAATTAAGGACGCCATTGCGCTAAACGTCATCGCGAGTGCCAGCATTGATACAAACATCATCACGCCCGTCATTGACATTGCCGTATTTGGCGCAATGAAGCAGCAGGCTACCCACAAAATCGCCACCAGTAACACGCAAAATAGCAAGTTACCAATCATTAACTGTGTATTTAGTTTCCACATCGGCATCGCCGACACTTCGTTGCGACGCTTCACTGTCTGCGCATTAAACACGCAGGCCACTGTACCCACAATCAAAATCGTTTCCGCCATCACTGGATAAGCTGAAAACACCGCAAAAATTGTGCCGCCACGATTATCCTTTTCTTCCAGGTTGCCAATCATATTGATCTCGGCATCCGTCTCGGAAGTCTTTTCCATTTGCTTTAGGATCTCATCGCGCGACATGCCACTGCGTGCTAGCGCATTCATGCTGGTCAAGAATCTCGTCTCATGCATCTCGGCAATCATACCCACGCCTTCCATGGACCACTTCTGCGATACTTCCGCCTCACCACGTAAAGCCGCCTCTTCGAATCCCGCAGGAATAATAATCAGCACGCGCGTGTAATCATCATAGATGAAATCCTGAATCGCATGTTCTTCATCCTCGACTTCGAGCACGTCATCCGCATACGAACCCACGTATTCGCAGAACTTGCGCGAGAACACTGTGTTATCGCGATCAATAAACGCCATATTTACCGTAATATCTTCATAGGTACTCGGCGCCGGTGCATTCATCGTATTCAAATACACTACTAGTACCGAAATCGCGACATACATCACGATTAGCCCTATGTTGCGGAGCATAATCTTTAGATATGCCTTAAATACTGTCATAACGTTTCCTCCTTGAGAGTACTAACGACAGTACCAACATTACGCCTGCAAATATCGCAATGCGCGCGAACGCTTGCCAGTAATATTCCATGTCGCCGTTGTAGGCAAACAGGGCATAGTAACCGTCCGCAATCGCCGCAATCGGATTAACTTTCGCAAATAACGGCATCATCGTCTCGAACTTATCGCGCAGAATCGGATCGCCCATCATGCCAGCAAAGAAGCAGCACAGCATAATTACTGAAATTAGTAAGCCATTCTTGAGGCCTTCGGACTTTTTGTTCGATGCGCCCACAAAGATACCGAGCGAGAGACCCGCGAGCACGCCCATCATACTGATGAGTAGCGTCCAGCCCGGCTCGGCCGCCATCTGTACGCCTAGTACAAAGCGGATAAAGAAATATAGTACCAATTGTTGGATTGAACAAACCACAAATCCTACCAGTAAATCTGCCACCATCACCATCGTTTTGTTCGTCGGCGATACACTTAAGCGTGCGCCCTTGGTCGAAAGATTCGCTTCATTATTCTTCGTTAGCTCAATGCCAATTAGCGATGCATATAGCGCCGCCATTGCCATCAATGTAAAGAAATAATTCACTGTAAAGTCTGTGTGCTCGGTATTATCGTCCTTTACGAAATCTTCCGTCATAATCTTACTGAAGCCATCTTCGCGCATCAAGTATTCCGGACTAGTCTGCGCAATTGCCGCCGCGGTGGTATTTAGCTCCGCGTATTGGTCGAGCGCATTCTTAATCAACGTCTGCCCAATGTTGTTTTCCTTAATGAATAAATGCGCCTTATCATCCTTGAAGTCGATATAACTTTGCACTTCGCCATCGTCCAACTTTTTCCTCGCGTCTTCTGCGCTCGTAAACGAAATCTCGAAGCTCTTGTGTTTGTCTAGCTCCTTAAAGAACATGCGCCATTCACTATTCTCAGAAAGCGCATCCTGGACCACTGCCACCTTGGATGATTTGGACTCTTTCATCGCATTGAGACCACTAAACGCCGCATTGAACAAAATCGCCATGATGAACGGGAAAATCAGCACCCAAAACAGGCAGCTTTTGTTCCGCAGTAGTACCTTCAATTTAGTTTTAAATACGCGCCAAAACATTAGTCACGGAGCTCCTTACCAGTTAATTCGAGGAACACATCGTTCAAGCTCGGAAGTTCCGAGAAGATGCGCTCATAGCTGAGCTCGTTCTTCTTCAAGAATTCAATTACGCTCGGGAGTTTTTCTTTGCCGCGTGCGAAGGTGAGTGCCAATTTGCCGTCGTCATACTTGGCTTCAAGCAAATTCGGCATCTTTTCAAACTCGGCCATAATCTTCTTATCCGGCTTCGCCATCTCAATCACGATGCGCTCGCCCATGGTGGTCATTTCTTTCAAAGACTCCTTCGTACCCTTGGCGATGATTTTACCCTTATCGAGAATTACGATGCGGTCGCAAATCTGCTCCACCTCTTCCATGTAGTGGGAAGTGTAGACAATGGTTGCACCGGCTTTATTTAATTTTACAATGCCCTCCAGAATCGCATTGCGGCTCTGTGGATCGACTGCCACCGTTGGCTCATCGAGGAAGATCAGTTTTGGTTTGTGCGCAATTCCACAGGCAATGTTAAGGCGCCTTAGCAAACCACCCGAAAGCTGTTTTGGACGGAACTTCTTAAAGTCCTGCAGCGCCGTGAGTTTAATCGCGTCTTCTACATATTTCTTGCGGGTTTCTTTGTCGCGAATGTACAAGCCACAGAAATAATCGATGTTGTCATAGACGTTTAGCTCGTTAAACACGGCTACGTCCTGGAATACCACGCCAATCTTGCGCTTAAGTTCATAGTTATCTGGCGACATCGTCTCGCCAAAGATCTTAATCTCGCCCTTCTGATATTTCAGTAGAGAAAGAATACAGTTAATTGTGGTACTCTTGCCACTACCGTTCGGCCCTAAGAGACCAAAGATTCGACCTTTCTCCACATAAATTGACAAATCATCTACGGCTTTAAACTTACCGTACAATTTTGTCAGGCCTTCAACCTCAATAATTTTTTCCATGCCTCCATTTTACCAGATAACAAATGAACGGGAAGCTCTCGCAATAGAAGCACACTACTCCGCGCAAGGACTTTACATTTTCTTTTATCAGATTAGGAACGGTATGTCCAACGATTTAATTAAAGCCTACGCGCAAGAAGTTGTAGTCTCCCCCCTATGTTCTTTGTATATGAGTAAAACCTGGCTAATTAAGGCCCCACCAAGACGTATTTAAATCGGTTTTCGGCCGATTTTTGGTGATAAATTTCTGTTAAGAACCTTGCGGGTTTTGGGGTGCTATTTTATGTTGTTTTTTGCAAGAAAAATGGGGTAAAAACTGCCGTTTTGCCCCTATAAATTCGTCTGTTAATACCCTAAACTTAGATTATCTTTCCACCAGTGCAGCGAAGTCTATAAATCAACACTCCGTCTTTTCGTATTTCTTCAACACCATCAAAGTGTTCCA
>CAMZHH010000035.1 GCA_947306745.1 uncultured Candidatus Saccharibacteria bacterium
TTTCAAAATTGTCAAATTTAACAGAGGTCAAAATGGCCTTGAAAAATCTCAAAAATATTTTCACTGCCCCACAAAAAAGTCCAGTTTTTATATCATAACTGGACTTTTTGTGCTTAATTATTCGGCTTTTTCGAGCGAAATTGTGACATTCTTACCATCAATCTTCACAATTTCATCGTATTTATAGTTGCCTTCTTGGCTAAATTCTACCGCTAATACCTCATTTTTAAGCATTTCAAGGTGTTTAGCTGGAACTTCAACCGAAACGGACAGCTTAATTCGATCATCGACATTTAGCTCAGCTTTTTTGCGAGCAGCCTGAACAAAACGAATAAGTTCACGAACAAATCCTTCATCGCGAAGTTCGTCCGTCAGCTTTTTGTCGAGTACTAATTCTTTACCGTGAGCAACTTTTTTGACGTTCACCTCTTCAGCAATAATCTTTTCATAGAAGTCATCAAGCTTTTCGCCACCATAGGTTAGCTTCGCTAATGGCTGGCGTACTTTAATCTGACCATATTCATCATCACGCTGCATGCGCAAAGCTAAGCCATCCGTAATGATTGTGCGACAATCGCTCATACGTGCAATTACAGCTTCATCTACCTTGCCAGCCTTCGGCCAATCCATCAAATGGACACTCTCGCCACCCATCATATTCTGCCAAAGCTCTTCGGCCAAGAATGGTACGAACGGTGCCAAGATTAACGCCGTGTAGCTTAATACGAAATGCAAAGTTGCATAGGCTTCGTTTTTGTCACTAGTCGATTCAGACTTCCAGAAGCGACGGCGACTACGACGCACGAACCAGTTCGAAAGATCATCAATAAATGGCAACACGCCCGCGAGCGCAGCTGGTATATTATATGCTTCCATATTTTCGGTAATCTCATTACGCAACTGATATACGCGGCTAATAATCCATTTATCTAACTCATTCTCGAGTTTAGTTGGCGCCTTTAAAGTCTTACCTTTATATTCCCAGCCGTCCACTTCGGCATACATCGTAAAGAAGTCATAGACATTCCAAATCATCGTCAACTTACGTGCCGTATCGGAAACATCCTTATCAATCAAGGCGAAATCCTCGCCGGCCAGTACTGGGCTAGATAACAATTGGAAACGCAAAGCGTCAGCCGAGAATTTATCCATCAACTCGTTCGGATCGGTATAGTTACCGAGGGATTTACTCATCTTGCGACCATCATTACCAGCCAAGGTACCAGTCGTAATTACATTCTTATAAGCGCACTCGCCAAAGAGCGCAGTATTTACGACATGTACATAGTAGAACCACGCGCGCACCTGGCCAACATATTCCACAATGAAGTCAGCTGGATAATTCTTCTCAAACTTCTCCTTATTCTCGAATGGATAATGCATCTGTGCAAACGGCATCGAGCCAGATTCGAACCAACAGTCTAACACCTTATCAATGCGTTTAAAGTGCTCACCGTCGATATCAAATTCGATTTGATCTACCCATGGACGATGGTAATCCTCCAAGCGCACACCAGATAGTTCATATAATTCATCATAGGAGCCGACTACTTTAATTGAGCCTTTATCGCCCTTCCAGACCGGCATCGCAGTTGCCCAGAAACGGTCGCGCGAAAGGTTCCAATCTGGTGCTTGCTCGATATTCTTTGCGAAGCGGCCATGCTTCAAGTGCGCTGGGAACCAGTTAATATCTTCATTCTTCTCGAGCATTAGCTCCTTGCTTCCCTCTACATCAAAGAACCAGCTAGGGAAAGCGCGGTACATAATACGCTGTTTACTGCGCGGATTGAATGGATATTCGTGTTTAATATATTCAATCTTCCAGATAACACCCTTCTCTTCGAGACACTTGGCGATAAACTTATTGCCTGCCCATACTTCAATACCGTTTTCATCCGTATCGCGTACGCCAATTTCGTGCAACTTCTCTGCCCACTCTGGATAATAATAGCCGTTATCGTCTATCGTATGGCGTACCGGCACTTTATCACGTTTACCGAGCGCGTAGTCATCTTCACCGTAGGCTGGCGCAATATGCACAATACCAGTACCATCTTCGGCGCTTACGAAATCTGCAACGTGAATTTTATGAGCATTTTTATCTTTGCCAATCTTGTCGTTCATTTCAAACAATGGCAAATACTTCAAGCCCTCCAGGTCGCTTCCAGAATACGTTTTAAGGGCCTTAGCGTCCTCTCCAAACAATTTTTCGGCCAATTTCGAGGCCACAATCATCTTTTCGCCTTCGACGTCATACAGGCCATATTCGAGCGTCTCAGACACTGCTAATGCCATGTTAGCTGGAAGAGTCCACGGCGTGGTTGTCCAAGCTAAAACATACTCATCACGATCGGCTAATTTAAACTTTACGTAAGCGGATGGATCGGTCACCGTCTGATAGGCATCATTATCCATCGTCACTTCGGCCTTTGATACTGGCGTGGCAAATTTCGTATCGTACATCAAGACCTTTTCGCCTTCGTAAATCTTACCCTTCTCGTAGAGAGTCTTAAATGCCCACCAAACTGATTCCATGAAGTCTTTATTCATGGTGCGATAGGCACCCTTGAAATCTACCCAACGACCAATACGATCAATCGTCGATTCCCAAGTCTCAGAATTCGCAACCATCGATTCGCGCGCTTTAGTAATATACACCTCAAGTGGCCACTTCGTACCAATGTCACGACGATCGGTAATACCGAGCTGCTTCTCTACGAAGTTTTCTGCTGGCAAACCATGACAGTCCCAACCCCAACGGCGCTCAACACGCTTGCCGTTCATGGTCCAAAAACGTGGCACGGCGTCTTTCACGATGGAAGACAAAAGCGTACCATGATGCGGGTTGCCAGTAATAAATGGCGGACCATCGTAAAAGACATACGAATTGTCAATTGGACGTTGTTCGACCGACTTTTCGAAGGTCTTATTTTTCTTCCAGTGTTCGACGAGCGCTTTTTCATATTCACTCGCCCGACGTCGCACACCATATTTATATTTCATGCCACGCACTCCTTTCTTGTTGAATAAAAAAATTCCAATTTGTATTGGAACTCTAGTGAGCGGTACCATCCAATTTCCACTACTTCTCTCTGTAGTGACACTCGTTTCATCTTTCACGCAGACTCACGGACGGTTCTAGTGGATATGCAGTCTCGCATTAAGCATATCGTTCTTCCGTCAGCTCGCAGTTGATAGCTGCTCAAACGCTTTATGCTTGCATTATAGCATATTTGTTCAATAGTTTGCAAAA
>CAMZHH010000036.1 GCA_947306745.1 uncultured Candidatus Saccharibacteria bacterium
AAGTCAGAAAAGCCGCTTTTCATCTATATTCAATGAAGCAAGCAATCGAGGAAGGTTTTATTCTTGATGTACTTAATAACTACACTGAATACAATACTTTCTACAAGGTCTTAAAATCGAGTGAAGACGATCCGACACTAAAGACCATGGAAGCCAAGAAGCAAATCTATCGCACGGCGATGATGAATCCAGAAAACATCGAGCAACGCATTGCGATCATCGTTTCTCACTTCCGCGATAATGTAAAGAATGAGCTTGGTGGCCAAGCCAAGGCAATGATCGTAACAAATTGGCGCGAAGAAGCCGTGCGCTACTACTTCGCATTAAAGAAATACCTTGCCGACCACGCGATTGACGATATTAAGCCACTCGTAGCCTTTACTGGCAAAGTAAAGCTAGATGATAGTGATACTGAATATACCGAACGCGGAATAAATGGCTTCGCCGAAGACAAACTCCCTGAAGAATTTAATACTGACCGCCATAATACGCTTATCGTGGCCAACAAATACCAAGTCGGCTTCGATCAGCCAAAACTTTCAGCGATGTATATTTTGAAACCGCTTGCCGGAGTAAACGCTGTCCAGACACTTTCTCGCTTAAACCGCGTATGTCCACCGTTCGCAAAGAAGACATTTATTCTCGACTTCGTAAATACCTACGAAGAAATGGAGAACGCATTTGCGCCTTATTATACGACGACAATCTTAAAGAATACCGCTTCCGTATCGGAGCTTCGCGATAAAGCTGAAGAAATTGATGGCTACGGTGTAATTACCGATTACGACGTTGACGCGCTCTTCAAAGTCGTCTACGAGAATGCCGCAAAAGACGCAAAAGGCATAGGGAATATCCGTACGAGGATTAACGCGAACGCAGAGGCGAATCAGATTATCCGCCGTAATATCTTGGTCATGAATAATATGTTCGGCGAAGATCTAAACAAGAAGAAAGAATTCATTGGCGCGTGCCGAAGCTACGTACGCCTCTACGATTTCCTTTCTTTGATTACCGGCCAAATCGACGATGAGTTATTCAAGAAATACATATTCCTCTCCACATTCCTAACCAATGTCGACTTTGGTACCACAAACGGAATCGATATTACGAAGAAAGTAAATATGGTGGAGTTCAAGAACCTCTATGCCCAAAAGCACGATGGTGGCCCACATACTTCTAAGCCATTCGTAAATCTACCGAACGCCGAGGTCAGATTAACCAAAGACGAGGAGCAGCTCCTTTCAAGGATCATCGACGATATTAATGCCGCTTCCGGCCAGACATTCGATACCGACGTCGCAACGAAAGCCATGCTCCAGATCAAGGATTTACTCCTCAAGAACGAGAATCTCAAAGTCGGCGCGAAGAACAATAATGAAGACGACTTCGCATTTAGCTTCTACGATGACGCCGATGAAGCATTACTTGAGGGCTTGATGAGTAATAACGAGTTCTTCACCCTACTACTTAACGACCAGAATCTCAAGAAACGCGTACTTGATGCATTTAAGCATAGTGTCTATACAGAATTAAAAAAGGATTAATATGAACGAAGACGACGTCATAGAGGGTACAATCAATTATCTAAAAGACAAGAATCACCATCGCGATAGCTTCAAGGTCATACAGCGTTGTTATGCAAAAGACGGCGATCATGGAATCGATATTAAGTGCGCCGCCTATTCTGGCAACACAATTTCAAATCGCTTCTATATCGAGGCAAAAGGCACGCTCAAGGCAAAAGATAATTCCGAAAAGAAGTCTAAGTTCGAAACAGAATTCCGTTGGGCGATTTCACAAATTATTCTTCAAATGAAAGAACTATCTGCGGCCACCGCATACGGAATTGCGATCCCGAAGACAGAAAAAGAAGATTGCCTCAGATTAATGAGAGAAAATAAAGGCTTAAAAAAGCTCGGCGTACGATTATATCTAGCATACAAAGCCGATAACGGAGAATACTACGCAGAAGAAATGAAGCCGAGCGAAATCTATAAATAAAAAGAAGCCACCCTATTTACGACGGGTGGCTTTATGATATGCCTCCAATGCTTCCCTAACTCCACACTCCGGACAAATTTCGGTCTCATTGTCCTCACGCGAGAGAGCCGGATATTCCGTGAACTCTTTCTTACATTTCGGGCAGCGCTGAATCTCAAGAATCTTATAGGTCAAAGTCTTCGGCAGAGATTCCAGCTCTTCTCGCAAGACATCTTCATCATCATAGCGTTTAGCGTCAACCAGAAACGAAGAATAACGCTCGTCAGAACGTAACCTCTTGCCATTCGAGTCTTTGTCGCCAACATAATACCAGATATCCTTATCGTGGATCACGCCGATTACATATTCAAGAATTCCAATATAGCTCATAGCAACTCCTATAAATCGATTGAACACACCGTCGCCAGACCGAACTTTCGACCTAAGTCCTCCCACATACCGTCGGGATAATCTTCCCCGAGAATATGCCAAACTGGATAATTATACTCGAGAACGATTTTTGCCACATCTTTAGGATCCACCATCATATGACAGAAATAACCGGCAGTAGTTTCACCCTCAATTAAGATAGGATCGCCCTCTTCTGTTTTGGCGATTTCTTCAATGCGCTTATACTCGGCCATAATAGCGTCGTTGACTAACTTTACGGCCTCGTGAAGTTTGTCCTTATTGTTGTCGGTCATATTCCTCCTTAAAATTCCACCTCTTCATTAGCCAGAGCTTCGAAGAACTCATCGCAAGCTCTAATATCCAATGGATCTGGAAGCGGATTATCTAATTGTTTGACTAATATCTCCATATAACTCCTTGGTTATGATTCC